>JADHRK010000027.1 GCA_016777435.1 Flavobacteriales bacterium
CCATAGGCCATGCGCTGGCCGTTCTTCCAAAAACCACGCATGTAATTGTAATACTGCGCTGCAAGCGTCGGCTGGCCATTGATGCCGAAATTCCAGTTGTAGTAAATGAACTTCCGCATTCCATAGCGCTCGTTGTCAATGATTCCATCTCCATAGCCAATGCCAATGCCTTGGTATGGAATGCCCAACGAATCGATGGCATCACTGAAGTTGGTGGTCAGGGGATTGTCAATGGAATCCGCATCTTGGTAAGGACCTTCAAAGAAATCCACCCCCATGGCCGGCGGATTCTCGCCGTATCCAATCGAATAGCTCGTTGCTTCATCGAACGCGTCGCCATTGTATGAGTAGCCCAACCCGCGGTTTACATCCACGCCTACGTAGTCATCCACGTGCCCTCCCAAATCACAGTCTACCCATTGAGCGAAATACGTCTCGGTAAGGGTTTGAGTTCCTTGGTTGATCAACACGTAGTTGTAAAACTGCATGTTATTGACCTCATCGTTGGTCGAGAAAGCAAAGGCTTGCGCTCGAATTTCCATTCCAATCGGCTCGCCCTGCGACTCCGAGTGGATGTTTCCTTTGTCATTGAAAATCCAATAGTACGTCTGGTCGCCGTACAGCGGGACAGGGTCCTGGCGGCGGCGCTCTGCACAGTCAATTTCCTGGAGGAAATCGTACCAGGGATAATCCCCAGCAGACGGATCGTAAAAGCCGTTTCCGTCGTAATCATAGAACGGCGACAGGTAAAAATCTTGGTTCAAACTGACATTTCCGTGCGCCGGATATTCAAAGAAGTAAGACGGAATGCTATAGCCTGTTGGAAACTGCTCTTCCATGTCACAATCAGGATCCCCTGCACAGTCAAAATACTGCCGATGACGCATGGCATCGGCCCTTTGCGAAATGGCAAATCGATCGTACTGCTCGCAGACTGAGGGACCCACCTCGGCGGCTCCTGTATTGGTCAATGGACCCGGCCAAAAATCGTTTCCCGTATTTCGATACCGGACCGCAGCCAATTTCAATTGCTGATCGGGACTGATTCCCCCCAACCACAAAGCACCTCCATAAACAACCGAAACGCCTTCTTCCTTGGGCACCATGAAAGCACCTTTGTCGATGGCCCTGTTGTACCAGAGTGCTCCGGCATTTTCAATGAGAGCGCGAACATTGTTCCATTCCAGATCTCGCAGCGCAGTCGCAGGGGCACACGCCTCCGCACGAATTTCGCCACCCTCTGCCGCATGGGTTTGCGGTACCGGAAAGCCTTTCTGAAACAACGGTCCTCCGTTGGCCCCCGTTTGCGCATTCGCTTCAAAACCCATCAAAAAAACAACGCTCCAAAAAGTGAAGATTCCCAGAGAAATCTGGCGAAATGAAAAAGGTAATAGCTTCATGATTCCGAGCTAGGGAAGCAAGGTACAGCGCTCAATTTAAAAACAAGACCTTCAGGCAGTTGGAATCAATCCAGCACTTGTTCCAAACACATTTCAGAGGTATAGAACACCCATCCGTATACGTTGTGTGAGGCAGAACCCCCTGATAAAGCATCGCAATAATCCCGCACCTGTTTTGCATGTTCCGACTGCGGTTGACCCGTCTTGTAATCAATGACGTGCCAGACCCCTTCCAGTTGCACGACACGATCGGGTCGTCCAACATTTCCTGTGGTCAAACGCAATGCCCGTTCGGCAAATACATGGGCATGCGGTGCTTCAAAAAACCGCTGCATTTCTGGGTGCCGAAGAACCGTCTCGACGGAATTGCCAATGATCGAGCGATGCTCGGGCGAAAGCAAGGCCGTGCGCATCAGTCGTTCTTTGACAGCTCCCCAATCTTCTCGAACCACCACCTCGCTAAGCACACCGTGGACGGCGTTTCCAAAATCCCTCGGACTCATCTCACCAGAGGGCAAGGGCTCCGACCAGTGTGCCTTGGGTCGAGCCACCAGCTGTTCGTAGGATTGCCCGAGTACTAGCTTTGGATTTAAGCGTTCAATGGGTGCATCGGGTGAAGCTGCTTCTTCGAACGATTTTCGGTCCAATTGGCCATGCACGGATCGCGCGTTATCCTGAAAAGCTTCCGAAAACTCCTCCTTCCAAGCCTTCCAGAGGGCATGCGAAAGACTCTTTGTTGTCGCTGTTTCTTCCGGCTCACTCTTGAATTCCAGCAACACATCCAAGCGCTCGATCGCGCGAGTCATTGCGACGTAGGCAATGTTGAACGCATCCAATTGCGTGCGACCAATCTCCTCTTCGCGAATTGTGTTCAATGGCGTATCCTTCAAATCCGAATCGCGCAGCAAGGCTGCTGGCAGACCATACGCTGAAGCATCCAACAACACGGGCAGTTCATCCTTGAATTTGGTGAAATCCGAGTCGATGACGGGTGCAATAACCACTGGAAAGGCGAGGCCTTTCGCTTTGTGCGGCGTCATGATTTGTACCGCATCGTTCCCTCCACTGACTCGAATGCTGCGTTTGTGCCCTTTTCGATCCCACCAATCCAAAAATGTGCGCACCGTTCCGTTGCGCTGAACGCTCAATTCTTGGGCTGCTTCGAGCATTCCCTCCGCGTACGCGGGGAACAGCCGACCCCACCCTAGGGATTCAAAGCAATGGCCAACCACGGTAGTCAGAGGCTCCGAGGCGTGTTGCTTCATCTGCAAGAGCGGTGCGATGGCCTCCATGAGATCAGTCGTCTTCAATTCATGCTTGACAAACGAACGGCCTTCTGAGTCTTGGTAATTCCGTTCATCCAAATGAGATTGGAGGATTTCGGCTTCATTGTGTTCTTTGTGAATGGCACAAAAACATTGGGTGAATTCGACCACATGTTTGGGGTCCTCAGGCTCCATCGCCATTCGCATCGCAGCAACAACGCCACGGGGAGCAGGATGTCTTCCCAAATGCAAGCTCTCTGAAGTCCAGGGTGTAACGCCGTGATCCAACAAATACTGAGCAAGCAAGGCACCGTCGCGATTGCGCCGCATCAACACAGCGACATCCTTCAGTCCGAACGCTGAAGGATCTTGTGAGGGAACGAATGTGCGCTTTCCATCTGATTCGCTGAGGCTGCCGCCGGTATGGGCCACAATGCGATCCAGCACCCAACGATGGCGCTGGGCCATGCGTTCATCGCCATCCGCTTCCACCAGCGAGCGAACGACCACTTGACCCAAAAAAGACTTGGCAGCGTCTTGGCGCAAGCCTTCATAAACCGATTTCAACCCTTCAGGAAGTGATTCTTGAATCTTGGCGAACCAACGGTTATTCCAATCGACGATGGCCGATCCGGAACGAAAATTCTTCCCCAACGTGACCGATTGTTCGGTCCGCTCAAGAATCCTCGCTGCCATTTCAAGCACTGACCCTGGATCACCAATCAATTTGGGCAAGGCCTCCAACTGCTCGTAGTTTCCATTGCGCCAGCGGTAGATGGCTTGCTTGCCATCGCCAACTACCATTCCCATATTTCCTGTTGACAGGATGTGCTCAAACAGTTGGACAAGGTTGTGCCATTGCGTAATGGACGTATCCTGAAACTCATCGATGAAGATGTGCTGGTAACGGTTTCCAATGCGTTCGTAGATATAAGCAGCTGGATTTTCGCGGACGATGGTCGCAATTTCACGGTTCAATGTGGATAGCAAGCGCACGTTGCGTTCTTCCTGCACCGCATCCAATTCCGTTCGGATCAATCCCAAGACGCCAATCAAACTAACCCTTTCCTGCAAATGCTCGAACAGTTTGAATTTGGCCCCTGATTCTCCTTCATACAAGGTTTGCCATGCCTCGACCGCCTGAAGCGCATCCGGCAAGATGCCTTCAATTCGTTGAATCACATCCGACGCGGCATTCTTTTTGAAGAATTCCTGAGACTCAATCTGGCCCGAAAGACGATTGCTCATTGGCGGCTTACGTCCTGCACCTTTCGCAACGCGAGCGAGCCACTTCGGCAAATCCGAATAATAAAAATCGGAAGGTTGCAATCCATGATCTTCAATCGCTTGAAGCGCTGTTCTGGCTTTGTCAACCACTTCCTTGCGTTGCGCGGCCAGCGTTTTTCGAATGGCTTTGCGGTATTCATCCAATCGTTTGGGGTGCCAAACCTCTGAATCCAATGCATTGAGGGCTACCTGCATATTCTCCTTGGTGACCTGCTTGCCAAATTTGACCAACTGGGCCTTGAGTTGGGCATTCCGCTCTTCCTCAACCTGCTGGCGCACAAAGCCCTCCAACAATCGGGTCAGTGCCTCTTCTCCCGGCCGACCCACGCGATCCAAGACCCGCGTCACGGCCGCTTCAACAAGGGCGTCTTCATCCAATTCAATCTGAAATTCTTCATCCCATTTGAGATCCCGCGAAAAACTCCGCACCAAACGATTGACAAAACTGTCAATTGTCATCACACTGAAATCCTCGTACCGATGCAGCATCGCTTCGGAAAGCATGCGTGCACGACGCTGGATTTCGCCTGGTGGAAACGTCAAGTGCGCGGCAGCATTTTCATCAGAAGGCGCGGTGGTAAGGGTTTCCCACATAGCCCCTTCGCCCAAAGAAACCGCGACAACATCTTGCATAATGCGGTCCTTCATTTCTTGCGCCGCCTTATTGGTAAAGGTGATGGCTAAAATTCGTCGGAAATAGTGTGGGTCATCGTGGCGCAGGCAGCAAGTGAGATAATCCTGAACGAGGCGAAATGTTTTTCCTGAGCCGGCAGAAGCCCGAACAATGAAAAACTGACCTTCTCGTACGTTTTGCGCCATGATTTACCGGAATTTGTTACCAAAATGCAACTTCAGAGCAAATTAGGTGTCTTATCTTGAGAACCCATAATGCACAATGGAAAAGCACAAAAATTTCTTCACAATTCGATTGGACATTCTTGCTCTTGCATTCCTGCTGCTCGTTGGTTGTCGTCCCCAACCGAATGAGCAAGAAATTCCGGGCACGATTCGCCTGGAGTTCAACCTCCAATGGAACGGTGAGGATTGTGCCGTTGGAGCGGTTCAAACCGACCACTTGGGCCATCCTGTTCGCATCGATAATTTGCAGATGTACATCGCTCCCATTGAAATTCGCAATGAACGAGGCGAATGGTTTGAAATCAACGATGTCGCTCTTTTGGACTTCGGGATTCACGGTCAAAAAATTACCACGGCTGCAAATGTTGATACCTACAATGCGATTCGCTTCGGCATGGGGTTGCCGGCCGAAATCAATACGGACATCGACCCTGCATCTTACGCCAACGATCATCCATTGAGTGTGCCTGGATCTGCCGGCATGTTTTGGACCTGGTCCTCCGGCTATGTATTTGTCAAGTACGAAGGGAAATTCGCCACCGAAAGCGGAGCACAATTGATAGAACCCCTTTCCTACCATTGCGGAACCGACGAAAGTTACCGGACGGTGGTCTTCGAACTGGAGGATGCCTTCGCCATCGAAAGCCAAGAACTCACAGCCTTCACGATTGACTTCAATGCTGCCGGAGCATTGATTGGGGAGCAAGATGCCATTGATATCGTCGAAGATCCGGTCACCCACAATGCCCAAGGCACTGTTTTGGGGGGGCGATTGATGGACTTGATGGACGACGCCTGGAACCTCACGCGGCAATGATGCATTCGAAGCAGCTGCAAACACTCATCGCTGCGTTGACCCTCATTTCCTTGACGGGATGTGAACGGTGCAATCCGGATTCGTGCGATCCTCCTTGCGATGCCATTGCCACACCCTATGCCTTGGAAATCCCCCCCTTCTTCCCGCCAATGGACATTCCCGAGGATAATCCTTTGACGGTGGAAGGAATTGAACTTGGACGGCTGCTTTTCTGGGAGAAATCCCTTTCTGCTGATGGCACCATGAGCTGTGGCTCTTGTCATTTGCCGTCCGCGGGATTCGCCGATCCGAATCAATACAGCACTGGAATCACAGGAGCACAAGGGTTTCGAAATGCGATGGCCATTGTAAACATTGGCTGGTCCACTTCCTTCTTCTGGGATGGTCGGACGACCTCCCTCGAAGAACAGATTCTCGAACCGGTTTCGCATCCGGACGAGATGGCCTTGCCATGGGATGAAGCCGTTACACGGCTGAAAAATGCCCCAAACGCTGCCACCCAAACCGATTATCCAAGTCGGTTTGCTCACGCTTTTGGGCCTGGCGACATCACCGCTGAACGAACCACTCAAGCCATTGCCCAGTTCCTTCGAACGCTGATTTCTGCCGACTCAAAGTTTGACCAATGGCGACGCGGGGAAGCGACGCTTGCGGATGACGAATTTGCAGGATACGAGATGTTTCTTAGGGAAGGAGGAGATCCCGAAGTAACCCCCGGCGGTCAATTTGGTGGGGATTGTTTTCACTGCCACAGCGAGGCCGGTTTGCAATTCAGTGATTATCTCTTCCGAAACAACGGCTTGGACAGCGTTTTTTTCCATGATCCGGGGTTAGCAGGAGTGACGGGCAATGGTCTAGACTCCGGACGCTTCAAAACACCAACGCTGCGCAATGTGGCATTGTCGGCACCCTATATGCACGACGGTCGATTTCAAACCTTGGAAGAGGTCATCGAGCATTACAATTCAGGTGGAGTGCCTTCGAGCACCATCGACCCTTTCATGAAGTACAATTCAGGCGGTCTTACCCTAAGCGCTGTACAAAAAGGAAACCTTTTGGCTTTTCTAAACACACTCACGGATACAGCCTTTGTTTCTGACCCTCGATTCCAAGACCCCCATTGAAACCTGAATTAAAGCAACACTTGCTCTGGTCCGCCAAGCACAGAAAGGCCATCAAGAAGCAATTCCGACGATGGAAAAAACAGCCTCCAAAGGCTTTGGATGAGCATTTTGAAAGCACTCATGATGCCGTTTTCGAAACGGTCGATTGCCTCACCTGTGCGCATTGCTGCAAAACAACGAGCCCAATCTTCAAGGAGCGCGACATTCAACGCATTGCCAAGGCACAGCGGATGTCCATCTCACAGTTTTCAAGGCAATATTTGAAGCGAGATGATGAAGGAGATTGGGTGTTGCAGTCTTCCCCATGCTCCTTCCTTGAACCAGCAACCAATGCCTGCTCGATTTACGATGTGCGTCCGCAAGCGTGCCGCGAATATCCCCACACGAATCGAAAAAACATGGCCGGGATTTTGAACTTGACGGAACAAAATGCGCATTTGTGCCCCGCAGTCTCCTCGATTGTTCAGAAGATGATGGAAGCCGCTGACAGCCTTTAAAATGTAACCTACGCGGATTATTGCCGTAAAAGGCGATATGATCCGCTTAAAAATCATATCATTCGCATTGTTGGGCAGCTTATTGTTGCCTCAAACAATCCTCGCGCAATGCGCGACAGTATTGGGTTTTGATGGCATTGCCACCAATAACCCTTCTTGGTACAGCTGCTCGGGTTCCAACGAGCTTCAAATCGAGGCTTCATCGGCTTGGTCCGACTTAGTCGTTGATTGGGGGGATGGATCCAGCACAGAAGCAATCGGAACATTCATCGTTGATGATGTCCCATTAACGCACGTCTACGACGGCAGCGCTAACAATTACACGGTTGTGCTTTCCGAAGCAGACGGTACATGTGAAATTGTGGGGCATTTTAACATCGGAATGCCTGAAAGCAATTTCACGAGCAGCGATACATTGATCTGCCAAGGCAATGCCATTCAATTTTCCCAAGGTGCAGTCGGCGTCGATTACACTTGGAACTTTGGTGCGAATGACATTTTCCTTCCAACCGGTGCCGGCAATGTGAGTTTCACTTTTCAAAACCCAGGGACCTACGAAGTACAAAGCGTTATTTCTATTCCTGGAGCAGACGCTACTTGCACCGATACTTCTAGCATCGTGGTAGACGTTCTGGAAAATCCCATTGTCCAAACCACATTCACGGCAACAGAAGGCTGTGGAGAAGTTACGTTTTCAGCGGAAGTTTCAGCGACCAATTCATACATCTACGTGTGGACATACAACACCGATCAACCCATGTTCTACAGCGGAACAAACTTGGAGTCGGTCACATTTGATGCCGTGGGCAATTATCCCGTTGCCGTCGCAGTGACGGGTTGGAACGGATGCCAAACTTCTTCCCAAGAAATCATCACGGTTCATCCTGAACCAACTGCTGATTTCTCATATGACTCAGTCTGCCAAGGCGAGCCAACGGTTTTCGTTGATCAATCAACGGCACATGCCACCTCCAACATCACAGGTTGGCAATGGACATTTGGCGACGGAAATGAAAGCTATGAATCAAGCCCATCGAATGGCTACGCATTCACAGGCGATTACAATGTTTCGTTGGTCGTCACGACACCTGAGTGCACCGCATCAACTTCGCAATTGGTTTCGGTACATCCCAACCCCACCGTGGGCATTATCTCTTCTGTTGATACGGGCTGCTCCCCATTGGAGGTGACTCTTTCCGCAGACGGTGTCTTTGCAAGCACGTTCGACTGGGACTTGGGCACAGCCATGGCATCGGGCGAGGAAATTGCGCACGTGTTGACCACTGCCTTGGGTGAAAACCCCATGCACGAGATTGCTGTAACGGCCACTTCAAATGAAGGCTGCACAACATCGGAATCAATCGCAATCGAAGCATTGCCTTCGGCCATCGCTGATTTCACGATGGCTGCTGATGCCGGATGTGCGCCTTTCACTCCCGTCATTACGAACGCCTCTTTGGGTGCGATCAACTACGAATGGTGGTTGGATGGTGCCTTGGCTTCTTCGTCAAGCAACTGGAACACAGCATTGGAAAACAGCGGAGATTTCATTGCAAATGCAGAGATTGAACTCATTGCCCTTGCGGCCAATGGATGCCACGATTCCAACGCACAAGTTGCAGAAGTATACCCACAAGCGGATTTCAGTTTCGCTTTGCCAACCGACTCGGTTTGCTCACCACTGGAATTCACATTGCCAATCGTCAATGGATCCGTCACTCACGAATGGAACCTGGGCAACGGTGCTACTTCCACCGCGGAAGCACCCAATGTCTTTTATCAGAATACCGGTGCGGGTTTGATGGGTGTCTCCATTACGTATGCTGGTACGTCCCCTTTTGGTTGCACCGACATGCACACCGAAACGGTTTACATTCGCCCCCAACCTGTGGCTTCTTTCAGTTCAGATGAAGTAGATGGTTGCGAGCCACTAGCTGCAAACTTTGAAAACACCACAACCAACGCCGATAGTTACATCTGGGATTTCGGCAATGGCATTACGGATGATGGAGAAACGGCTTCCTATGCCTTCTCCACCGCCGGAGAAGTGACGAATTTCCAAGTCACTTTGACCGCGATGGACGATCTAGGCTGCTCCGATTTTGCCACACAGACCATCACGGTTTACCCTGCCGCTGACTTTGCATTGGATTTGTCGTCTGCGCCGACTTGCGCTCCTGTCGAATTGACCTTGCCTTCATTTGATGGACTTTACAATTTCGATTGGAACTTTGGTGACGGAACGACCTCCACTGAAAATGGCCCTACCCACGTCTGGGAAAACGAAACCGACGCGGTTGTCGCATCAATCCTTACTTTGGAGGCTGAAACGGAATTTGGTTGCGGAGGAATGGCAGCAGCCTTGTTGCAAGTCAAGCCTACCCCAACTGCTGAATTCAGCACGGACATCGATTCAGGTTGTGAGCCCCTTGCGGTAAACTTCATGAGCGAAGCCAACCTCGCAGATGCTTTCTCTTGGGATTTCGGCAATGGCGAAACGGCTTCAACCGAAAATGCAACCGAGCAATTCACAACCAATGGGGACAACACCGAATTTGACATCACGTTCACCGTCACCCATGCATTGGGCTGCAGCGATTCTACCACAAAAGCGGTAACGGTGTTCCCAGCTGCTTTGGTCGATCTCAACTTCGGAATCGATTCCGTATGCTCTCCTTTGACCTTGACCATGCCTGCTTTCGACGGCGTTGAAAACATCACATGGGACTTTGGCGATGGAAACACTTCCAACGAAGCCACTCCATCATACACCTGGGAAAACAATACCGGTGAATTGATGGCCGCTACCGTAACGTTCTCCGCACAAACCGAAAACGGTTGCGCCGGGACAACATCTGCAGAAGTCTTCATCAAGCCACAACCTGTGGCCGAGTTTAGCACCGATTTCGACAACGGATGCGAACCTTTGGTTAGCCAGTTTGGCAACAACAGTACAAACGCGGATGCCTTCGATTGGAACTTCGGAAACGGAGATGCTTCCAACGATTTCAACCCCAGCATGGTATTCTTCGCAGGCGAGGCCTCGGAAACGTTTGCCGTGACCCTCACAGCAACCGACAACCTGGGATGCGCGGATACAACCACCCAAGAAGTCACGGTACACCCCGGTGCGGACTTTGCGCTGGACCTCGGAAATGATTCGGTATGCTCACCATTGAGCATCGATCTGCCCGCCATTGCCAACGCACTCAACATCACATGGGACTTCGGCGATGGAAACACTTCCAACGAAGCCACTCCAACATACACCTGGGACAACAATACCGGTGAATTGATGGCCGCTACCGTAACGTTCTCCGCACAAACCGAAAACGGTTGCGCCGGAACAACGTCTGCAGAAGTCTTCATCAAGCCACAACCTGTGGCAGCATTCACAGCATCAGAAGTGAGCGGTTGTGCGCCGTTCTTGACCACATTTGACAACGCAAGTACAAACGGCGATGCATACATCTGGAATTTCGGCGACGTTCTTCTCCCAGGCGAATTCAATATGGCTCCAACAGTGGATCATGAATTCAACGCAGCAGGCGATGATGCAAGTACCTTTACCGTCACGCTATTGGCGATTGATAATCTGGGATGCACCGATGAGCGCACATTGGACATTGAAGTGCTCCCCACCCCTGAATTCAATTTGGTATTGGCTGAAACTGAGGCTTGTTCGCCATTGGTTTTGACCATGCCTGAAATGAACAGTGCTACCACTGGATTTTGGTCCTTTGGTGACGGGACATTGTCCAACGAAAGCACGCCAACGCATAGCTGGAGCAATACCGACCTTGATTTGGCGACGTTCTCTATTGAATACCAAGGGTCCAATGCATTCGGCTGCACGGGAACGGCAAGTGCAGACGTAGACGTAAAGCCACAACCGATCGCGGCATTCTCAACTCCTGATACGGAAGGATGTGCTCCACACGAAGCTTCATTCATCAATATGAGTGAACGAGCGGATAGCTTCCACCTGGACTTTGGAAATGGAAATGATGAATCCAACAATGGATTTGCGAGCATCCTTCATTCGTTTGAAGGTGCCGAATCAACCATGGATTATTCCGTTAGCCTCACTGCGATGCACCATTTGGGTTGCAGCGATGTTCACGAGGAAGTCATCACCGTTTTCCCAGCCGTTGTTGCTGCTTGGATGGGTGCCACAGAGGGTTGTGCTCCGCTCGATGCCAATTTTGCATTGGAATCGAATAACAACGTGAGTGCCACTTGGAACTTCAATGGAAGCACTTTCATGGGAGATTCATTGAACGCGACGCTGGACGGAATCACGGGAGCTGATGCACAGCACACCATTGGTTTGGCCGTTGCATCTCCATTTGGTTGCCAAGACTCGACCGAAATAATGGTCACGGTACACCCTGTACCTGTATTGAGCCTTTCAACTTCATCTGCGGCATCTTGCTCCGGCGAGGAATGGATGATCTTCAATGATGCTCAATTTGCAGACAGCACCGCAATCGAGTTCAACAATGGAACATTGATGACCAATCCAGCAGACAGCATCATCATCAGCCTGGCCAACGAAAATGCAGAAGACCTGGTGATTGAACTGACTCAGTTGGCTTTCACGGACTTTGGATGTTCAGCAGCATCGGGGTTGGCGCATATCGTGCACCCCAATGTAACCGCTGCTTTTGATGCTCCAGAAGCTGCTTGCACGCCCCTTGAAGTCAATTTCACGAGCAACGCTGTGAACGCAACAGGCAGCACGTCATGGACGTTTGGCGATGGCACATCATCTGTTGAAAACAACCCCATGCATGTTTTTGCAACCGAGTCAACAAACGATTCGACGTTCACGGTTTCGCTACTCGCAACGAATGCTGCGGGATGCGCGGATAGTACTTCTGCGGAAGTCATTGTTTTCGGAAGGCCTGTAGCTGACATTGCTTTGGACAGCCTTGAAGGTTGCTACCCGGTAAATGTCACCTTCGCCAATAACAGCGTGGGCAACACTTCTGTTTCTTGGAATTATGGCAACGGAGAATTCAGTGCGATCAGCGATTCCCTGCACACCAAGACGTTCTTCAATCCGACCGAAACCTTGATCACGTACACCACGATTTTGAGTGTGACCAATGAGCACAACTGCGAAGCTTCATCCAGTATTGCCTTTGATGTTGCCCCGCATTTGAACGCCCAATTTGATATGATTGGCCAAGGATGTTCTCCAGTTGATGGTCAATTGATCAACCAGTCCGAAGGCGCTTCCTCATTTATCTGGAATTTCGGAGACGGATCTACCTCATCAAATGAGACCAATCCTGAGCACGTATTCGTGAATACCACGAATGAAGACCAAACCTTCCAGGTAGAGTTGATCGCATTGAGCGCATACGGATGCGTCGACACGGTCACCGTTGGTGTTGAGGTTTACCCTATGCCAGCAGCTCAGTTCAGCGTGACTCCTGCGATTCAAACGTACCCGAACACTACGGTAGGCATCAACAACAACAGCTTAGCCTCGGCGAGCGCGGTTCAATACTGGAGCTTTGGTGATGGCGATGAAGTGGTAGGTGACCAACCGATTTTCCACACCTTTGATTCGTGGGGAACGTACAACATCACACTGCTCGTCGACAACGGCATATGCGCTGATGCACACACGGAGCAGATCAACATCTTGTCTCCGCATCCTGTAGCGAGTTTCGTGGGAAGCGGCAGCGGTTGTGCTCCTCTCATGGTTGCATTCGAAAACAACTCCAACCACGGTGCTGGATACGTCTGGAACTTTGACGACGATCAGATGACTTCAGAGGAATCTCCTGTTCATGTATTCACACGGCCTGGAACCTACAATGTCTCCCTCACGGTCATTGGCTTCGAAGGCCAGGAAGAAGAAGTGATCCACTATGGCGCGGTCGAAGTATTTCCTTCTGCAACTGCCGCATTTGTGAACAGTCCTACCGAAGTGATCGTACCTGACCAGCCGGTGGAGTTTGTCAACCTTTCGGATGATGCGTCCGTTGAATTCCTTTGGAACTTTGGCGATGGCCAGGTTAGCACCGAAGCGGACCCCATCCATTTCTACACCGAACCCGGAATCTACGATGTGACGCTGACAGCGAACAACGCTTTCAACTGCCCAACCTCGTATACTTTGGAGCATGCAGTGGAAGCAACAACCGGCGGATTCATGGAGTTTCCAACCGCATTCACGCCCATTAATGGCGGCGGAAATGGAGGTGGATATGACCCTGCAGCCCTCGACAATGACATTTTCCACCCTCATCACACTGGAATTGTTGACTATGAGCTCATCATCTTCAACAAGTGGGGAGAGCTGATCTTCCGATCGACCGATGTTTATGTCGGTTGGGACGGATACTACCAAGGCGTTTTGGCCCGACAAGATGTTTATGCTTGGAAAGCCACCGCGCAGTTTAGCAATGGTCACCGCGTAACCAAAGCAGGTGATGTAACCCTGATCGTTCAGTAAAAAAATCGAACCATGACATTTCAATTGATACCCCCTCGCGCCATGAAAGCGTTTCACATCATTGGTCTTTTGACCTTCACAATTTTGACACGTCAAGGCTTGGCGCAAGATCTGCGATTCACGCAATCCAATGCCATTCCAACGATTGTAAACCCTGCCTTTGCTGGTTCTTCGGACGACGCGCGTGTATCTAGCGTTTACCGAAACCAGTGGGCTTCCATGCCAGGTTCGTATGTCGCTATGCACGTCGCACACGACTGGTACAACCGAAATTTGAACAGTGGATTTGGCATTTTATTCAGCAACGAAGAAGCAGGTGCGGGCGGCTTAAAAACCACGCGAATTGCTGGACAATACGCCTACGAAGTGCCGCTTGGAAACGGATGGCGCTTGCGACCTGCATTGCAGGCCGGTTTGGCTTCTCGTTCCATCCAGATGCAAGAATTGACCTTCGGAGATCAATTGATTCGCGGCCCACAAGTTTCTTCCATTGAAGACCGCCCAAGCGTTGCTCAGCACTACTTTGATTTTGCTGCTGGAATGCTGTTGACTGGACAATTCACCTGGTTGGGATTTTCCTTTGATCACTTGAATAATCCAAACGAAAGCTTAAATCCAATGTTCATTGACCCGATGGATGTCAAAGCTTCTGTTCATGGAGGGTTCCGAATGCCTCTGGTGGATTACATGCACAAGAAACACCACGGCGATTTGGTTGTCGCATTCAATTACATGGCGCAAGGACCGTTTAACCAAATGGACTTGGGCGTGTATTACGACACGAAGCCGTTGAGTTTCGGGCTGTGGTACCAGGGATTGCCCTTTGGGCACACCATTGAAGGCGGAGCCGACGTGGACGCTGTGAGCGTAATCCTCGGTTATGGACAAGAGAATTGGAAGGTGGGTTACAGCTATGATATGACCTTGAGCACCTTGGGCTTGGCCACAACGGGCGGAAGCCATGAAATCGTATTGAGTTACAACTGGCGAACGCAACAGCGCAGTCGGCCGAAGTCGCCGCGCTACCTGCCTTGCCCCGTTTTCTGATAGTTAAGCGGATCTGAATTCACAACGCAAGCCCGGTTGTCTCAGTTGATCACATCAATTGAAGCAGTCGGGCTTGCTCCGTTTCAATGGACTACTCCTAGTTGATTGACTTCTGGTTGCAGCTCAACCCCAAATTTGTCCTGCACATCGGCAATGATGTCGAGGGCCAATTGCCAAATTTCCCGACCTGTGGCTCCTCCATAGTTCACCAAAACCAATGCCTGTCGGTCATGAACCCCACAATCTCCGCGACGGTATCCTTTCCAACCTGCTTGCTCAATCAACCAACCCGCAGCCAATTTGTACGATCCATCTTCGAGGGCGTAATGAACAACCTCGGGAGTCTTTGACATCACAGATCGAAATGCTGGAGCTTCGAGGATGGGGTTTTTAAAAAAACTCCCAGCGTTGCCCAATACTGCCGGATCAGGCAATTTAGATCTTCGAATACGCATCACGGCCTCGGCAACATCTTTGTGGGTAATATCAGGAGAAGAGAGATGCTTTAATTCCGATTGAATTGCACCGTAATCCGTGTGCAAAGGCGCGTTGCGCTCCAGTGCAAATGCGACGCGAACAATGATCCATTGGTCCCTAGCACTTCGCTTGAAAATGCTCTCTCGATAACCGAATTCACAGGTCGCATGGTCGAATCGGCGAAGCTCTCCTGTACCCCGATGAATCGCTTCGAGCCACGCAAATCGGTCTTTCAGTTCAACGCCGTACGCGCCAATGTTTTGCATGGGAGATGCTCCAACCGAACCGGGAATCAATGCCAAATTTTCGAGTCCATTCCATCCTTCGTTCACAGCGTGTAACACCCACGCATGCCACGATTCCCCTGCGCCAACAACAACTTCTATGTGATTGCCATCATCGCTGAGGACTTCGATCCCCTTGATGTTCATCTCAATGGTCAAACCCGGCCAATCCGCGTGCATCAGCACATTCGAGCCACCTCCTAATATCAAGGGTTCCCAGTTCTTTTCAACAGACATCAACAGCGCCTCGCGCACCTCCTCATCTGAATGCACCAAGGCGTGGCGTTTCGTGGCCGCGGGCACACCGAATGTTGTCCGTTCTTGGAGTGATACGTCCGAATTAAAATTCAGCTTGCGATGCATATCTGCTACCACAAAGCGTCCAAGTTGTCTGGAAGCTCCGAGGATTTCACGCGTCTGAAGACGCTCCAAAAACACTTCCCGTGAAATGGCCTGGGCATGTGCCGCTTCATTCCGCAATTCTTGCAGCCAAACAAACCTCGGATAATCCATGGCCACATGGGCATGAGACACCCATTGCTTCAATCCGAGGGGCTGAAATTCACCGGCGTGGCGCGGCCCCTCAATCACATAATGGGTTTCCGCCCCCTCCAATACTCGATATTGGGGAAATTCCATCATCATTTGCACGAGCAAGTTCGCATGAATCGAGGAAACAAACG
>JADHRK010000028.1 GCA_016777435.1 Flavobacteriales bacterium
CTTAGTAGAAAAAGATAACAAAGCCTTGAACAATGAGGCACCCATCAAGGATGATGCTGTACAGCCACTCGTCGCGCGCAGAACGACCGTAGACGACCCAGGGAATCGCGCATGCGCCAGCAACCATCGGTGCAACGGCATTCCCAGCCACCATGAAAAAACAACCGCTCAACAGAATGAGCAAGAGTGCGATCATTGCGGCTCTTCGCTGCCCTATGCGCTGGGGCACGGTATTCATTGCCACTGGATCGATCTGCAAGTCGCGCACATCGAAAGGAATCGTCAAGCCGGCGATGAAGGTGGATTGAGCGATGGCGCGAACAATCAAATTGACCTCCCAAGGTCCTTCTCCGGACATGACCCCGGGAACCCATACCGTGGCCAACCCCCAGGCAATCGCAATCACGGGCAGTTTCATCCGACTCACGTCGCGCCAGCCGTTCCCTTGATTCAAGAATGGATTCGATGCATAGCCCGACACCAGCGCGAGCAAGACCAGTAACACCGGCCAACCTCCGGCGAGTGCCGTCAACCACGGGAGGAGCCCATCCCAAAAAATAACGAGCCAAATCAACCCCCCAATCATCCAAATGCCCATCACCCATTCGAACCATCTCTCGATGAATTGCCTGCGATCCACCGGCATGTTTTGGGGCATCCGTGCCCACTTAATCCTGCGCTGTAAGGTGTACAGAACCCCCGTTCCTAGCCCTATGGCCGTTGCAATCCCCCATGTGGACACATCCTGAAGAGCCAAGGGTGCATATGCGTGCATCGTCGCCAAAGCAGAACACAAAGCACCAAGTGCAATCCAAAAGTGGGAATAGCCAACGATTTTCACCATGTGCCAAAGTTCGTACAATGCCCTTGAAATTGCATTTGGACCCCAAAAAACGCATTTGAAACTGCCCCCGTTCAGAAAGGATGGAAATGCGGTGTTTTGGTGCAAGTAATCAACGCATTAACCGCTAAATTCGCGCAACATTTGATTGCCCCATGCACGCTTCAAAATTCACTTCTCGCCACATTGGTCCTCGTGAACTGGACCAGCAGGCGATGTTGCGCTCCATCGGAGTTGCCTCCATCGACGACTTGATTGCCAAGACCGTTCCTGAAAAAATCAGAATGCGGACCCGGCTACCGCTGAGTCCAGCATTGTCTGAAAGCCAGTATTTGGAGCACATTGAAGGAGTTTCGTTGAAGAACCAAGTGTTCCGGAATTACATCGGCATGGGATACAATCCGACTGAGGTGCCCAGTGTCATCCGACGCAATGTGTTGGAAAATCCGGGTTGGTACACCGCCTACACGCCCTATCAGGCGGAGATTGCGCAGGGCCGATTAGAGGCGCTCTTGAACTTTCAAACGGCGGTTTGTGATTTGACGGACATGGAACTGGCCAACGCATCGTTGCTCGATGAAGCTACGGCAGCTGCCGAAGCCATGGCCATGGCTTATGCCGCACGACCGCGGGCCATCGCCAAAGCGGGAGCCAATCGATTTTTAGTAGATGAGGCCGTCTTTCCCCAGACCATGGATCTTTTGCGGACCCGTGCGAAGTACCTCGGGGTGACCCTCGACGTGGTTTCCCGTAACGCAATGCAGTTCATCGCTGAAGATGACGTCTTTGGGGTTTTGTTCCAATATCCTGACGGCGATGGTGTGTGCGAGGATTTATCAGAGGTTATTTCTGCAGCGCATGCGACCCATGCGCAAGTAGTGGTTGCCGCGGATATCATGTCATTGGCGATTTTGAAAAGCCCGGGGAGCATGGGGGCAGATATCGTTGTTGGCACAACCCAGCGATTCGGGGTTCCGATGGGATACGGCGGACCGCATGCCGCATTTTTCGCAGCGAAAAAAGAATACAAGCGACATTTTCCAGGCCGAATTATAGGCGTCTCGAAGGACCGTTTGGGAGCGCCTGCCTTGCGCATGGCACTTCAAACCCGAGAACAACACATTCGTCGTGATAAGGCCACGTCCAATATTTGCACTGCGCAATCATTGCTCGCGGTAATGGCCTCGATGTATGCTGTTTATCATGGGCCGCAGGGTTTGCGTGAAATAGCAGAAAACATTCATTCCGCAGCTCGTATCCTCGATGCAGCCTTGCGCCGATCCGATCAATACGATCAATTGAATGAGGTTTACTTTGATACGTTGAAAGTCAAGGTGATGGATGGCGAGGACGGAATGAGAGCTCTTCGTGCTCGGGCTGAAGCGATGAAAATCAACCTGCGCTACTTCCCAAATGGCGAATACGTAGGGGTGTCGCTGCATGAGCGCGTCTCGCATCAAGAATTAATGGATCTGTGCACGGTTTTTGGCGTGACTCCATTGACGGAAGTTTCGGAGAACCGTGCCTTTTTGGGAGGTTTATGGCGTGAAGTGGACTACTTGCACCATCCCGTTTTTAACCGCTACCGTTCAGAGACCGAAATGATGCGGTACATCAAGCACCTGGAAAACAAGGACTTGTCATTGGTGCATAGCATGATTCCATTGGGTTCTTGCACCATGAAATTGAATGCGGCGACAGAATTGATTCCCATTACGTGGCCGGCTTTTGCCGAATTGCATCCCTTCTGTCCCCGTGAGCAAGCAGGAGGCATGCTCGAAATGTTGGACGAATTGGAATCGGACTTGGCGAAAATCACAGGTTTTGCAGGCGTTTCACTTCAACCAAATTCAGGAGCACAAGGTGAATTCGCCGGGTTGATGGTGATTCGAGCCTATCACGCATCGCGGGGCGACCAGAATCGGGACATCTGCCTCATTCCTTCTTCTGCGCATGGGACCAATCCCGCGTCTGCAGTCATGGCAGGAATGCGGGTTGTTGTTGTTGGGTGCGATGACCAGGGAAACATTGATTTGGACGATTTGCGGGCCAAAGCGGAAGAGCACTCCACTCAGTTGGGAGCGCTTATGATTACCTACCCATCGACGCACGGAGTGTTTGAGGAAGGCATCTTGGACATTACTGAAATGATTCATGCACACGGCGGACAGGTTTACATGGACGGGGCAAACATGAACGCCCAGGTAGGGCTCACGAGTCCGGGATTGATCGGAGCAGACGTCTGTCACTTGAACTTGCACAAAACCTTTGCTATCCCGCACGGTGGTGGAGGCCCCGGTGTCGGTCCGATTGGCGTTGCTGAGCATTTGGTTCCATTCTTGCCAGGGCATGAGGTTGTTCCTACAGGGGGCGAAAAGGCCATTCACGCCATCAGCGGGGCGCCATTCGGGAGTGCACTTATTTGCCAGATTCCTTATGCTTACATCAAAATGCTCGGTGAGGGCGGACTAACGAGATCTACAGAAGTTGCCATCTTGAATGCCAACTACTTGAAAGAACGATTGCAAGGCGAATACACCATCTTGTACCAGGGTGAACAAGGCACGGTTGCGCATGAAATGATTTTAGATTGCCGTTCGTTTAAGGCATCTGCAGGGGTTGAGGTCATGGACATTGCAAAGCGCTTGATTGATTATGGTTTCCATGCGCCCACGGTGTCATGGCCTGTGGCAGGCACCCTCATGGTCGAGCCTACAGAAAGTGAATCTCTCGAGGAATTGGATCGTTTTGCCGAAGCCATGCTGGCCATCCGCGAAGAAATAAGAAGCATTGAACGCGGCGATGTTGACCGGGAAGACAACCTCGTGAAAATGGCTCCGCACACGGCCCGTGAGGCTGCTTCTTCGCAATGGAGTCATCCGTATACCCGAGAATCCGCATGCTATCCAACAAAGGAGATGCAAGCACGTAAGTTTTGGAGCCCTGTTGCCCGCGTGGACAATGCGTACGGTGACCGGAATTTGGTCTGCAGCTGCCCGCCCTTGTCATCATTTGAAGAGATTTTGGGTTCCACTTTATAACTGGGCCCCAAGCGTTTATATTTGCGCCACACCATTAACATTAAACTGCTGAGAATGAAGCATTTTTACACCGCAGCCTTGGCTGTACTCTTGACCACAGCGGTCACTGCACAAGGCCTATTGCCTATCGCAAACAAAACGGCGAATCAAAGACGATTGGAGTCGTTCGATACCCCAACTCAGGTTGATCGCGAAGTAATTTGGTCGCATGACTGCAATGTTGATTCATGCGATTCATGGACTTTTGACAACGGAGCGAGCATTGTAGGCTCACCATGGGAGGACATTGACCTGAATTTCGAATGCTCCACGGATGGGCCTGCAGGGCCATACAATCAATGGGCCGGTGGAACAGGAGATGGTTCAGCGGCAAGCGCGATGAACTCGACAACTTCTTCCAATGGATTGTTGCTCATAGATTCCGATTTGTTTGGCCAAGATGCTAATTATGACGCCGCTTGGATCGAAAACAGCTGGGTGCAAACCGCAAATTCAATCGACTGCAGCACCTTGGATTACGTGAGCATTTCCCTTGAGACCCGCTACCGCTGCTGGGACAACGGAGCTTCAGATGACAGCGAGAAATGCCTCATCGAAATTTCCCGAGACGGAGTGAACTGGCCAGACATCGAGACGTTTGCAGAAATCGACGGAACGGTCGACTACGGAGACGGCGAATTGATCGCGAGCCGATGGGAGGTATTCCCAGGTTATGGCACAGGCGATGGTTCGGACAACCCTTCATTGCTCGAGTTTGACATCACCAGTGCAGCAGGAGGGCAAGAACAAATTTGGGTGCGATTCCGATGGGCAGGCACTTGGGGCTACAGCTGGGAGATCGATGACATTCAGATCTATGAAACCCCTGCGAACGATTTGCGCATTGACAACTATGTCAGTTACACAGATTACTTTACCACTGGCGTATACGAAGCTGGCGTTTTTGCCGCGGGCCAATTGTCTGAATTGCAGGCTGCTGCCAAAGTATACAACGTGGGTTATTTGGACCAGGAGGGTTCAACGCTTGCCCTTGACGTGAATGGAAATGATGCAGGCGCTTCAGACCCGGTGACCATTGCTTACCAAACGAATGACACGCTGCGTGTGACGTATGACATGGCGGAAGTCACCGCCTACGAGGTGACCTACAACTTGAGTGCGACGAACGAAGATGAAAACCCGGATAACAATACCGCAACGCAATCATTTGAAGTGAGCAACTTGCACTACGGCCGTGACAACGGCACGATGACGGGAGCGTTCCCAGCTGAGGGCACGGACGATTTCATCGCGTTGGCACCCTATGACATCTTTGAAGATGTGACCGTGTATGCGATCGACGTTGCTATTGTAGCGGGTTCAGAAGACGGCACACCGGTCATTGCTCACTTGTTTGATGGTTCCGATGAAAACTACATCACCGAGCAATATGGCGGTCTATTCGCGAGCACTGCGGAGTTGGATTTGGCATCCCAGTACAGCAATGACGGAACGGAAGATGATGTACTCTGGTACACACTCGTTTTGGAAGAGCCGGCGCAGTTGGCAGCAGGTTCAGTGATTGGTGCTGGTTTCGAGCACTACGGTGGTTCAAGTGTCCAAATCTGGGAATCGCAGTATGCGTATGACAACACATGCTTCGTTTACGGTCCTTTTGGAAGCGGAAGTGCATACGACTGGTACTACACCAACGAAACTCCTATGGTTCGCTTGAACTTGAATCCGGATGCAACCAATACCGTTGCGGTGAAGGAAGTGGAAGCAACAAACTTCCAATTGTATCCATTGGCGCCAAATCCGGCCAATGCATCTACTCGATTGCAGTACCGATTGGATCAAGCTGCTGATGTGACGATGGAAGTGCGCGACATCACTGGAAAGTTGGTGGCTCAAATCAACCGTGGCACACAGGCGGTGGGTTACCACAGCATCACATTGGACGTTTCTGACTTCAATGCGGGCGTTTACATGACCACTTTGGTCGTTAATGGCGCGCGTGCGACGGAGCGTCTTTTGGTAGACTAATTCAACCGAATAAACATATCGTCAGCGATGCTGGCGAAGCCTTAAGAAGGGAATCCAGTGTGGGTTCCCTTCTCTTTTGTTCAATTATGGGGATTTTTGGTTCGTTTGGTGTAATTTCAACCCACGAAAATTGATTCACAATATGAAGAACTTTACTTTTTTATGGGTTGCGATTTTAGGAGTTGCAACAGCAATGCAAGGGCAGCGAATTACAGATTTGCACACCTTTTCAATGATGCCAGCCGGCTTGTCTGATGCAGAAGCAACAGCAGTGCGTGGTGATGGCGAGTCAGCCTTGGAAGTGGCACAACGTGGAGGAGGCTCCATTCTCTTTTACGAGGATTTCGCCAATGGTTTTGACGGGAACAACGGCATCGGAGGATGGACTGTTGAAGACACCGGAGAAGGCTTGATTTGGCAGCACGTCGATGTTGCCGGTAATGGTTACTACGCGGATGGTTCAGCTTCAGGGGTGCAACCACCTGCAGGAGAGTTCTCAACCAATATTGCATCGTTGAATTCAACGACAGCAGACAACGGATGGATGGTTTTTGATTGCGATTACTTCAATACACCGATTTCGGAAGGTTACGAGAACACAGAAGGCTGGATCACTTCACCTTCCCTGGACTTCTCGGCTACCGGTTCTGTGGTTATCACGTGGGAGCAATACTTCCGTTACTGCTGCTTTCCGTATGCACCGATCTACATTGAAGTGAGCAACGATGGTGGCGCCAACTGGACCACGTTTGATGCGCATGGCTCGTTCATTGAGTCAGCAAACACGGCATCTGCCAACGCATTGACCACGTCTGTGGACATTTCCTGTGTAGCAGCCTATGCGGAGGATGTGCAGGTCCGATTCTCGTACTTGCAAGCGCCTGAGACAGGTGATGCCTACAGCCATTATTACTGGGGCATTGATGACGTGACCATCTCCGAGAATCCAGTCAACAATGATTTGTCTGCGGTGCAATTGACCAATGGCGACATCTTCGGCATTTGGGAATACCGTGTAACACCAATCGAGCAGGCGATTTCAGAAGCAGATGGCGGTCTTTTGGCCGGACTGCTCTACCGAAACTCGGGCAATGCAAACCAAGATGAGACGACGGTAACGATTGAAGTTTTGGACGATGCCGGCAACGTGTTGAGCACGACCGTTGAAGAAGTGGGCACCGTAAATAGCTTTGCGAATGCGGTCAATTGTCCTGCGAATCCTCAAGACACCATTTACATTGCCACGGGATGGACGCCAACGGAAACAGGCAATTACGTGCTTCAAGCAAGCATCGCCTCAGCAAACGAGGACGAGACTCCTGATGACAATAGCTTGAGCAAAGTGATCATCTACAGCGATGACGAATACGGACATGATGACGAAGCAACGTTGGATGTTGAGTTCGGTCCAGGCGATTCAGAAATCGAGGGATTGTTCAATCCATGTGGCTACGGCAATTACTACACGATGGCCAATGAGGGGTCAACGGCGTACGGTGTGACGGTTCGCTTTGGACCCAACTGCGGCGGCGGTGATTTGGAGTTTGAAACGCGATTGTACGAAAACGACGGCTCTGCCGCTTTGGTCGACATGCCGTTTGAATCGGCCTACTGGACGTATGATGATGCGTGGACTCCAGGGTCTGCTGAAAGCAGTGAGTATGTGTATTTGCCATTTGAAGATCCGATTGAGGTAGGCACGGAAAATGCGTACTTCGCTGCGGTAATCAATGAATTCGAGAGCGAAGCACAATTGACCGTTCTCGGAAATGCGGATACAGATACCGACAACTCCACAGGAGACTATAACCTGACGGGAGCGGGTGATTTTGTCTGGTTCACGTCACAAACAGCAACTCCAGCGATCCGATTGATTCTTTCGGAACGCGTGGGTGTGGATGAGATTGCCAACCGCAATGGCATTCAGTTGTTCCAGAACATTCCAAATCCAACCGATGGTACGACCATGATCCGGTTCGAATTGTTGCAGAACCGCAAAGTGACGATGGAATTGCGCGATTTGCAGGGCCGATTGATCCAAGTGGTTGAGCGAGGTCAATTGCCCGCGGGCAATCACCAGGTTGATTTGAATGTATCAGACCTCCAAGGAGGCATTTACACGTATACGTTGGTTGCAGACGGAATGCGATTGACGAAGAAGATGATGGTCAAGTAAGACCAGCACAAAAGATTTGAAAGGGGCGGTCATATGACCGCCCCTTTTTTTGTGATGCACTCGGCGCAAACTGTAAATTCGCATCATGAGTTTGAAGTCCCTCCTGAGCCGTCCCATCGCCCGCATTGCCGCTGCGAGGGAATCCAAAAAAGCACGGGATGCGCAATCGAGTCAAAAGCGACTGCTCCAGCAATTGCTCCAAAAAGGCCAAGCAACGGCCTTTGGTCGGGATCACGGCTTGCAGCCAGGGATGTCGTTTAAGCAGTTTCAAGCCGCTGTTCCGGTGCGCGATTATGAGGAGTTGAAACCCTGGGTCCAGCGAGCAGTAGAAGGCGAAACAGATGTGCTTTGGCCGGGGTTGCCGGATTATTTCTGCAAGACGAGTGGCACCACGAGCGGTGCGAAATACATTCCAATAACCCCCGATTCGATGCCCAACCACATTGGTTCGGCTCGGAATGCATTGCTTCAGTATATCTACAATGCAAAGAATGCCCGTTTTGTGGATGGTAAAATGATCTTTTTACAAGGTTCACCGGAGTTGTCCAAAACAGAAGGAGGCATTTTGATGGGCCGCCTCAGTGGCATTGTTGCGCATCACGTGCCCGATTATCTGCAAGCCAATCGACTGCCATCGTTTGAAGCCAATTGCACCGAACCTTGGGAAGCCAAGGTGAACGCCATTGTGGAAGAGACCAAGGATCAGGATTTGAGGCTGATCAGTGGCATTCCATCATGGGTTCAGAATTATTTTGAGCGGTTGCTGGAAGTCACAGGTGCAAGCCATGTGAAGGAGGTCTTCCCCAATTTTGAGTTATTTGTATTCGGAGGGGTGGCATTTGAACCGTACCGCGAGCGTTTTCGAACATTGATTGGAGGTGACGTCGATACCGTTGAGTTGTTTCCGGCGTCCGAAGGTTTCTTTGCCTACCAAGACCAACTGAATGATCCGGGATTGCGGTTGAATGTTGATGATGGAATTTTTTATGAATTCATACCAGCAGGGGAATACTTTGAGGAGAACCGCCGCCGATTGGCACTTCATGAAGTTGAATTGGGGGTGCAATACGCTCTGATCATCACAAGCAATGCAGGCTTGTGGTGTTATGACATTGGCGACACCATCAAATTCGTCTCGGAAGATCCATACCGAATTGTCGTGACCGGCCGCATTAAGCACTTCACCAGCGCCTTCGGCGAACACGTCATTGCGGAGGAAGTGGAAGGAGCCCTGCGCGATGCCATGGACGCGGCAGGTGGAGTGGTGACGGAATTCCATGTCGCGCCGGAAGTGAATCCTTCGGAGGGTTTGCCATTCCACGAATGGTTCATCGAGTTTGCAGAACCGCCCAAGAACCTCACGGCTTTTTCGGAGGCCATCAATGAAGGGGTAATCCAGCGGAATCCATATTACCGGGATTTGATCACCGGTTCAATCCTTCAAAATGCGCAGCTGCAGTTGTTGGAAAAGGGCTCGTTTCACCAGGCCATGGCGAATCGGGGTAAATTGGGCGGACAGAATAAGCCACCGCGATTGGCCAATGGCCGTGATTTTGCCAAGGACTTGGAGCGGGCGAATACAAAATTGAAAAAGGAATCAAATTGAAAATTCTTGCATTGATAGGAGGGAGTGGCTCGGGCAAATCCACTGTTCTTGATGGGCTTCGGAACCATTTTGGAGAACGGGCCGCGGTGCTGTCGTTGGACAATTACTACCGTCCAAAGTCCGAGTTGCCAGTGGATGAAAATGGGGAGACCAACTTTGATATGCCTGTGGTCATAGACGATGAGACCAGGGTGAGTGATATCGACGTTTTGCGCGCAGGCAAATCGATTCATCTCAGCACCTACACGTATAATCGTGATGTGATGAAGTCGGAGACGGTCACAATTGACCCTGCGGAGTGGCTCATTGTTGAAGGTTTGTTTGCCATGGCATACCCGGCGATGGAAGAGCGAGTGGATTTGGTTGGCTACATCGACGCCTCACCTGAAACACGTCTTGCTCGTCGCATTGCACGTGACGGCTCAGAACGGGGGTATACGGAAGACGAAGTCCGTTACCAATGGAAAAACCATGTTCGACCGGCGGATATTCAATTCATCGAACCTTGGAAAACCAAGGCCGACGTCGTTGTAGACAATGAAAAGGACTGGAAACCGGGACTGAATGAATTGATTGATAAAATGGAAAAAGCTTAATTGAAAACGATGAAAAAAGCATTCACCTTGCCCACTTGTAAAACCTGTGTGCGCATCTTCGAAGACCTGCAACCCGAGCAACACGGATGTGAGGTCGTGGACATCAAATCGGAAGGGATTTCTGCAGAAGATCTCGATCGAATGAAAGCATTGGCCGGGTCATACGAAGCGTTGTTTTCGCGCCGAGCCATGAAATTTCGCTCCATGGGCTTGGCGGATCAAACCCTCACTGAAGCAGACTACCGGAAGCTCATTCTGGAAGAATACACCTTCCTCAAGCGCCCGGTATTCTTGTTTGATGATTGCGTCACGGCGGGATCTGCAAAGGCTTCAGTAGAGGCCGCACGTGCTGCACTCTAATTTTTCATGAAAACGCACCTGGCCCACCTCGCTTTGCTCATCGTGGGGTTGACCTATGCGGGCAATTACCTCGTCGCCAAAGGGTTGATGCCGGACTTGATTGGGCCGAGTGGTTTCATTGTCTTGCGTGTCATTGGCGGTGGGGGCTTGTTTTGGATTCTTCGGGGCGCATTGTTCGCAGGAGGGAAGCCATGGGACCGCATTGATGCTTCGGATTGGTGGCGTCTATTTGCGTGTGGCACGACGGGAGTTGCCGCGAATCAATTGCTTTTTTTCAATGGGTTGGACGCCACGAGCCCCGTAAACGCTTCACTGATCATGACGTCCAATCCGATTCTGGTGCTCGGTATATCTTCCGTGCTGCTGGGAACGGCAATTACTTCGCGCAAGGTTTTGGGAATTGCTATGGGCGCAATAGGCGCCATTGCTTTGATGGTCCTTGGAGGGCAGTCGAATAGTGATGTATCCTCTTGGCAAGGAGATTTGATGATCCTTCTGAATGCGACGAGTTACGGGTTTTATCTCGTCATGGTCAAACCGCTGATGTCGAAATACCGGCCTTTAACAGTGATTTCTTGGGTGTTTGCATTTGGTGCGGTTTGGGTGTTGCCCATTGGAATGAAACAAGCATTGGCTGTGGATTGGAACGCTTTTGAAACCGCTGATTGGCAAGGATTGGCTTACGTGGTATTGGGAACTACTTTCATGGTGTACTTGCTCAATATTTATGCCTTGCGCATTGTTCAACCGACAGTGGTGAGCATCTACATTTATTTGCAGCCCATTCTTACGACGGGTTTCTCCTTCCTCTTGGCATCTGCTGGAGGGCGCGACTACACATCAGATTTGGGTTGGTACACCGCGGCATGCGCCGCGGCAATTTTCATCGGCGTGGCGTTGGTGAGTTTGCCGGCTAGGCGTTCAAATTGATGTGAGATTTCTTACATTCACCTCATGCCAATAGCCAAGCCATTTAACCTCACCCAATGGATTGAGGATCACCGGGATTTGCTCAAGCCACCTGTGGGCAATAAGAACCTGTACGTCGAAAGTGGTGATTACATCGTGATGATTGTCGCAGGCCCCAATGCCCGGAAAGATTATCACTACAACGAAACAGAAGAGCTTTTTTATCAGCTCGAGGGAAACATTACGGTGCGCATTCAAGAGGATGGAAAACCCGTGGACATGAAACTTGGACCAGGCGACATGTACCTCCACCCAGCCAAGGTTCCGCACAGTCCTATGCGGGAGGAAGGTTCTCTCGGTCTCGTGATTGAATGCAAACGCGCGGGCACAGCGGCCAAAGATGGACTGCTTTGGTTCTGTGATGCGTGCAATCATCCACTGCACGAAACGTACTTTGAATTGCGGGACATTGAGAAGGACTTCTTGCCGCGTTTTCGTGAGTTTTACGGAAGTGAGTCTATGCGAACGTGCGAATCTTGTGGTGAAGTGATGCCGACAGACCCGAGGTTTGTGGATTAAATTCAGGTATGAGCAACCGATTTCAGGTATGAGGGGTTGTTCTTGCGTTGTCTCTCGAATCACCGAATATAAATGAATCAGAAACCACCACCGCCCTTCAGTTGCACCTACACGCCTCAAGTTCCTGCTTTGTTGCATGGTCTGGGCTGTAGTATTGCTCTGTCGACTTATCAGGCGGGCAAGGTGGTGTTCCTTTCGGCCAAGGACGACCAGTCGCTCAGTCAACTGCCCCGCAATTTTGAAAAGGCCATGGGGGTGGCGGAAGATCCTAAGACCGATCGATTGGCCATCGCCTGTTTGAATCAGGTACTTGTTTTTCGCAATTCCCAGCAGCTGGCCGCACACTACCCCAAATCACCCAACGTTTACGACGCGATGTACATGCCCCGTGCGGCGTACTTCACAGGACCGTTGGATATCCACGATGTGCATTTTGATGCAGATGGGGGGCTGATCGCGGTGAACACCTTGTTTTCATGCCTGATGAAGGTGGACGATGCGTACAACTTCACGCCGGTTTGGCAGCCACACTTTGTGGATCGCATTGCACCGGAAGATCGCTGCCACCTCAACGGCCTCGCAATGGAGGAAGGCCGGCCACGTTACGTGACGGCGTTCAGCCAGGGCAATGAGCGGCAGAGTTGGCGTGAAAACATCACCAAGACGGGCATCGTCATGGATGTCGAGAGCAACACGGTTCTGGCCGAAGGATTGGCCATGCCTCATTCACCGACCCTTATCAACGGCGAACTTTACGTCTTGACTTCTGCCACAGGCGAATTGGTCCGCATCGATCGAACCACCGGGGAGAAGGAGGTCATGGCATCGTTTGGAGGTTTCGTCCGCGGCATGTCTTTCCATGAAGATTACCTGTTCATCGGACTTTCGAAGATCCGGGAGAAATCAAAAACGTTTGGCATGTTGGCCGGGGGATTGATAAACAACCAAGCGGGGATTGCCGTTTTCCACTTGCCGACTCGGTCGAAAGTAGGTGTCATCCAATACCAAAGTTCCGTGGAAGAAATCTATGATGTTCATGTGATCAAAGGCAAGCGCAAGCCCAACATCATCAATCCGAAGGATCCTGTGCATGCCGATGGCGTTACCTTGCCAGACACCACATTCTGGCGTCAACCGTCAAAAGACGGCAACGATTAAGCAACGAAATAGAAAGAATATGAATCAACATTACGCAAGAAAACGCCGGCAACTCGCACACGCCGCCAAGCGTGCTCAGCGCGCCATAGAGCAGGCCAATGGAAAGGTTACGCAACAAGCAGAACGACTTTTACTCAAGGTCCACCGCATGGTTGCGGAATTGAAGCACCTCTGTTCAACACGTGCCATCAAACGAGCGCTGGGGGGCTTGCTGTTTTTGGGCGCAAGCGCTGTTCAAGCGAATGCTCAGGATTTTGGACCTGTTCAGCCCAATTCGTTTGGGTTGGTCATTCAAACCGAAGAAACAGTTGCTCTCACCAACACGGAGTTTGTGGATTTGGATGGCGATGGTGATTTGGACTTCATTGGGTTGGAAATTCCGATATCCCAATCCTACGATTCGGAAGGTTATTCAGTGAATATTGTATTTCAAGAAAACGAGGGCTCAGCATCTGAGGCGGCCTTCGGTCCGGTTCAATCCAATCCCTTTGGCTTCGACGCCTCATCGATTGATGGATGGGATCAATCGGAATTGGTGGCAGGGGTTGATTTTGATGTCGTTGACCTGGACCAAGATGGAGACTTTGATATTGTAGGAAGTTGTCAATATGCCTATCTCTACAATTACAATCCGTATAGTTACGCCTACCTCGTCAATGCAATGTTTTGGGTGGAGAATACAGGGACTCCCGCCTCTCCTCAGTTTGCTGCATTGGAATTGAATCCATTTGGTTTGGATGTAGCGGGTTCATTGGCATCGAAAGATTCAGATTTGTATGCCTATGCTTTTGAATGTGCCGATATTGACGGTGACGGTGATGTAGACTTTCTCGGAACGTTGATGGATTACTCCGGGGATCCGGCGTTCCATGAGATGTATTGGTGTGAGAATACGGGCTCCGCAACGAACCCATCATTTGCGCCACCAGTGCTGGAGCCTTTTGGTTTACTGCCTTCAGCTGATGGGGCTCAATATGGTGGGCTCTCATTCTCACTGGAAGCAGCTGACTTGGACCAAGATGGTGATTTGGATTTGCTTCAAAGTCTTTATTTCTCGGGGCCGGTGGCAGCAAATTCTGTTTGTCAATACTTTGAAAATACAGGCAGTGCTTCTGCGCCTTCATTCGCATCATCAGTGAACAATCCATTTGGCCTGCTGGAGGGGATCGATGTTCCCAACAACAACCTTGGAGTTCGCTCCATCCAGTTCTCAGACATCGATGGCGATGGCGATTTGGACTTCTTTGCGAACAACATTTTTGGATACGGCTCTGGAGAAGGTTACGTGATGGAATTCCAAGAAAACATTTCACCGGTGGAGATCAGCGAGGTGGATGCGCCATCATTTGAACTCTATCCCAATCCAGCAACCACAACGATTCGTTTCAATTGGGGCGAATTGGAGGTGTTGACGGCCACGATTTCAGATGCTTCCGGTGCCCAAGTCATGCAATGCAACCCGGCTCGAAGTGAAACAGATATTCAGCATTTAGCCAATGGCTTGTACCTGCTGTCTGTGGAAACGGAGGTTGGTCGATTTACCCGTCGGTTTATCAAGAAATAAAGGCCATGTCACTTCTTAAAACCGGGATTGTCTTCGGCCTCACATTCGTGTTGGCTTTTCTGACACTCCCCGTCGAGGCCCAGGATTGTGCGAACGTTGAATTTGCAGTGTTCAATGCGACGGGGGGAGAAATCCCTCAACTGAATGTGGCGTACGAGATATCATTTCTCAACAACGAAATAGCGGAGACGGGCCTTTGGGAGGTCACGGAGTCGGGGGTTTTTGCGCCTATGTGCTTGCCTGTTGGTTGTTATTTCATCGCCATCGAAGGTGCGAGCGTGAATCCGAATGCAATCGAAGTGCAATTGATGCAATCCGATTACATCTTGATTTTGAGCGGATGGGTTCAAGACGGCAATGAAGGCGGATGGATTACGGAATTCTGCGTGGAAACGCCCATGGAATTTTACTGCCCCGAAGCCATTGATTATGCTGCCGGTGAAGGGTGCCAATGGTCGTTTGAAATTGGGAGTTTTCAGCAAGGAGAATCCGTGGATTGGAATTTTGGAGATGGAGGAGAATCGGTCGTTGGCGGTCATTTCATGGAGCACGTTTTTTCGAATGCAGGCACCTACGAGGTCACAGCTTTTTTCACGTCCTTCGATTGTCCAATGGGCGTATATCTGACAACGACGATTGTGGTGGAAGGCTGTGGGGAAGAAGAGTGTGTATTGGAAATGGAGGTGTCCAGTGCAGATGGCATGTGGTACTTGTTTGAGATCCCGGAGCAACCCGAAGGTGCCATTATCGAATGGTACATCGATGGCCAAGTGGTGCCGCCAACGAGCGAAAACGGCTTAACCTTCGAAGCGGGTTTTGATTTCAACCCCTACTGGAGCGTTTGCGTGGAGGTCTTTACGGACGCTTGTCCTGGCGGTATGGAAGCCTGTTACACCAACTTGGAAAGCAGCGATTGCCCCGATCCGGAAATGATGGAGGTGGAATACCTTGGTGGATGTTATGCTTTGTTTTGGCTTTATGATGAAAACATCTGGGAGATTGGATGGTCCGTGAATGGGGTATTGATTGAATGGGGCACAACCATGTTTTTTGAGTACTCGTTCCCAAGTGATGGCGAATACATCGTGACTGCCGAACTCTATTCCGCAACGTGTCAAGGGGAGCTATACGAGTGGGAGATTGAGATTGAAGGCTGCGGTGAGGAAGCTTGTCTACTCGATGTGGAATGGGGCGAAATCGAATGCAACGAATTTCTCATTGGAGCGCTGAATCAACCGGAGGATGCGACTATTTTTTGGACATTGGATGGAGAGCCTTACGACTATGGTGTTGCGGCTTTGACGTACACGTTTGAAGAGGATGGATGCC
>JADHRK010000029.1 GCA_016777435.1 Flavobacteriales bacterium
ATACAGGTTGTAGGTATTCGGAATGATTTTCCATTGGACGGAATCAGGTTGAAGCATCTGCACAATGCTCGCGCTGTCGGCATGCAATTGCACAGCGATGACCGAAGCCAACTCAGCCAAGCTTCGCTTTGCCGGCACAATGACAGCAACCTCTTCGCGCTGTCCAGTCGCAATCCGTCGGGCGATTTGATGCGCTGAGGTGATGCCTTCTTCGCAGTATCGACCTGCATAGGAGCTCCATCGGCGCCACTGGATGATTCCGGAAATTTCAGTGTGCCGCTTCATCCATTCGCCCGTTCTGGCTTCATCCGGGGTGATTTCGATGCACCAAGCGGTAGCATTGCCCACCGGGCGATTCCACATTTTGTAGTAAAACCAGGAATAGGAACCTGCCAGTCCTGCGGCACAGATGGTCCCTCCAACGAGGGTCGCACGCATCCAATTTTTCAGCGCCATTACGCTCCAATTTTTTGCATCCAGCAGGCATTCTGCCAATCCGTTCCGCGCCAAATCCAATCCTGCATGGTGCCTTTTCGTTCGAATCCTGCTCGGAGAAAAAGGTTGATGCTTTCACCATTTGATTCTGGCACTTCTGCCCAAAGTTGATGGAGCCCGAGGTGACCAAACGCATAGTCTGACAACAAGCCAAGGGCTGAAAGTCCATTCCCGTTGCGCCTTTCTTCTTCTTCGATGACGATCCCAACACCGGCCCTTCGGTTGCGCGGATCCAGTTGGTACAAATCGACGGCACCGATGGAGCGTTTGTTCCCTTGCTTCACTTCAATCATCATGCGCAATTGCAAATCCCGCCAGAGATCATGTTGTCCTTCCGAATAATGTTGCAAGGTGGCTTGGCTGAAGGGCGCTAAATTTGATCCTAGCCACCATTCGTCAGACTTGTTCTCGATGCGATGCAGTTGCTCCGCATCGGTGGGTTCAACGGCTCGCAACCGATGGGTTTTATTCTCCAACATGGTGCAAAGATACCTCCGATGCCGGTCGTGCGGATTTCATTGGTATTTTGCGGCAAATTTTTCACTCATCCATGAAGACTCCCCAGCTCGTCCTTGCTCTTTTCGCCGCTTCCTTACTCTTTCTAAACGGATGCACGATCAATCAAGACATTTTGTTTCGCACGGGTGAAGGCTATGAATTTGCAAACTTGGATGACTTGGCGACCAAGGACGCCCCAGGCTATCGAATCGCCCCCAATGATATGCTTTCGTTTCAGTTGTTCAGCAACAATGGGGAACGATTGAATCAACGCACGGCCGGTACGATGACCGGCCAAAGCGGCGGCGGCGGTGGTCAAAATCAGCAGCAAATGATGAATATGAACCAACAAGGTGGCTTCACTTACCTCGTCAAGCCTGACGGGTTGGTCGAACTGCCTGAATTGGGGGGTATTCGGCTTGAAGGCCTCACCATTGAGGAGGCGGAGGGTCTGCTCGAAGATGCCTATACCAGTTTTTATAACGATCCATATGTGATCATTCGTGTTACCAATAACCGTGTTTTTGTGTTTCCAGGAGAAGCCGGACAAGCGACTGTGGTTCCATTGGTGAATATGAACACTACGTTGCTGGAGGTGTTGGCGATGACCGGCGGCATCGCACGACGGGGAAACGCATCCAAGGTCAAACTGATACGGAAAACTGAGACCGGCCGCGATGTTTACAAAATGGACCTGTCGGTTGTCGACGGGTTGGATGATGCCAACATGGTCGTGCAGGCGTACGATATTGTTTACGTGGAACCCATGCCACAATTGGTTCGGGAAACCACCGAAAGTTTAACGCCCATTACGAGCCTGATTTCCACCTTGACAGTGTTATGGGCGTTTGTCTTGAACAACCCATGAAGATTGAACAACTGCCTCTGGAAGGCCTGCTGAAATTGACGCCGCGGCAATTTGCGGATGATCGAGGTGTTTTCTGGGAAACATGGTGTGAAGGGATGGTCAAGGATCCAAAGGGGAATTCCCTGCATTTTGTCCAAGAAAATCTGTCCATTTCGAAGGTGGGAACGCTTCGGGGCCTGCATTTTCAGCGCGCTCCTCATGCACAAGGAAAGCTTGTCCGTGTGGCTTTCGGCCGCGTTTTCGACGTGGCGGTCGATGTGCGAAAAGAGTCGGCAACACGGGGCCAATGGTTCGGTTGCGAATTGTCGCATGCAAACGGCTCGCAACTCTGGATTCCAGGAGGTTTTGCCCATGGATTCCTGGCCTTGGAAGATCACTGTGTTGTGGAATACCGGTGCACTGCTTCTTACAGTCCCGAATCCGAGGGCAGTATTCGCTGGGACGATCCCGCGGTGGGAATCGATTGGAAAGGAGCAGGCATGCCCAAAGGCGGCCCGATCTTGTCCGAAAAGGATGCAATGGCGCCTTTGCTGGGAGCCATTGACTGGCCATTTTGAGTCCAGTTGTGGGCTTTCACCCATCAACAGGACTTCGAAGAGCTGTTCAAAACAAATCAAATATTTCCGTGCCAACCTGGGCATGTTTACTGGTTGTCGGAGATAGTTTTACGCCATGGAACCGCTAGAAAAAAATCCGACCCGAACGAATGAACCAAGCCACTTGCGGAAGCGACTGAGGCAGACGACTCCAATATTGGCCGTTGCTTTTCTGCTAGCGGGGCTTGTTTTCTCGAATATCTCGAGCCACTCGGAAGGCGTTGATTTGAATTTACAGCCCACGAAAAGAGGCATTTGGGCCGAGAACAATGCACCTGAAATTCCGATAAGGCTGGACCTGGCGGGTGAAGGGGTGCCATTGGGAGCGTACGGAGTTCGGGATCAACTGGACCGGGAGCTCATCGTCAATACCTACCGTCACAGTTCGTCTCTGCTCTATTTCAAGCGTGCGGCGCGCTGGTTTCCCATCATTGAGCCAATCCTTTCCGAAGCGGGTTTGCCGGATGATTTCAAATACTTGGCAATCATAGAAAGCGGGCTCAGCCAAGTGGTGTCCCCGGCAGGAGCCGCAGGGTTTTGGCAGTTTATGAAATCAACGGCTCCGGCTTATGGGCTAAAGATCAATGGTCAAATGGATGAACGTTACCATGTCGAGAAGGCCACCCGTGCTGCGTGCGAATACCTACTCGAAGCGAAAGAGGAGTTCGGTTCTTGGGCATTGGCTGCGGCCTCCTACAACATGGGGCGTGCAGGTTTGAAAAAGGCCCTTGTGGCACAGGGAGTTGGGGAATACTGGGAATTGCACCTGAATGATGAAACCGCTCGATACGTCTTTCGAATGTTGGCGATCAAGGCCATTTTCGCCGATCCTGAAGCCTATGGTTTTTTCATTCAGCCTGAGGCGCTGTATGCGCCCTATGCGACACGGCTGATTTCCGTGAAGCAGTCCATTTCTGATTTGGCGACATTTGCATTGGAGCAAGGCACTCACCTGAAGGCGTTGAAAACCTTGAATCCATGGTTGCGATCGAATCGCTTGACCATTGCAGCCGGAGATTCCGTCGCAATGAAGTTGCCGATTCAATGAGGCTAGGTTTATTAAATTCATTAGAAAGCAAAGCATGAAAGCAGAATTAGCGGTAGCAGTGTTGGCCGCATTGGAGGCGGGAAGTGCCATCATGGAAATCTATGAATCAGGTGATTTTGATGTGACGGTGAAGGGCGACAACAGCCCGCTTACGCGCGCAGATTTGGCATCCCACGAAGTGATTATGAAGCACCTCAATGCCACGGGATTTCCGGTCTTGTCGGAAGAAGGCAAGGCTATTCCAGTGCTGGAACGTCAGGCTTGGGATACACTTTGGATCGTGGATCCGATTGATGGAACCAAGGAATTCATCAAGCGCAACGGAGAGTTTACGGTTAACATCGCACTGGTGGAGCACGGTCGACCGGTTCTGGGGGTCATTTTTGTGCCCGTGTCCGGTGACTTGTATTTCGGTTCGGTTGAATTAGGCGCGAGGAAGACGCAGGCCGGTTCAATGGAGTGGCCGGCTTCCGAATGGATGTCCAAAAGCGATTCCATTCCATTCGATCAAGGCGACCGTCCACATACCGTCGTTGCGAGCCGCTCCCATATGAGTGCAGAGACGGAAGATTACATCCAAGCTTTGCGCGACGAGTTCGGCGAAGTGGATTTGATTTCAAAAGGCAGCTCACTTAAGCTTTGCATGGTGGCAGAAGGAAGAGCGGATTGTTACCCGCGTTTTGCCCCAACAATGGAGTGGGACACCGCAGCGGGACAAGCGATATGCACCAGTGCCGGATGTGAGGTGCTCAATTGGGAGACTTCAGAAGAACTCGAATACAACCGAGACAATTTGCTCAACCCTTGGTTTTTGGTTCGTCGCCTCTAACGCCAAAGCACTGCACTCGGTATGCGACCGCTCTCGGACGAATTTGTCCATCATCGTTTGAAACGAGTTCATTGGCTCCATTCGAATCCGTTTCGAAGACCTCTTCGAGGGATTTGACCATGCCGGCCGGAACGGAGGCGCCATTCAACTGCTCCATCAACCCCTGTTTCTCCCATTTTCCCGCAGCTACTTGAAGCAACTCCATCAGCGCTTCTCGGTTTTGAACGCGGCGTTGATTGACTGCGAAACGCGGATCTTGGGCCCATTCCGCTGAACCCAACACGGAACATAGCGCCTCAAATTGGCGGTCGTTGCCTACCGCGAGAACCACAAATCCATTTTCGCAATGGAGCACGTCCCCATAGGGTGCAATATTGGGGTGTAGTCCTCCATTTCGATGGGGAGATGTGCCTGCATTCAGGTAGTTGGTAGCTTGGTTAACCAAAGCAGAAATCCCGCTAGCTTCGAGCGAAACTTCAGCGAAAAATCCACTTTTCCCCGCTGTTCGCGCCAACAATCCTTCCAATACGGCTGCACGGATTTGATGGGATGCCAGTACATCCATTAACGCGACTGGCATGCGCAAAGGAGGGCTTGTGGGGCTCCCATTCATGTGCATGAATCCGGTTTCTGCTTGAACCACAACATCATAAGCCAGGCGATCCGATTGCCCTTGAAAACCAATGAGCCGGACGTGCACGAGATGCGGGTGCCGCGAGGCCAACGCCTCTGCTTCTAGGCCAAAACCAGGCAAATCTGCCGTTTTGAAATTTTCAATTACCACATCATGATCGGCAAATGCCTCTTCCAGCCAGGCCCGGCCTTCGTCTGTTTTTAAGTCCTTCCAAACCACGGATTTATTGCCGTTCGCGGAGGCGTAATAAGCCGAGGAATTCCCTTCGGATGATTCGTTCTTCGTTTTCCACGAGCGAGTTACATCCCCGTTCGGAGGATGCTCGACCTTCGTCACGTGTGCGCCGCGTTCTGCCAATGCAGCGCCAGCTAACGGACCCGCGAGTACACTGGCCAACTCAAGCACGCGAATGGAACTCAGAGTGGTTTCCGATGGTGTCATGCGGTCAATTTAATCACTATGGATTTGGTTTGAGGACAGAGCGGTAGGTCTCAATCGCTCTTACACGCGCCATGGCATGGTCGACAATCGGTTCAGGGTATAGCGACGTGCCGTATTCAGGCACCCATTTTCGAACGTAAATCAAGTCCTTATCGAATTTTTGGAGTTGCGATGTGGGGTTGAAAACCCGAAAGTAGGGTGCAGCGTCGCAGCCAGAGCCTGCGGCCCATTGCCAACCTCCTGCATTGGAGGCCAAATCAAAATCAAGGAGGTGACGCGCAAAAAACCGCTCGCCCCAGCGCCAGTCGATGAGCAAATGCTTGCAGAGAAACGATGCAACGACCATGCGAACGCGGTTGTGCATGAAACCTGTTTGAGCCAATTCTCGCATGCCGGCATCCACCAGAGGATAGCCCGTTTTGCCTTGGCACCAAGCCTCGAATTGTTCTTCGTCGTTGAGCCAAGGGATGGCATCGTATGCGGGCCGGAATGAGTCTGTAGCAGAATGAGGGAATTGATAAACGATGGTTTGATAGAAGTCCCGCCAAATGAGTTCGGTCGTCCATTTCTCGCTCGTGGCCAAGCCTTGCCGAAGTGCTTCACGGATGCTTACGGTTCCGAAACGCAAATGCACGGAAAGGCGAGATGTGCCCGCGACGGATGGAAAGTCCCTCTGGTCACCGTAGGACTTGAGCAACTGGTCTTCGACAATGGTTGGTGGAACCAAAGCACCCTCTTTCCAAACGTTTTCAAAGCCCATTTCCTCGAGTGTTGGCACCTGCTGATGGACCAATTCGTCCATTCCAACCAGCGACTGCTGCGACAGCCTCTCTGCGGAATTTGCAGGTGCATAATCGCTCGGTTGCAGTGCCTTTCGCCATTTCTTGCTGTAAGGTGTAAAGACCGTGTAGGGCTTGCCATCGTCTTTGGTCACTTCATTTTTTTCAAAGACCACGCTGTCTTTGGTGCCTTTGAAAGCGATTCCTTGTTGATCGAACCAATTGGATAGTTTTCGATCTCGTTCTTGAGCGTAGGGCTCATAATCCCTGCCGACATGCACCTCGCGCACATTCAGTCCATTCTCAGATAATTGTTTGATCCAATTTGCCCAGACGGTTGTAGGATTTCCATGATCCATCAATAAATCGCCCCCAGCCTCCTGCAGCTCTGCCTTCAACTTCAGAGCCTCGCGATGGATAAAGGTAACCCGGCGGTCTTGGGCATTATCGAGTCGGTCTAGAATTTCTTGGTCAAAGAGAAATGCGACCAAAACAGGCAATCCACTGTCCAAAGCAGCTAGGAGCGTTCGGTTGTCATGAAGCCGCATGTCGCGGCGCATCCAATGGATGACGATATCTTTCATTGCTATTCGTTTTGGTCCTTCGCTCAGACAACATCAGCGGATTGTGATTTGTTTCTGTTCAATTTGCTTGCGGATTGAACAAAGTAGAATTTCCCAAGGTTATTCCGGTATTCAAATCAAAACCTGAAGCATGAAAAAATTATTCTCTTTGTTCACTGCTGCTCTCATTGGAGCAGTGTCGATTTCCGCAATCGCTCAAGACAACCCATGTGGGGTTGAAGGCGTCGTTGTCGAGGCATCAAGCTTTCAATACGCACCCGCATCCGTCGCAATCGAAGTCGGTCAAACGGTGGTGTGGGTCAACATGGGCGGAACGCATGACGTAAATGCTGCCATGAGCAGCATTGGTGAAATGTGGGACAATCCGGAAACATTTACGATTCCTGCCGTTCAGGGCAGCAGCGAAGGTGTTTGCATTGGTTCGCACACCTTCACCGTAGAGGGAACATACGATTACGATTGTTCAATCGGAAATCACGCAGCAAATGGAATGGTGGCCTCCGTCACAGTCAATCCTGCTACCCAGAGCAACAGCGTTGTAGACATCATCGTAAATAGTGAAGTCCACACCGTATTGGAAGATGCTGTTGTTGCTGCAGGCTTGGTAGATGCTTTGAGCGGAGAAGGTCCTTTCACCGTTTTCGCTCCGACCGACGACGCCTTCACAGTTTTGCTGGCAGCTCTTGGTTTTACGGCTGAAGAATTGTTGGCTTACCCAGGTTTGACAGATGTTTTGCTCTATCACGTAGTAGGAGCGCAAGCGTTGTCAACCGATCTGTCGGATGGTCAAGAAATCACCACTTTGTTGGATGAAGACGTGCTGGTTACGATAACAGCTGATGGAGTGTTCATCAACCAAGCGCAGGTTATTGTCGCTGATTTGGAAGCGGATAATGGCGTGGTTCACGTCATTGATGCGGTATTGGTTCCGGAGATGGAGGAGTTGCCGGAGACAGTAGTTGACATCATTGTCGAAAGCGAAGTGCACACACTTCTCGAATTGGCGGTAGGCGCAGCGGGTCTTGTAGATGCTTTGAGCGGTGAAGGTCCTTTCACAGTTTTCGCACCCACTGACGATGCTGTTGTAGCATTGACCGAAGCGTTGGGCATTACAGCGGATGATTTGCTTGCTTTGCCAAACCTCGGTGAGATTCTCCAATACCATGTTGTAGCTGGAGAGGCCTTCTCTGATGATTTGGAGGATGGTCAAATGATTACTACGCTGTTGGGTCAAGACGTTACTGTCAGCATCGACGATGCAGGTGTCATGATCAATGAGGCCATGGTCATCATTGCTGACTTAGAAGCTGAAAATGGAGTGGTCCACGTAATTGACGCGGTTCTCGTCCCAACGGCAACCAACGTTTTGGAAACGACAATGATCGATTTCAACGTTTATCCTAATCCAACCAATACTGGCGTTTTGAACGTACAAGGTGGATGGGACGCCAATGCAACCGTCCAAATCTGGAATGCTGCAGGGCAATTGGTCCGTTCGGAGCAAGTGACTCAAAACCAGCACCTGGTGTCTACGGACGGTTTGAGCGGTGGATTGTATACAATACGTGTGCTTTCGGGCACGAGCAGTGGTCAAAAGATGTTTTTGGTTGATTGATTCTCAGACCGATTAACTGCAAAGCGGGCTGTCCTCATTGGACGGCCCGCTTTTTTGTTGCCCGAAAAAAGAAGAATGAATGCTCAACTCAAAACGTCACGGAGGGCTTCATTCAGCGTTGGATACTTGAATTCGAACCCGGTTGAAACAATCCGGTTGGAGTCCATCCGATGAGATGCCAGTAAGATCCCACTCATTTCACCAAAGACGAGTCGAAGCACGAACGCTGGCACCTTGGGAGCCCAGAAAGGCCGTGATATGACGCGTGCAATCCATCGTGACATTTCGAGATTGGTCACAGGATGAGGTGATGTGGCATTGAATGCACCTGCACATGTCTTCTGTTCGATGGCCCAATCCAGCATGCGCACAATATCTGTGATGTGTATCCATGATTGCCAGTGCTTTCCACTGCCAATGGCTGATCCGAGGCCCACTTTGAATAGGGGTTTGAGGCGTCCCAAAAAGCCACCCTCTTGGGCGAGTACCAAACCGATTCTAAGCGAAACGGTCCTCATGCCAATGGCTTGAAACCCATCGAGTGCAGATTCCCACGCTTCTGTCACATCACCAATGAACCCATCAGCACGTTCAGCTCCCTCTGATTGCTTTTCAAAGGAACTTGCGTACCAGCCTATGGCACTTGCGCTCACGATGCTCTGGGGTCGTGCAGCCTCAGGCAAGCCTCTTAGCGCCTCGAGCATGACATGCGCCGATTTTACGCGGCTATCGATGATGGTTTGTTTGTATTCCGCTGACCAACGCTGTGCAATGGGAGCGCCTGCCAAATGGATGATGGCGTGAACTCCTTCGATTGCTGCGATGGGTATTTCCCCTTGTTCAGGGTTCCACTTGAAATATTGGACGTTGGTGGCATCCGATGGTCTTTCCTTCCTGCTGAGTATGCGCAAGGCATATCCTTTTTCTGAAAAAAAGCGAATCGCCTCGCGTCCAATGAGACCTGTCCCACCCGTGATTGCAATTGACTTTTGGTCCATGATGCAACAACCAGCGCCATATGCAAGTTGTTTCATTGGGGTTGATTAAAAATCCGTACCTTCAATTATAGCAGAAATGCTGAAAAAAGAATGAGAATGAGAAAAGTGATCCTTTCAACCAACAACTGTGCGCATTACGCGATGGGGCTGTTCATTCTGAATTTTGCTTTTGCTGGGTCATCCGCAGCACAAGCACCTTGCATCAATGGAATGGTTGACGGCTTCCCATGCGAGCGCATGGAGCTCATGTCTCAGATGTCCAATGAAGAGCTGATGGGAACGGGTTCCAATGATGTTTGGGGTTGGGCAGATCCAGTTACAGGCGTGGAATATGCCTTGGTTGGCGAAAAAGAGGGATTGGCTATCGTGGATATGGCCGATCCTCTAAATCCATTTTTAGCCGCCTTCATGAATACACAATCCAGCAGCAGCACTTGGCGCGACATGAAAGTTTATGCCGATCATGTCTACGTTGTATCGGAAGCGAATTCCCACGGATTGCAAGTCTTGGATTTGAATCAATTGCGCGATTTGACCGAAGTCCCAGCGATTTTGACACCCTCAAAGCATGTTGATGTGTTCTCGGATGCACACAATGTGGTCATCAACGAAGATGCCGCGATGCTTTTCGCAGTGGGAACCAATCTTGCGGGAGGTGGTCTGGTTGCTTTCGATATCAGCGACCCGGATGACCCAATCTTGGTTGGGGATTACAGCGAAGCGGGTTACACACACGATGCCCAAGCGGTGATTTACAATGGTCCCGACGAATCATACCAAGGCCATTCCCTCGTGTTCGCTGCGAATGCGAATAAGCTGGCCATTGTGGATGCGACGGATCCGACTGATATTTTTTCGATTAGTATCGCCAATTATGATTATTCGTACACCCACCAATGCTGGTTGACTGAGGACCATCGTTATTTGGTTTTGGGCGATGAAACGGATGAACAGAATCAGGGGATTAATACCCGCACTTTGATTTGGGACGTCCAAGATTTGGACGAACCCGTGCTCATCGGTGAACATTTTTCGGATGGAACAGCGATTGACCACAATCAGTATGTGGTGGGGAATCTCTTGTTTCAAGCCAACTACGCTGCGGGTTTGCGCATGTTGTCGCTTTCAGACGTTGCCGAAGGTGAGTTGACGGAAATCGGATTTTTTGATGTTTATCCTGAAGACGATGCGCCTGTTACCACCAACGGTTCGTGGTCGACTTATCCCTATTTTGAATCAGGTTATGTGGTGGTTACTTCACGCCTGGAGGGCATTTCAATCGTTCGACCCAAATTCATGGAGGTGACGCCAGTTGCCCCGGAAGTTTGTGTGGATGAATTGATGGCCATTCAATTGACCGTGCTGGAAGGGTTACTTCCACCCTTTGATCTGGCCATTTCGGGGCTGCCTGCGGGATTGGAAGTCGAAGGATTTCAAGCCAATATGGAGGCGCCTGGTTCCTTTGCGTTTACGATTTCGGGACTCGAAAATGCCGGAACCGAGGTGTCATTTTCAATCGTTCTAACTTCAGCTCTGAATGTCGTTTCAGAACCGATTCAATTCCAGGTGGATTTGGGATCCACTTGGTATGCTGATGCAGATGGAGACGGTTATGGGAATGGCGAAGTATCGCTCCAAACGTGTGGCTCTCCCACCGGTTATGTTCAGAATACAGGCGATTGCAATGACGGGAATGCCTTGGTTTATGAAGGAGCAGGAGGCACCGGTCAAGGACTGGACAACAATTGCAATGGTCAAATCGACCCCGACGAAGAAGGGGGCTGTCCCGGAGACTTCAACGGAGATGGATTGATTTCCGTCGCAGATTTACTCGTTCTGCTGGGTGATTTTGGTTGCACGGTCAATTGCACCGCTGATTTGGATGGCAATGGCGTCGTAAACGTCGGAGACTTGCTCGGGTTTTTGGGCGTTTTCGGCGAAGAGTGCCTCTGATTCCGACTATGCGCTTGGATTGTTTCGGTTGACTTGCTGTTCAACCATACGAGCGTACATCCCGTTTGCTTGAGCGAGTGCCTCAGGCGTGCCTTCTTCAATCAGTTTCCCTTGGTCCAGTACCACGACATGGTCGGCGCCCCGGATGCTTGAAATCCGATGCGAAACCATCAATACCGCCGTTGAATCTCCCTGGTTGCGAATGGATTGAAGTATTGCCTCTTCGGTTTCCGTATCCACCGCTGATAAGCAATCGTCCAAGATGAGCAGTTTGGGCTTTCGGATCAATGCACGGGCAATCGAAATTCGTTGTTTCTGCCCACCACTGAGGTTGACGCCGCGCTCACCAAGCAACGTTTCATATTTCTGCTCAAATGCTTCGATGTTGTGAGCAACATGTGCTTGCTCAGCGGCGCTTTGAACTTCCCTCATCATCGAGTCTTTTTCAGGCAACCCAAAGGCAATGTTTCTTTGGATGGTATCCGAGAACAGAAAGACATCTTGGGGAACATAACCGGTTTCGCTGCGGAATTCATTCAAGGGCCATTGTTGCAATGGGATTCCATCAAATGCAATCCGACCTTCATGCGGATCAAAAATGCGCATCGCAAGTTGCGCCACTGTTGATTTTCCACTGCCTGTCCTGCCCGTTACAGCAAGGATCTTTCCTGGAATCAATTGAAAACTCAGGTTTTTGACGGCTTCGATTCCCGTTTCAGGGTAAGTGAAGGAAACCCGGTCAAACTTCAACCCTGCAGTCGTCGAGGGTACAAGTCCTTTTTCCAATTCATCCGGTGCTTGAATGGCGGGTTTGGCTTCCATGAAATCATTGATTCGCCGCATCGACGCCTCGGCCTTCTGAACCAAAGACGTTACCCAGCCGACAGAGGCGAATGGCCAGGTCAATAGGTTGACGTAAAAGACGAATTGGAAAATGTGGCCGACCTCCAATTCGCCCGAAATCACCCGTAACCCACCCACGTAGACCGTTAGGATGGTGCTCAGTCCCACCAATAAAACGATGATGGGCATGAACAAGGCTTCGGTTTTCACGAGGCGTAGTACCGAGTTTTTGTAGTCATCGGCAATGCTGGCGAAGCGCTGGCTGGCGTCCTTTTCGCGTTGAAAGGATTTCAAAACCCGTATTCCTGCAATGTGTTGCTGCACGAAAGTGCTCAGTCCGCTCTGCTTTTTCTGGACGGCCTCGCTCTGAACATTGATTCGTGTACTCACAAAGTAAATAGCCAAAGACATCAGCGGCAGCGGCAAAAGTGCAAATAACGTCAGCCTCCAATCGATGTAGACCATGACGCTCACAACCAAAATGATGAGCATGGCCAGGTTGATGGTGTACATGATTGCGGGACCGAGGTACATGCGCACTTTGCTGACATCCTCGCTGATCCGATTCATCAGGTCGCCCGTGTCATTGGCTCTGTAAAATGCGGCGTCCAAGCGTTGGTACTGATCAAATATCCTCCCTTTCAAGTCGAATTCAATGCGCCGTGACATCACGATAATGGTCTGCCGGGTGAAAAAGAGGAAGATACCTTTGATCAGGTATGCGAGCAGAAACAACAGGGCTTGCAACGCAGCAATGCGTCCCATCCAATGAAGTACGTCTTGTTTGGAATTGGCTTTTTTCGGCGCCTCCAAGAGTGCGCCGCTCCACGATTGCAATTTGCTCAGTGTCCCCGGATAGGCGATTTCGGGAGCAGCTTCAAATACATCCGCTTCTGCCATTCCACTCCGCAGTGGATCCAAGAAAATCTCATCGGCATCTCGCAATGCGTTCACGCCTTCACCAATCAAGGCTGGCGCAAAAACGGCGAACAAGTTGGTGAAGAAGATGAAAACCACACCGCTCAAGAGCAGTAGGGGGTATTTTTTGAAATAGGGATTGAGCTTCAGCAGTTCACGCATGGGCTCAGAAGTTGAAGTTCCATGTCACCGAGGGTATGATCGGGAAGAGGCTCACTTGATTGGCCTGCAAGTCCAACGTTCCTTCGTTCAGGTTGCCTTCATTGCTGAAGAAGATGAAATAAGGGTTCATTCGATTGTAAACGTTGTAGAAACCAAAGGTCCAACTAGATTCCGCACGAATGTCGCGGTTTTTTTTCTTTTTCGCACTTTCCTTTTTGGACTTGTCCGGAGTGAGCGTGGCACTGATGTCGGCGCGGTGATACGACGCCATTCGGAACCCGTTTCGTGCGCCATACACATCGGTAATTCGTCCTTCAAACAAATACCGTTGTATCGGCAGTGTCAGCGAGTTGCCTGTAGCGTAAACGAACGCTCCTCCAAGCCGCCATTTTTCGTTTATTTTCCAGTCAGCCACCACACTCAAATCGTGCCTGCGATCGTATTTTGAGGGAAAAATGAGGCCATTGTTGAGGCCGTCAAATTTTCGTTCGGTTTTGCTCCACGTGTACCCGACCCAGCCCGTGAAGTTTCCCTTCCTCTTCTTGAGGAAAAATTCCAAGCCGTACGACCAGCCCGACCCAAAGACCAAGTTGTTGTCAACGTTGTTGTTGATGTTGTCTTCCGGTCGTGAGTTTTCACCATACGCGACAAGGCCCTCGAGTGCTTTCCAGTAGCCTTCAACCGATGCTTCCCACATATTTTGTTTGCCGAGATCCGTGAAATAGCCCAGGCTCACCTGCTCTCCCCATTGGGGTGCTACGCGGTCTGAACTGGGAATCCAGATGTCGCCGGGCAAGGAAGTTGTGCCGAGTGACGTCAGGTGAATGTACTGGTAGTTTTGACTGTAACCTGCCTTGATGCTGGATTGCGGTCCCGATTTGAACCGCACAGCGAGGCGTGGCTCAAACCCGTTGTAAAATTTAACCAACTCGCCTGGGGCATAGTAGGTTGGAGCCTCCGTTTGGCCCGGAGCCAATGGATTGGGCATGCCATAGCGGGTAAACGGACCAACGTGCCAAAATCCGGACCAGCGCAATCCGCCGTGGATTCGCAATTTTTCGGTCAAATCAAAATCGTCCTGAAGGTAGAGGCCCGTTTCATGGCTGAACGTTTGCTCGGATTCGCCGGTGTCAAATTCGGTGTCTCCGCTGCGCGCCAGAAAGTCGGTAGGCACAAAATCATGGTGCACGTAATCGACTCCTGTTTTGATGGAATGCCTCAGGTTGGGATACCAGCTCAACTCTGCGCGACTGGCCCAATCCTTAATACCGCTTTCGAAACCGAATTCGAAATCCTCTTGGCCCGCGATGAAAGCAAACTCATATGAGCTGTAAGTTGTTCCGACATTCAAGAACATTTTGTCGTTCACGATGCGATTCCAGCGCAATGAGCCCATCGTATTTCCCCAAGGAATCCGGGTCGAAAATCCGGCGTCTGCGCTGGTGAAGCTGAATACGTCCTGTCCAAAGTATCCCGACAAAAAGAGCTGGTCTTTGTCGCTCAAATGCACATTTGCTTTGGCATTCAGGTCGTAGAAGTAGTATCCTGTGCCTTCGAAGGCGGTTCCTTTCAACGCTGGTTTGGTGAGCACGTCGATGTACGTGCGCCGACCGGATAGAATGATGCTGCTCTTGTCTTTTTGCAAAGGGCCTTCCACGGTCAATCGGGAACTGATCAGTCCCAATCCGCCGGCCATTTTCCATTCTTTGCTGTTGCCTTCTTTCAACCCGATATTCAAAACAGATGATACCCGGCCTCCATATTCTGCAGGCATGGCTCCTTTGATCAATTCGACATTTTTGATCGCATCGGCGTTGAAGACGCTGAAAAAGCCAAAGAGGTGAGAGGCGTTGTAAATGGTTGCGTCATCAAGGAGTATGAGGTTTTGGTCCGGACCGCCTCCCCGCACATAAAATCCAGAGTTGCCTTCGCCGGCGCTGGAAACGCCGGGTAAGAATTGCAACACTTTGAGGACGTCGACTTCGCCAAGAAGGGCAGGCAGGGCTTTCATTTGTTCCACATCGACGGATTCAAGTCCGAGATCGGTGCTTTGGGTGCGGTTGCTCTTCTCGCCGACAACCGTTGCTTCTTCAAAGGCTACCACGACTGGTGGGAGTTCGATGTTCCGCACTGCTGAGCCATTCATTTCCAAGTTGAACCTCACCGTTTCGTAACCAATGAAGCTAATCTGGATGACCTGCGCACCTTTAGCCAAGGGCAAACTATAGAAGCCATAGGCATTCGAAGAAGTGCCGCGTGGCATGCCTTCGGGAATAATATTGGCGCCAATGATGGTTTCACCCGTGGCGGCATCGGTGATTTTTCCACTGAGTGTGTAGGGCGTTTGCCCCGAACCAATGGTGGTAACGAGCCCAAAAGAAATGCAGAGAAAAAATTGAACGATGCGAATAAAAAACGTCGCCTGAGACATGTGGGTAATTTTA
>JADHRK010000030.1 GCA_016777435.1 Flavobacteriales bacterium
GAATTTCTATTATCAGTACATCTTGAGGCTGAGCGAACCCCGTGAATTCACGGAAGAAATGAATTCTGGCACCTTTGGAACCATCGTCCACCAAGTCCTGGAGGACGGGCTAACCGAAATGATTGACCGCCCCTTGACGCGTGAGCTTCTGCTTCACTTCAAACAACACCTCACCCCTTTGTTGCAAGCATCTGTCGATGAACACTTCAATAAAGAACTCACCGCCACGGGAGAAAATTACCTCCACCTCACCAGTGCAGAAGCCACTTTGGTGAAACTCATTGGCGCAGAGATGGCCGAATTGGAAAACGTTGAACAACGGACCATTGGTTCATTGGAGGCTCGCATCGGACACACGTTTCGAGACAACCCGTGGGATTTTTCTGAAATCCGACTGCACGGAATGGCCGATCGCATCGACAATGAAAATGGCACTGTTGTCGTGACCGATTACAAAACCGGTAGCGTCGAGGCTCGCGAACTAAAATTGAAAGGCAACTGGACGGAAAAATTGGACGAGGGCAAGTCTGGAAAAGCGCTGCAATTGCTGATGTATGCCGCAATAGCCCTAGAAACCCTCGGTCCCGATGGGCGTCAACGAACGGATACAACGGCTCAAATCGATCGGGTGCGCGCCGGAATACGGTCAGGGAAAAACGCACACGCCGGCCTCATTCCACTCAGCATCGATGGACAAACGTTCATTGAGCAACACCATGCCAACGAGCTCTTGCATTGGATTTCGCAAAAACTACAAGCGTTGCATCAAACAAATACTGGGCTCGAGCATGAAACCGAGTCCAAGTATTGTGCGTATTGCACGGTACTAGACCCTTTGCCCGAATACTTTTAATAGCCCATGAGCGTCATTGCAAAACAATCCGGTTTGGCATCCATTGCATTGGGCATTGGGCTCATACTCGGTGCTGCAAATACCATGTTTGTCTTGCCGCGTGCTTTCGAAGGCAACGAAGCTGTCTGGGGATTGTTGCGGATTATGACGTCCTGGGGGATGATTTGCTCGTCGATCTTTACACTGGGGGCGCCGCCTGCTATTTTGCGCTTTCTCAACCGCTACCCTCAGGCCGAGCGTGGAAAACATCTGAAAGCTATTCTGTTGATTGCAGGATTGGGCATTGTTGCAGGACTCGCCATGATCTCCATTTGGGGACCGGCTTGGATTGTTCAACTGTCTGAACAGGATACTGTTCTCTTGAAAAACAATTTGCGTGGATTCATCACAATCATCGCAATCATGAGTTTGATGGCCTTGTTTCGGGCCTTGCTCACGTTGAAGTTGAAAACGGGGCTGATTGCTTGGGTAGACGAAATTTGGCAAAAAGGAAGTTACCTCATTCTCGGCGGGGCCCTCCTCCTTGGCTACCTGCCATTGGAATATTTCATTCCGGCATATATCGCTTCATGGTTCATCTCATTGATACTGCTGGCATTTCCTGCTCGTGGAACACTTCCGAGCACCGGCGATACGATTGATTGGACACAATTTCGCCCCCTCTTGGACTTCAGCCTATTCAGTTTGTTCGCAGGTGGAGCCTCGATCATTGCCAATCAGCTGGATTATGTCATGATTGGCATGTACCTCGGCCTCGAGGAGGTACCCGTCTATACGATGGGTTTTTTCATTGGTTCTGTGGTGGCCATGCCCATGCGTGCAACTCAAAGAATTGTTTCGGGGGTTGTCGCCACCAAAATCCACAACAGTTCGAACGCTGAAATGCAAGAACTGAGTCAAAATTCTGCTCGGGTCAACTTTTTGATGATGGCCAGTATCATGGCTGGAATTTGGGCGGGATTTCAGCCTTTTCAGTTGCTTCTGCCTGAAAAATATAGGGGGTTGGAAATCGTATTCTTGTGCATTGGCATGTCAAAAATTGTAGCAGGGCTAAATACGAGTAACAATTCCCACCTTGGATTCAGCGATCACTACCGAATCATGCTTCCGATTAATTTGGGTTTGGTGGTTTTCACCCTGTTCTCCAACTACCTCTTTCTGGTCATCCTCGACATGGGAATTGCCGGGGCGGCCTTAGCCACATTTGGAACCGTGCTCTGGAATAATGCCTGGCGCCTTCTGGTCGTATGGAGAAAATTCCGCGTGCACCCCTTCACTTGGTCCCTCCTTCCAATGTCCTTGATTGCACTCGCCGTCGGTTGGTTCTTCAACTGGGAAGCTGGCACATTCGGGGCACCTCCCATCTTTGAGGCCATTGCATTGGGATCGCTTGCCTCAGGGACCTGCCTTGTGACATTCTACGCCTTGGGATTCTTCCCAGAACTGCGGAGCGCCATCAAGCATCGGCTCCCATGGTGGCCTTGACTCAGCTATCTGCGCGCAACCACTTTTGAGTGCGGTACAAGAAATAGATGTATCCGCGTACCATCAGGACATTGGAGTCGTCCTCATCGAGCCACATTTCACAGTCGTAAATTTTGCCATTTTTCGGATCGCAAATCGTGCCGTCCTCCCATTCCAGCTCCGCTCCGTCTTGGACCATGTTTCGAACGATTTCCATGCCCAATGCAGGCTGGTCTTTTCGATCATCCTCACAATCTGAGCAAATGGGATGTTGATCCTCCTCTGGCAAACGAAACAATTCCACCACCGTACCAAACAATTGACCATCCCTTTCCGTGATATCCACGATGCTTTTGATGCGTCCGGTTTCATCGTCAATCGTTTTCCATTTCCCAAGGACAGAATTCGCATCTTGAGCGAAAGAAGTCAAAGCAAAGGCACAAGCAAACAAAAGAGAGAAGTATTTCATGAGGTCGTATTTTCTGTGTTTTCGGCATCGCGCTGGGCCCGTTGGACCGCCGCGTTCAATTCAAAGCCCAATAATAAAATGGAACTGTTGGAATTCAACCATAAAAGTGTAATCATCAGTGTGCCAAGGGATCCATAAAGGGTGTTGTAAGAAGCGAACTGTCCGATGAACCACGAGAACGCAAAGGTGACGATGATGAGCAGTGTAGTCGCTGCAGAGGCTCCAATGGAAAACCATTCCCAACGCTTGTTGATGCGGTTGCCTGCATTATAGAGAATTGCTACTGTTGCATACATCAATGCCAAGGACAAAGTCCATCGGGCCATCATAAGCAATGGAATGTCGTCGGTGTTCAGCAAGCTTTTCGTTTCGGCCCATTGCACCAGGTCTCCAGCAAAACCAATAAGAAACACCGCAATTCCCAGCAGCACAGACAACAGCAGCATAAGGCCGACGGAAAGCAGCCGGAACAGCAACCAGTTTGGCTTGCCCGGCACGTGTGGGCTTTCTCCAAATCCCATCAGGATCGAATTGACACTGTTGGAGGCGTAATAAACCAACAACACCACACCCACCGACAGCAAGGTGCCTTGGCGTTGATCGATCAGGTCCGTGACCGTTTGCTCGAACAAATCAATCGCTTGTTTCGGGAAGAAATATTCCAAGCTTAGGAGAACTTCTTGCGTTTCGAGCGGAGTAAACGGAACGATGCTCAACAACAAGAGCATGGCGGGGAAAAAGGCCACGAACAACCGAAAACTAATCGCAGCAGCGCGTGTGGACACAGAACCATTGATCAGCCCCAAAATGAAGAATCGAAAGACATCGTACACATTCATGTCCTGGTCCTTCCACGGGCGCAATCTTCGCAAAAAATGCCGCAATCGATCAAATCCCTTATTGGACTGAAGCCATTTGAATAAAGGCCCATCGGGAACCGGTGGAGGAGGCAGTTGACTCATGTCAACGCATCCGTTGATTTGAGGCTAAAGTCCATGCCTTTTACGCTGTGCGTCAACCATCCCATCGAAACATAATCCACTCCCGTTCGAGCATAGTCTGGCGCGTTCACAGGCGTAATTCCGCCCGAAGCTTCCAAGTCAATGGTTCCACCCCATTGAATCACCTGCTGTTTCACCTCCTCCGGCGTGTGGTTATCCAAGAGCAAACGGTCAATCAATGCCGCACCCGAAGGCTTCTGCAAGAGCGCCTGCATGCGCATGGCTTCTGCTGCTTCTGCCGAGTCACGCACCTCGATTTCCACAGGCAAATCTTTTCCCAATTCGCCGAGGTATTCCGAAACACGCTGCAAAGCTACCTCCACTGATCCCGCATAATCAACATGGTTGTCCTTGATCAGGATCATATCGTACAAGCCCATTCGATGATTGGTTCCACCGCCAAGACGGACCGCCCATTTTTCGAAGGCGCGCAGGCCGGGTGTTGTCTTTCGAGTGTCCAAAACGCGGCAGTGCGTACCTTCGAACGAAGCCATTACCTCTGCCGTCCGGGTGGCGATTCCGCTCATGCGTTGGATGAAATTCAGCGCCAGGCGTTCGCCCTCTAGAAGCCGCCTCGCGTCCCCCGACACTCGGAAAACCGCTTGGCCATGGGCCACGCTATCTCCATCTTCACAGAGCATCTCTAACGTAAGCTCGGGATCCACCCGTTGGAAAACCTCCCAGGCTACAGCCAAGCCTGCAACCACGCCATCCTCCTTGGCCAAAATCCAGCCCTCTCGCTGCAATCCAGCAGGCAAGGATGAGGCCGATGTGTGATCACACTCTCCCAAATCCTCCTGCAGGGACCAGTCAATCAATCGAAGCATCTCTGGCGTTAGCATGGTGCGAAGATAAAGGTGTGCGGTCTTCCTTCGTGCACCGTCAAACAAACTCATCAACTAACTTTGCATCATGCAAATGACCTTGGTCGCTTTGGGGAAGACCCAATCAAAATGGATCGCTGAAGGCGTCGCGGTGTACGAAAAGCGGCTCAAGCATTACGGTAAATTCCGCTTCGTGGAAACACCCGATATCAAATTGAAGCAGTCGAAAGCAGACCCGCTTCAAGTGATGAAAGCCGAGGCTTTGTTGTTGGAAAAACTACTCCCAGGCGTGGACCACCTGATCTTATTGGACGAACGTGGCAAAAGTCGGTCGTCGCTGCAATGCGCTGAACAGCTGAGAAAGCTTCAAAACCGGGGCCTCAAGCATGCCATGTGGGTCATCGGTGGGCCTTACGGATTTGACGAAAGCATTCGCGCCAAAGCCCATGAGTTTTGGAGCCTGAGTCCAATGACCTTCTCCCATCAAATGATTCGTCCGTTCGCCATTGAACAGATCTACCGGGCGCATACCATTTTGAAAGGAGAACCTTACCACCATGAATGAAAAAGCCCGGCGAGTGGCCAGGCTTTTTCAACAATTCAGTCATATTTCGTCAAGCGGCAAGCACCGTTACGACGTTGTCCAAGACTTCCACGGTTCCACCTTTGACAGCGAACGTCTCCTCTCCGTTCCCGGTTCGCACAAGCACTTCACCCGATTGCAACGTTGTAATCAATGCAGCATGCCTATCCATGATGCCCATACTGCCATCCGATCCAGGAAGTCCCACATACACAGCGTCTCCGCTAAACAATGTCTCGTCAGGGGTAAGAATGTGAACTGTCATGATTATCGAATCAGGCCTCAGCCATCATTTTCTCACCCGCCTCGATGACTTCTTCAATGGTTCCTTTCAAGTTGAATGCAGCTTCTGGCAAGTGATCCAACTCACCGCTTAAGATTCGCTTGAATCCCTTGATGGTGTCTTCAATTGAGACCAAAGAACCTTGGATTCCCGTAAACTGCTCCGCTACGTGGAAAGGCTGGGATAAGAATCGGCTGATTCGACGGGCCCGGTAAACCGTTTGCTTGTCTTCTTCCGATAATTCATCCATTCCCAAAATCGCAATGATGTCCTGAAGCTCCTTATAGCGCTGCAATGTCTCCTTCACGTCTTGCGCACAATTGTAGTGCTCTTCTCCAACGATATCTGGCGTCAAAATTCGCGACGTGGAATCCAACGGATCCACCGCGGGGTAAATTCCCAAGGAGGCAATCTTTCGCGACAGTACCGTTGTTGCGTCCAAGTGAGCAAATGTTGTTGCTGGTGCCGGGTCAGTCAAGTCATCCGCAGGTACATATACCGCCTGCACAGACGTAATCGACCCACGCTTCGTGGAAGTAATTCGTTCCTGCATCGCCCCCATTTCAGTGGCCAATGTTGGTTGATAACCTACCGCAGATGGCATACGACCGAGCAGGGCAGATACCTCAGAACCCGCTTGGGTAAATCGGAATATGTTGTCAATGAAAAACAAAATGTCACGTCCTCCTGACTCCTCATCACCATCGCGGAAGTATTCCGCAACCGTCAATCCCGACAGCGCGACCCGTGCACGTGCTCCGGGAGGTTCGTTCATCTGACCAAAAACGAGGGTTGCCTGTGAACTGGCTAACTCTTTGGTATCCACCTTAGAAAGGTCCCAACCTCCAGCTTCCATGCTTTCTTCAAACGCTTTCCCGTATTTGATTACGCCCGACTCGATCATCTCACGAAGCAAGTCGTTTCCTTCACGTGTTCGTTCCCCAACTCCTGCAAATACTGAGATGCCTTCGTATCCTTTGGCGATGTTGTTGATCAATTCCATGATCAAAACCGTCTTACCAACACCGGCACCTCCGAACAATCCAATCTTTCCTCCTTTGGCATAAGGCTCAATCAAATCGATGACCTTAATTCCTGTGAAGAGCACCTCTGTCGCTGTGGAGAGATCTTCGAATCGCGGAGCATCCTGGTGGATCTCTCGGCCTCCATCGGAATCGGTGATGCCACCAATGCCGTCAATCGCTTCTCCAACAACATTAAAAAGTCGGCCTTTGATCTGTTCTCCTGTTGGCATCGTAATGCCTTTTCCGTCAGAAGAGACAACCATGCCCCGAGACAAACCCTCGGTCGAATCCATTGAAATGGCACGAACCGTGTCCTCTCCGATGTGTTTTTGGGTTTCGAGGATCAAATCTCCTCCTTCCCGTTCAATGCGCAGCGCATCAAGAATTTTTGGGAGGGGAGCGCCGGCTGGAAAACTAACGTCGACAACAGGGCCGATGATTTGGGAAATGGTTCCTTTTTGGGACATGAGCAATTAGGTGAATGAGCTAATTAATTTCGGTGCAAAAGTACAAGCGAATGAGCTAGTTTACCAACCTATCTTTGCAAAAGTGAAAGTACACCTCAATGCAAGCGATTTTGAGTCGAACGGACCTGTGGTTTTAACCGTCGGAACCTTCGATGGCGTGCACATCGGGCATCGAGCAGTCATTGATTTGCTCACGCAAAGAGCACGCGAATTGAACGGTGAATCCGTCCTGCTAACGTTCCATCCCCATCCACGGACCGTTTTGCACCCCAAACAACACCAGCTCAAGCTGCTCAACACCATTGAAGAGCAAAAAATGTTATTGCGCGATGCCGGTTTGGACCACCTCGTCATTCACCCGTTCACAGAGGAATTTTCACGAAAAACGCCACTTGAATACGTGCGAGACCTTTTTGCGGAGGGCATTCGACCGCAGAAAGTGATTGTCGGATACGACCACCGATTTGGGCGAAACCGCGAAGGTTCTTTTGATTCTTTGATCAACCTGGGAAAGGTCTTCGGTTTCTCCGTGGAAGAATTGCCGGTCCAAACCATCGAAGACACCAAGGTTAGTTCCACGAAAGTCCGGGAAGCACTTCAGGCCGGCCATGTTGCTCAAGCACGAAGCTGGCTCAATCAGCCTTATCCGCTCAGCGGTCAGGTCCAACGAGGAGAACAACTGGGACGAAAATTGGGCTATCCTACGGCCAATCTACACATCGAAAACCCCCTGAAGTTGGTTCCTGCCTCCGGGGTTTATGCAGTATTTGCCCGTTTGGAAGGAGAACAAACTTGGAATCCCGCCATGGTCAATATAGGAACACGGCCCACGATTGAATCCGATGCCATTGAGCAACAGATCGAAGTACATCTCCTTCAAGGTGGAAGACAATGTTACCGCGAACGCATTGATCTGCGTTTCATGAAGCGCATGCGCGACGAGGTTGCATTCGATGGATTGAAGGCCCTGAAACAACAGCTGCAACAAGACGAGATCAACGCGCGTTCTTACCTTGAAACCGTTCAAGTACCATTTGCCTCTCTTTGATCCATGCGCAACATTGAATCTCTCATCCCAAATTGGAAGCCGCTGCACGGCAGATGGAGATCGTTCGCGTGCCGTGCCTTAACCCTCGTTGTGGTTTGTTCCATGCATAGCGCCTCATTGACCGCCCAAGATGACGCATCAGCGCATTGGGCCGGAACCCAAGTGTTTGAAGATTTAGAGCAAGCGGCTGAGGCCCGGCGAAACGGAGTGCCGATTTTTCGGCTGGATTTGAGCAAGCAAAAGCGAAGTGAAATTCCCCCTGAAATCTTGGAATGGACTGAGCTGCGTGAAGTAATATTGGACCGCAATCGGCTCAAATCCATCGGACCCGAATTGAAACAACTCGTATTTCTCGAACGATTGGCCGTGAACTCCAATCGACTTGAGCATTTCCCTGACGTTTTGACACAAATGCCTCATCTCAAAACACTTGAATTGGGGGACAACATGATTGATTCCATTCCGCTCAACATTGACAAAATAAAAGCCCTTGAATCCTTGGAACTTTGGGACAATGTATTGGCCTACTTTCCTGCCTCATTGAGCGATTTACCCCATTTGCACACATTGGATTTGCTGCACAATGACATGGTGTTTGAAGAACAGGAAGCCCTGCGCAATTGGCTACCAAGTCAGGTTGAACTCATCCTTTCCGCGCCTTGTCGCTGTGATTTTGACGAGTAATGCAGCGCGATCGTGCCTTTCGTGATTCGTCTGAACATTCATCGGAAACCGGCTGGAAAGCCTGGCATCGATGGGGAGAACCGGTTGCAGCCATCCTCAATTTAACGTACACGATTGGTTACATGAACGCCGCTTCCTGGAGTTTTCTTGTTGCCGCATTGGGGTCCACCCTGTACCTGGTCATTTGTTGGCAACGCCAAATGTTGGCTGAGGCTTTTCTTTGGCTGTATTACATTGGAATGGCATGCGTTGGAATGGTCGCTGTTGAGGATGCTTGGCCCGATCCACTCCCCGTTGCGAGCTGGCAGGAGCATTTGCTTTCCATTGTTTGTGCGCTGTTTCTTTGGGGCATGGCAACAATGATTCTCAAACGAAAGGGACGGGCTTGGCGACCTGGATTGGATGCTTTCACCACCGTGGGCAGCTTGTTAGCGACCTTTTGGATGCTGCAATTCGTCCATGCCAATTGGCTCTACTGGATGGTCGTCAACTCCGCAGCGATTGTGCTATACAGCAGCCGAAAAATGACGTGGACCATGGGGTTATTTGTTCTTTACACATTGCTGGCAATTGAAGGCTGGTTTGACTTTTTTCCATGATCAAGGGCATTACACGCATTGCCATTAGTGGAGTCGAATCCACCGGAAAAACCACCTTGGCCGTGGCACTGTCAAAGGCCCTTGGTGCAGAGGTGGCATTTGAAGCAGCACGCACTGACCCGAGGGTGCGAGCGGGCACGATTGAACTGCCCGATTTGAAACGATTGGCAAAAGCACAATGGCAGGCCTGCCTAGCCGCCGAAGACCGAGCGTCCAAGTCGCAATCTTCAGCCGTCATCTCTGACACGGATTCCACGGTGATTCGAATGTGGGGCCGATGGGCATTCCGTGCCGAAATTACCGGGCTGGAAACCCTGGAACAATGGGCGGATATCACCTTGCTTTGTGCGCCGAACATCCCTTGGATTGCAGATCCCTTGAGGAGTTTGCCCGATTCGAGCGATCGTCAACAATTGCATCAATGCTACTTGGATGAACTGCAGAATCGCAGGGACCACACATGGGTCCTAATCGACGGTTTAACCCAAGAAAAACGGCTCGAACAAAGTGTCCGAGCCGTCCAATTCTTTCGGAATGATCCCGGCGTCAGCGAATGATAAACTTGACGGGAATCGTATACTGAACGCTCACCGCTTTTCCGCGTTGTTCTCCGGGTTCAAAAGTTGGTAAGCTCTCGACAACCCTCGTTGCTTCCGCATCGAGTCGCGAATCCACTTCCCGCAATACACGCACGTCGCGGACTTTTCCGTCCTTTCCAACCACAAAATAAACGAATACGGTGCCTTGTATTCCTGCATCCTTCGCAATAGGAGGGTACTTGGTGTTTTTGGAAACGTACTTAATGATTTCAAGCTGCGTGCATTGATGCCGCTCGTCACCACGCAACTTTCGGCAGTCTCCCATGGCCGGCATGTTCTCCACAATCATAAAGGCCACATCCTCTTCTTCTTCTTCGTAATCCTCGATGATTTCAATCTCCGTATCCTCATCCAATTCAATGTCCTCAATCTCTAATTCTTCCTCGATTTCTTCCTCGTCATCCACAATTTCAATGACGGTTGTCTGCTGCGGTGGCGGAGGAGGCGGTGGTGGTTGAACAATATTGACAGGAATTTCCTCGTCTTCGAGCAAATCCGCTTCAAAATCCAGGGAACGGGTGATGGCCACATCGTAAGATGTCCATGCCAGGGCACTCAACAGCAGGGAGAATGACGCGACGAACCCTATGGCTCGCCATGCCGATCGCTTGTTTTCTAAATTCGCTTGAGGCGTTTTACGACTGAGCATGTTGCTTTTCTATTGGGGTTCGAAATTAAGACAACTTTGGCATTGTAGCAGCAGAATCGTGGAACTTAACAACGGCGAAGCTTAATTCCAGCATCCGTATATCCATCGGAAGAGCAGGCGACCCGCACCCACACCCAATCCATCTGCAAACATATCACCAAAACTACTGGTTCGGCCTTCGAACCATATTCCCTGTGCAAATTCCAAGCCAAAACCGTACATCACAAGGACTCCTGCCGCAAACCATTTGTATTGCCGCACGGAACCCGACTTGCCGAGTGCAATGAAAACGCTCGAACTTAAAAACATGAACATCATCAAGTGGATCAGCTTATCCATATGCAATTCCCCTAGCCAATTGGATTGTGGCAAATCCTTCCCGGGTATCGCATGCAATCCGAAGATGAGCAAGGCCCATAAACCGGGGACGACTGCATGCCGAAATTGGAAATCCCCTGCCACGCCCGATTCGTTGAGGTCTCCCCTCATGCTTTCTTTCGCATTAACTGATTAGGGCAGCGTATGCTTCTGCCGTCATCAACGCCTCGAATTCTGCCGTATCCGCGATTTTCATTTTGATGATCCAGCCCGTGCCATAAGGATCGTTATTGACCGCCTCGGGAGTGTCTTCTAGCGCCTCATTGAACTCGGTGACCACACCGGACAGAGGGCTAAACAAATCGCTGACGGTTTTCACGGCTTCGATGGAACCAAACACTTCCTCCACAGCCACCTCTTCGTCCACAGTTTCAACTTCTATAAAGACAATGTCTCCAAGCTCACCTTGGGCATAATCAGTGATTCCTATGGTAGCGGTATCCCCGTCCAAACGCACCCATTCGTGCTCTTTGGTGTAGCGCAAATCTTGCGGAATATTCATGGCTTATTGATTCAAATTGAAGCGCAAAGCTACTCCAGAACGAATATTGGACGTAGCAAATGAGGTCGATATATATGGACTCGTAATTTGATGGTCGTAAAAAGCACGCATCGTTACTTTGTCCGACACTTCGAGGTCAGCAGACATTTTAATGGAAATCAAATTCTGACCTGCGGTCACTTGATTTTGCAGCTCTTCCATCTTTCGAATGATGGTGCGGTTGTCCCGGATGTTCAAGTCCGCACGAAGCACCAAGTCCGTCTCCTTCAACATCTTGACGGGCAGCTTGCCGTATGTCTTGATGAAGGGGTTAGGGACATCTTTAAACTTATAACCAAACCCAACAACCAACGCGTTACTCTTCGTTTCGGTGATCTGGAAATTGGTCAGACCGAATGCGACGTTTCGATCGCGCTTCAACTCAACCTTCAACTGCGGTTCATTTTCCGCTTCCGTGTTGAACGTCATGTCCACGCCCACTAACGGTGAAAGCTGCTCACTGAGGCTCACGACGTTGAATTGCCGTTCTGAGATGAAATTACCGAACTCACTCTGATCAATGGCCGTCGGGTTGCCAAATTCATCTTCTTGGAAATTCAAGTTGGTGACGTAATTGGTAGTCAGTGTTGATCGGTAACTATGGCTCAGGTTGAACCGCTTGAAATATTGCTTGAAAAACGGATTCTTGGTAAGGCCATCGTAGGTGACACGCCAATTTGGGGCAATAGGCGTATCGAACACATCCAGAGGAACATTTTCTGCGTCCACGCCGAGGTAGGCCGCAATAAACGCCGGAATCGTAACGTCCTGGCTGGTGCCCCCAAACCCGGCATAGTACCCTGTGTTTTCCGGCGCATCCAACTGATACGTAACATCATTGAGGCGCTCCGAAACCTTAATTCGGGCTTGCTTGATGAAGTAATCCCAGGTATCCGAATTGAATTCATCTTGTACATCGTCTTCTACAAATGCAGTGTTCCAACTCATCACGGTGGCCGAGAATTGGCCCGTTTCGTTCGGCGAATCGTAAATAAACTCCCCAAAGTCCTCATCATACCGGAAGAAACTGGTGTAATTCTGTGAGACGTTGCGGTTGGCCGTGAGTTCGATTTTCAGGTATTTGATCGGCTCCAAGTTCGCACGAACATTGAAGGTCTCCTGGTAGGTTTGCGAGTATTGCTGGTTCTGAACGGCATCCGATTGCAACCATCCTTGCTCAGCAAATTCGGTAGCAAAGTCTCGGACTTGGTCCCCTTGCCAATTCGTGTTTTGATGGCCGAGTAAGAATTCCGGTCCTGGCGCCAAGAATTGACTATCAAACCCTGCAAATCGCGCCTTCTGGTTGTAGCCGGGCAAAAGTATTCCTTCATTCCGAGTCATGGATCCCGAAACGTTCTGCACACTGGCAAGCAGGCGCACCAACGTCGCCAATGGATTCAGTTCGAATTTAATTTTTTCCTCTTCGTCTGCATTGCCAAATCCATCGCGATCCTCATTCCTTACCTCCCGCGCACTCGGAGCACGCCTTGGTGGATTCAACAGGTCTTTTACCCCTGGAATTTTGTTGTAAAGGTTGGAAAAATTGGCCTGTGCGTTCAAACTGAGGTTGCGGGAATTTTGAATCGTGTTTCCAATGCTATCCTGGGAAAATGGCGCCCGATCCCATCGGAAAGATCCCTGATAGCGAACATCACTGGATATGAAGTTCACGAGTGGAAGCTTATCGAACGGCAGCTTATAGGACCCGGTAATATTGTGATTGTACGTGGTGATTTCCCCTGCGTTTTCAAGGTTGCGAATGACAGAATCACGGTACAATTGATATCCTTCAGCATCTTCTCGGTTGATTTCGCCCGCCGGTTCACCCACAAGGGCCTGCGCTTGCCCGTTGTAATCAAACTTCAACGCCTTCGTCAAATCGTATTTGAGCGCATACGTGCGATCCCAACGCCAGGTCTTCATCACCTGCGTATTGATGAGCAGATTGGTCTCCACACCGAGCAATTCCTCCGTATTGTTTCGAACCCTACTCGCCTCGTATATTCGATTCATCTGGGAACCAACGGTGAATTGCTTCAGCCCGAGGTAAAAATTGAAGTCCGTCAACCACTTCATGAATTCCAACTTACGCAAGAATCCAATCTTCCCAAATGGCTTGAAATTTTTGGGGGAATGTGAGAAATTGTAATTCAACCCTCCCCGGTACTCCCGGTTCGATCGGAACTCTGTATTGACGTCTCGATTGAACGATTCGATGTACGAGAAGTTTCCGGTGAAATTCCCGGGATCCAGCATCTTGAGCAATCCGATTTGGCTCCCACCCCCTGACTTGCCGCCGCGTGCCGAACCGCCGCGTGCGGAGCCACCCCCTGCTCCCCCTTTTCCGCCCGCGTCCTTGTCTCCTCCTTCTTTGCCCAAGCTTCCGCGACCGCCTGCCGCAGCTCCTTCACGCTCTCGGTTTCGGTCGCGCGATGCCCCTCCGTTCTTCCCTCCAAATTGAGGATCAATCTTGATGCTACTGAAGTTGATCGATTTGAGCTGGTCAATCGTTTTCGCATTGTCCCGCCGTTCCGCGCTAAGACCCTCCTGTTGGGCCATTTCAATGTCCGGTGATAAGGGATCGAACTGGGGAGTGGACACCTGTTGCGAATACCCCAGATACATGGGAAGGGTAAGTCCCAATTTCTTCGGAAACAATTTGCCCAACTGAATGGTGCCCGAGGCATCGATGCCTTGAATGGTTTCACGCTGTCGCTCTTGGATGCGCTGCTCCAGCCCGCCAAAACCGGGTGTAGACATATTGGCCGCCACCGAGATATTTCCCAAGTCCGCCAATTTTGCATTCATTTGAGCCGTGGCAGCCCAACCGCCTTGCTGATTGAAATCTGCCAATCGCATCTCATTCACCCAAACCACAGCACATTTTTCCAATCCATCATCGTTTGCCGTGAAGTCATTTTCATCCTTGTCCGGATTCCGCACCCCGACCATCACCATGACCACGTTGGCCAAATTTGGATTTCCCTTCACCGCCAAACGTGCATTGTTTTCCGGGTCCAATGCGGCATATTCATCGAACAGGGGATAGCCCTGTGGACGTTCAATCTTTAAATTCTGAAGCTTCCGGAACTCGATGTCAATGTTGTTCTCTTCCGGCCAGATCAAATCTTCGTCACCGGTGTTCCACGGTGTCGTTTTTAATGGGATTTCATACTCGTAATAGTTCGACTCAAAGTCATTTCCCAAACGGACAAAGCAGGTGATGTCATCGTCATTGAGCACTTGATTGTTCGGGCCGGCCTCTGCGTGAACGTACATCCGGAGCCGTTTGTACATCCGCATGTCAAAATTGATGTTGCGGTAAGCGCCGCGCGCATCACCATCGGCCAAGCCACAAACAGCCATCTCGAGCGATTGCTCATTCAATCGCCTTTGGTTTGCGGTTCCCACATCAATTTCACGAATGATTCCGGGTGGTGTTACATACGGTACAGGCTCCCGGTTTCCATTTTCTTCAATATTCACGGCACTGATATTGAAGACGGTCGTTGAAGGATCATCCGGCTCGATTTCTTGAGGTCCCGCTAAGGAATTCAAGTAGCGGCGCCATTCTCCTCGGATCAGTTCCAAACGCGCAAAACGCAACGTTACCGGTTCCGTCCACCCCTTTGCAAACATCCGAATGAATCGAATCGACCGAAAGTCCGTTATGCCGCCAACTTTGTTGTCATATTCCCGCACGGGAATCTTGAATTGGTACCATCGAATCACTCGTTCCTCCTCGTTTGCGGTCGTCACCGTCTGCTCAAACGTATCCGTGATGTAGTTCTTTCCAATGTTAAATTCCCCAAGGTCTTGAGGCCTCAAAGAAACCTTGTATTGAAAGTAACTCTCAATGGTGGAGAGCGTGATGTCCTGGTTGATGTCCTCCGTGTTCGGAATGGTCGTGCTCGTAATGGGATAACCATTGGGTGAGCCGGTGTTGGAGTTGTTTTCGTACCCGTTGAATTGAGCGTAGCGTTCGAGGATGGTCTCTTCGTTGTTCTGCGCCTCTGGATTTCGGAAATAACGAAAGTTGTCACCGGAAGGATCCTGTACGATTTCTGAATAGGCTTGTGGTTCCACCCACTCCTGAACCTCACTCAGCCATTCACTAAAAAATCCTTGCTCCTCAGCATCAGGCATTCCATCCAAACCGACGTCTTGCAAATCATAGGAGCCTGAAGTG
>JADHRK010000031.1 GCA_016777435.1 Flavobacteriales bacterium
AGGCCTGAGTAAAGCGGAATCAGCAGGCTGCTGACGGGAAATGAACCCGCCGCAGTGTAATGGGGTAGTCCGCGGGATTGTGCAATGGCATCCGCAGCATTCATGCTGAGGAATGCAAACATCAGGACAACTTCAGCCACCAAAATGATATTGGCATCGAGGGAGGGCCAGCCTTGCAAGTCCTTGGAGGTCAATCGGGCCAGTGCCATGCCATTTCGTCGGATGAAGAACACTACGCATGCGACGATTACGCCTGCCGCTAACCATTCAAAGGAGGCAATGAGTACGTTGTAAAATCCACCGAGGAAGGCGAATATTCGGTGTGTACCGAAGAGTCCATCGATGACAATCTCGAGCATTTCAATGTTGATGATCACAAACCCTGCATAGACGATGATGTGCATGATTCCGGCTACCGGTCGTGTCGTCATTTTACTTTGGCCCAAGGCGACGCGGGCCATGGTCTTCCATCGCTCTGCTTTTCGATCGCTTCCATCCCAATCAATACCGGAAAGAATGTTTCGGCGAATGACCGCTATTCGCTTGGCGAAAAAGAAGCTGGCGGTGCCGAGGATGGCAAGAAAAAGCAATTGGCTCAACATCGTTTGGTTCTTTCGGTGGTGGTCTTCAGGGTTGTTGGTTTTCCTCGCGCTCATCCAATTGTTGTTCGATGATGGCTTTGAGCTTCTTCAACTCTTTCTTTGAAAGCGCCTTCTCTTGTTTCTTTCCGAAGACCGAAACCCGAACGTATCGCCAGGGATTGAGGTAGAGATCATTGATGAGGTATTGCAGCTCGTTGTTGGTCGCAATCAAGCCATCGTGCAGGGAATCGCTGTTGACCAGTTGACCCAAAGAGCCTTCTCCCATATTGATTTTGCGCGTGATTTCATCCACATGCGCGAGCGCTGAATTCGCCCGATTGACCGTTTCCGCAAAGTTCACCGCCGCCAATGAATCTGAGATTTCAGAAAAATTTTCCATCACGTTGGCAAGTTCATCGTTGTGGTCCTTGATGTTGGAAGTGATGCCTTCCACATTGGTCATGATGCCATTGAGTGCCGAGCGATTTTCCGCGACCATGTTGTCCAATTGAATGGAGGTCTTCTCCAGGCTTTCGACCGTCCGTTGAATGCTTTCAAAAGCTGTGGGAAGCCCCAAGGTCGCGTCGGCTTCGAAAACGGCTTTCAGGTTTTCCAAAATATCATCAACTCCGTCGATGAGTTGGTCGGTTTTGTTTTTCAATGGCAGCAGCTCAATGCGCACAGCCTCGGCAATTCCCATTTCCAAATCGCTCATGAGGGTATCGCCGGGCTCAGCGAGCATCTCGTCCTCTCCTGCAATCAAGTCAATGGCTTTGGTTCCGAAAAAATCGCTGGAGACGATTTTGGCTCGGGTGTCACGGGGAATCCGAAGTGTGGATTGTTCGATTTTGAAGGCCACCATCAAGGAACCGTCTCCTTCATCAGAGAATGCGACCTCGGTGACTTGGCCAACTTTGAAACCATTGACCACAACCGGATTCGAAACGGCCAATCCATCAATGGCCGAATAGGCGGCGTAGTACGTGTTGGATGGCTGAAAAGGATTGAATCCCTTCAGGTAATTGACACCCAAGATCAAGAGTATGAGCCCGCCGATGACAAGCGCTCCAATCCTAAATTCTTTTGATACTGTGGCCACGTGGATCAGTTTTTGCGAATGGGTTTGACTCCTTGAGATTCAAATGAAGTTCCTTCAAATTTAACGACAAAGGCGTCTGAGAATCCTTGTTTTTGCAATTGCATTTTGAGCACCTTGGCTTCTGCCGCTGTTGCACAGTTTCCTACCGCGTATTTGAAGAGCCCGTTGCGAAGGTACTCCACCACCGTCTGGAGACCTCGGAACCGCTCGTCATCTTCCTCGAGTGCGAGTCCTGAGGTCATGACTTGCACCCGGTAAGTGGGGGAGGGAAGAGCCGTTGCATTGGCAATGGGCGGTGTCTCTTCGAGGGATGAAGTCAAGGCACCTTGTTCACGACTCGGCTCCGTTTCCGGTCCGGGGTGGTGCTTCTCCTTGTAGGCGCGAAAGGCACGAAGCAGGGCAGAGGCCATGAGCTCTTTTCCAGCGGTGGAATTCAGGAAATCTTCTTCGGTGGGATTCGTCAAAAATCCCAATTCGACCAATACCGAGGGCATTTGGGTGAAACAAGTCACGTAATAACCTGCTTGCCGCACGCCCCTATCTTTTCTTCCTACGCGCTGTTTGAACTGCGATTGAATGAGGCTGCCGAGTTCCAAGCTTTGCTGAAGAAATACGGATTGGCGCAAACTAAGAGCGATGTAAGTGTCGGGATCATCGGGTTTGAAGCCCTCATAAAACGACTCGTAGTCCCGTTCGCGGGAGATGAATGCGTTCTCTTGCATGGAAACCCTCAAGCTTTCTTCGCTTCGATCCATTCCCATTACAAAAGTGCTGGAGCCGACTGCATTCGGGCTGGTGAAGGCGTCGCAGTGGATGCTCATGAAGAGGTCGGCTTTGATGCTGTTGGCGAGTTGAACGCGCTCTCGAATTTTTGGATAGGAATCACCATCCCGCGTCATGACAATTTCCACATCAGGAAAACGTTCGGTGATATAGTCGCGCAAGAGCAATGCCACATCCAACGTCACCGTCTTTTCGGTGGCTTTGTACCTGCCGGTCCCCAAATTCCCAGGATCTGTTCCGCCATGTCCTGCGTCAATGACCAAAACCATGCTTGGAGCAACAGGAGCAAACGAAGCGGAAAGGATTATCAGCCCTCCCATGGCAAACAGGACCGCTCGTTTCGTTAGTTTTGACTGCTGTTTCATGCGTTTCATCAAATCTAAAACGTCACGACCCCTCCGCGTCGTCTGCCCCCCACGGATTTTCCGTGCTCTGATGTGGATAAGCGCGTCCGTTGTGTTCTGCGCTCAATCGCCCGCACAGCTGGCAGATTCACTGCAAATTGAGCCCGAAATTGAGGAGCGTTTTGAGGTGAATTGGGGCGCTGATGATTCCACAAAGGTCAATGCCATTACATCTGAGGTAGAGCTCTCCGGGAATGCATTTGTAGCGATGGATGACATCCGGTTGGAGGCTTATCGCATCATTTACAGCCCACAAAAGAACCAAGCGTGTGCTTACGGCACAAGGGATTCATTGGGCGATTGGATTGGCCGTCCCGTGATGACACAAGGAGGGCAAACGTTTAAACAAGACGAGCTGTGTTTTGATTTGGAATCACGGAGAGGGTTAAGCCGCCAAGCAGTCACTGTCCAAGGCGAGGCCGTTTTTCACGCCGAAGTCGCAAAACGTCAATCCGATCAGCGCATCCATGTGGCCAATGCCAAATTCACCACGTGCAATGCCGATAACCCGCATTTTCACTTTCACTTGAAACGGGCGATCATGATTCCGGGCAAAAAAGTAGTCTCCGGACCGTTCTATTTGAAATTTCGAAAAATCCCCACACCATTGGCTTTGCCGTTTGGGTGGTTTCCGACGCCTCCGGAGAAACGGAGCCACGGACTTCTGATGCCCGGGTATGGAAATGGTGGCGCCCTGGGTTTCTTTCTCAAGGATTTGGGGTATTACATGCCAATTGGAGAATACGCCGACACGCGATTGACTGGAGATATTTATACCGGTGGCTCATGGGCACTTCGGAGCAGTACAAATTATCGCATACGCTACCGCGCAAGCGGCAATTTGAACTTGAGTTACCAGCGGATTCGCAACGGCTTCACGGGCTTGCCGACCTTGTCCCTGTCCAACCAGTTCTTTGTGCGTTGGAGCCATAGCCAAGACAACCGCGCCCGTCCCAATAGCCGATTCAATACCAGTGTGAATTTTGGTTCAAACAATCACTTTCAATCGAACATCACCAGCAATCAGCAGGACTACCTCACGAATACCTTTCAGTCGAGCATTCAGTATTCGCGGTCCTTCCCCGGAAAGCCCATTTCACTTGCCCTGAGCGCGCGGCATGCTCAAAACTCACAGACCGGAAACGTTAACTTGACGGCACCCTCCATGACGCTCAATTTGCAGCGTTCGAGTTTGTCAAAGTTGTTGGGATTGACCTCTTCTCGGAGCAAGTTGTTGGATGAGATTGCAGTGTCGGCTTCTTCGCGTTTTGAGCAGACCATGGAGGCGCCAGATAGCGTTTTCATGGCCGGCGATTGGTCCAACATTTCCTTTCGAAATGGCATCAAACACAATGCCTCTGCTTCAACGCAAATGCGCCTTGGCTTTGTCAGCATTACCCCCAATTTTCAATACAATGAATTCTGGGCATTCCAGGAGCTCAATGGCGCATTAGTCGAGGATGAAACGGGTGCAATACAACAAGTGACGGACACCCTATCCGGGTTCCAAACCACCCGGGATTGGCGCCTCTCTGCGAATGCTTCAACCCGATTTTATGGCACCTTTGAATTCAATCCCAACCGCCGCGTCCAAGCCATTCGGCACGTGCTAAGCCCAACGATGGGGCTGAGTTATACGCCAGAATTGCAGCGAACACAGACGGTCAGCCTCAACGACGAATCCTATGAATTCAATCCGTACAGCCTCAATCGTTTTGTGCCCCAAGACATTCGAGCTTCCGGCGCTTTGAATTTTGGCCTCAGCCAAAACATCGAAGCCAAAGTGATGGACAAGGAAACCGGCGAAGTGCGCAAAGTCCGATTGATTGACAATCTGGTCACCTCGGCAAATTACAATTTTATTGCAGATTCATTGGGATTGAGTGACATCGTTACCCGGGCCAACACGGATTTGTTCAACAAGGTTCGGGTCAACTTGGGCATTGCACACAGCGCCTATGCGCGCGATTCGAGTGGCCAGCGAATCGATCAGTTTCTGGTGAGCCAAGGCGGGCCGATCTTGCGCATGACCCGTGCAAACGCAGCGTTGGGAAGCTCGTTCAATGGAGGCACCGATGGGGCTTATCCGTGGAACTTTCGCGCCGATTACAACCTCGATGTTCGCAAAAACTGGCGACCCGATCTCCAGCGTGATACCTTGATCATGACTCAAAGTGCACGGTTACGCGGCTCCATTGAAGTGCTGGATTTTTGCCGAGTGGATGTAAATACCGGCTATGACGTGGTCCGCAAGGAGTGGACACCCACCCAATTGGATGTTTACTGGGATTTACACTGCTGGGAGTTGTCAGTGAACTGGGTTCCCATTGGCGTGCGGAAGAGCATTTACTTGCGCTTGAACATCAAAGCATCAATGCTCAAAGATTTGAAGGTGGAATACCGCAAGAACAACACCGATTTGCTCTTCTAAGCAATTGTTTTTCCGGTGTGTCGACGAGGAGCTTTTACCGCGCTAACCAGCGCACCAGCATCACGCCAAGGCAGAGAACAAACATGACGAGGCTGATCTTATTGACACCATGCATCATGCGTAAGTTGGTGTCTGCTTCAGGGTCTCGATGAAACAAATTCAAAGGATTCAGGTAGTAGAGCAATTTCTTGAGAAACATGGCTTTTAGGTGCTTGATTCAACGCTGGGTATGAGCAATGACGGAGATTTCAACGCGGGATTCTTTCGGTAGGCCCATCACAAAAACGGCTTCACGCGCGGGAAATGGCTCGGGCATGATGTTTTTGTAGGTCGCATCCATTCCAGCGTAGTCTCCCGTGTTGATGAGGAAAACGCTGGCCTTTACAACATGACGTAACTCCAATCCCGCCGCTTCCAAGATGCGTTGCACATTGCGAAGGCTTTGTTCTGTAGCAGCCTCAATCGAATGGGCTATCAGCTCCCCTGACTGAGGATCGAGGGGAATTTGACCGCTGACAAAAACCAAATCACCGGCCGCAACCGCCTGACTGTAGGATGCCACGGGTGCAGCAGCGTCGGATGAAGAAATGGTGTCTGACATGTTGCGAAGCTAAGAAGGGATTTCCCACCTTTGCACATCGAAGTACATCAATGCGCATTCTGCTGGTAGATAATTACGATTCCTTCACCTGGAACATTGAACACATGTTGGTCAGCCAAGGTGGAGTGGAAGTGAAGGTGATGCGCAATGATGCGATCAACCCCGCTGGAATTGTGCAGTTCGATGGTATTGTGCTGTCTCCGGGTCCGGGCCTGCCCGAAGAAGCGGGTCAGCTCATGCGCATTATTCCCATCGCAGCGGCGCACCAGGTGCCCATGCTCGGAGTGTGCTTGGGGCTGCAGGCCATCGTTCAGCATTTTGGGGGGACACTCGTGAATATGGAGCGTGTCTTGCACGGCCAGACGTCCGAATTAACCTCCATCGCTTCGAAACGACTTTTTGAAGGACTCACGGCTCCCTTAACGGTTGGCCATTACCACAGTTGGATCATGGAGGAAGGCAATTTTCCTCCCAATTTGGAATTGACGGCCCGGAATGAAACCGGTTTGCCCATGGCCATTGCCCATCCGCAATTGCCCATCGATGCGGTTCAATTTCACCCTGAATCTGTCCTTACTCCTGAGGGTCCAGTGATGTTTCGAAATTGGATCAACCAGGTCAAAGCCCATCGCCTGGAGCATCCCGCCGAACTTTCAAGCGTACCGGTCTGGTTGGATTCTGAAGGAGCTTAAAAGAAAAAGCCCCGCCTTGGCACTGCCAAAGCGGAGCTTCAATCCGAGTGAATCGCAGCGATTGTCTTTCGCAATTATTGCTCGCGGTAGTTTGACATGACCTCTTCAAAGGTTTCCTTGAATTGATCGTAATTGTATTCTGCTCGAATGCGCTCCTCCTGCTTTAATCCTTGTACGTATGCATTGGCCAATTCACCGCCGCTCAGTTCGATGGCTAAATAGGCAATGTATTTCTTGTCCTCTGTCATCGTCAGCTCTTGACAGATCGTGATGGCGCCTGTCAACTTTTTGTTGACGATGGTGCGGGACAATTCGTTGAATTTGCTCGTGGCTTCTTCAGTCGTTCCAAATCCTAGCTGTGTGGCTTGATTTTCGGCTACAATCTCAACCGTCGCTTCAACCGCTCTTGCGAGGGTGGCTTCGGCGTTTTGTCGGGCGATTTTTTTAGCGATCTCGCGCTGGGGACTTATGCCCGTGGCAGAAGCTCGGAAGTATTCTCCGTTCGTCAAGAATTCAGGTCCGGAGCAGTACTCCACAATTCGCACCTCTCCGCGGGTCTCTGGAGTGGACGACGTGTCTTTTCCACCTTTGCAACCTGAAAGTACCAGGGCGGTTGTTGCACCGATTACGGCGATGGTATGTAGGATATTCTTCATGGGTATGGGATTTCAGATTTGAGATTGCAAGTTGGTGAATTCAAGAAACATGCCAAAATGTTTGTCGTTGGGCTCGAAGCATTGATTTGAACGGGCTCATTGGTAGAGCGCATTGACCAATTGGCGGAGGAACCTCCCCTTGATTTCCAACGTTGCTTTCCGGTAGGCTTCGGCATGGGCAGTTTCCCAGCTGTTGTGAACGCCCTTGATGTCATTGAGGTTTTGCTGAAGAATCGGAGTGCCGTCGGGTGTCTTTAGGACTACTGTCGCATTGAGAAATGCGGTGTAGAATCCCGAGCCCGATCCACCGTCCCGGGTATCGGATTCCAATGTGAGGATGAGGTCCGCTTCCGGTTTGCGTTGCACCCATGTCACGCCCTGATTGCTCAGTCCTTCTGCGATGGAATGCAGGAGCAATTGCTGATCCCGTAATTCCCCTTTCTGCCGTTCATTCGTGTTGAAATAGATGGTTGGAGGAGAGAGCTCGATGGGAATGGACAAAGATGGTACAGGGAGGTGCTGCAAGAAGTCCTTCGCAGCGGACTCAGCCATGCGCGGCGCGAGGTTTTCCAGGTCCAATTCAATCTTCAATTCCGAGTTGCGCGTCCCGGGTTCGAATTGGCTCAACCCGATGGTGATTTCTCCGGATGGATTGGTCTTGCCGCTGTCGCTTTTGGGCAGCGTGCCTCGGTTGTAACGCCAGATGATGGGAACTTTGGTCAGCGGCCGGTTTCCGAGCGTTGCCTTGCAGACCAACGTGCCTCGGTAGCGTTCGGCAAAGGAGAGTTTGACCCGGTCGACTTGAGCGTCAAGATGCATGTCACCCATCAAGCGTGAAATCCCATCCAAGGCCGCACGGTCCAGCGCTATTTCTACCCCGGCGCCTTGCCAAAGATTGACCTCGCCCCAATGTGTTTCCAAATCTTCCAAGCAACGGATGTAGCCATCCATGGCAAGCGCTGCATTGCCTTGCTTTTGAGCCGCGAGCGCCGATTCAAAATGCCCGCCAGCGATTTCGAGATCCGCTGCTTTGCGTTCACTCAAAATACGTTGATACGTTGCTTTGTTTAGCCGAAAATATGCCCAGATTTCTGTTTCGTTTTCATAACGTCCAACCAGTTCATACCCCTCGAGGTCTTCGACGGCGGCACTTTGGATTCGTTCTTCAAAATTCTGACCAGCGATGCCCTGAAACTGTGTGGTGTGAAGAATCGACGAGGATTCGATTTTCACTCGGATTTGACCCGCAAGCTCTGCCAATGCCCGTTTCTGTGCTGTTGCAAACGCATCCGAATCGAATGGGGTTTTGCCGGCGCTCGCAATGCCGATGTAATCACTGCTGATGCGGGGACGTTCATTGACCCAAGCCGGCGCTTCACCCCATTGGTTAGCACCAGCACATCCGCCGACCAACAAGACAATCATGATGAAGCCGGCAACTGACATTGTATGCCGAAACCCATGGGGGTAAGATGCTAAATTCAGCATTATTGAACCAGGCGTTTCGCTTCAGCTTCCACAAGTGAACGTGAAGCATTGGCTATATCAGAAATTGCGGCATCGACCATGGAGGCTTCGGATCGCAGGTTATTATTGGCTTGCAATTGCCCCAGCAAATCCCGACGCCCCAATCGCCAAACACTTCCATTGCTTCTAGCGGGGTAGATGTTGTTGTTGTCTCCTCCATAACGGGCGTATTCGATCACATCATTCTGCTCGCGTTTGATGATCTCCGTCATTTCTGTTTTGCCTGTTTCGAGCGAGACGAGAGAAAGTTGGATAGTGACCTTCACCTTTCTGGTTTGCTTATACTTTTGGTAGTTCACAGTACGGTACTTGGTCTCGTATACTTTTTTACCGTCTTCATTGACCTTTGCAACCTTGTAGCTCTCAAATCCCTGCATGTCGGTGCGCTGCCTCGACGAGGTGTTTACATCGCACGAAATCACGGTTCCTTTCAATATCGCCTTGGCGCCCATTAAGCCGCCAACTTCGACCGAAGAGTTGGCATCGATTACCCCGCTCAATGTAAGTTGTTGTTCTTGAAGGATGAGTTCTTGATTTTCCCGATCAACCAAATGTAGAAAGGGGTCTTGGCTTTCAGCCAAGGCCTGCTGGACATATGACTTGAGCTTGGTTTCCATTCCCAGTCGGTTGGATCCGTTTTCGAAATTCACGAGGGCAATGGCGAACTGGCCCTTTTCGAGGCATTCGTCGCGCAAAACTTTGGCGTCTTTGAAGTGGGTGTCCCGGGCAACGCAAGCATTGAATTCATCATAGGCAGAACGCCATTGCTCCCGTTCAAGAGCGTTCAAGCCGGTTCTGTAGAGCGGCTCACAATAGGCAATGTCTGCAAGTGATTTGGCGTCCTTGTACGTCGGATCCAACCGCAGCACTTCGTCAAAATCCCGAAGTGATTCGCCGAACGCTTCGTTTTCGAGATGCGCCACGGCTTCTTCGTAGACCTCCTCGAGGTGATCGTTTTTCACACGGCTGTATGCGGCTTCCGTTTCGCTCAAAATTAGCAGGCCAATCCCGAGGCGCTCGACTTTGTTCTGGTAGGCTTTCGCTTTTTCGAAGGCAGAAACAGCTGTCGCTCGATTTCCCGCCAATCGAGCCTCATCAAATCGGGCCAGATAATCGTTGAGTACCCATTGACCAGCACGCTGCATGCCGGCCAATGCATCCGTATTGTGTGCGTCTTTCGTGACTGCTGTGTAATAAAAGTTGGCTGCTTGCTGCATCATGCCTACTTCCTCCATTTTCATTCCACGTTTGACAAATGCCTTTGACCCTGAACAGCCTGCCATGGCTGTCAATGCACTGATTGCAAGGACGAATGTCCAAGTGCTAAAGCGGGTGGTTTTAAAAGTCAATGCCATCTCGAAATTTCAGACGCCAAGTTAATGCGAATGCTTCGTCAATGATGCGAATTCCATGCCAAGCTTCAATCCTTATTTATCTTTGACGCAAAGCAAAAGGCAATGGAGACACAGAAATCGGTGGTAGTTTTGGGTGCGGGTCGTTCCAGTTCTTCGCTGATCCAGGAACTCTTGAATCGATCGGAAGCCAACAATTGGCAGGTAGCCGTTGGCGATGTGGACGTGGCTTTGGCGCAGCAAAAATGTTCGGCACATCCCGCATCTGAGGCCTTTGCGATTGATCCGCAAAACAATGCAATTCGAGATGAGCGAATCAAATCAGCACATTTGGTCATCTCCATGGTTCCCGCATTTTTACACCCGGAAATTGCCGCGGTGGCCATTGAGGCCGGCGTGCCAGTGATAACGCCAAGTTACGTAAGTCCCGAAATGGAAGCATTGCATGACCGCGCAGTGGAGAAGGGCGTACTTGTCTTGAATGAGATTGGCCTGGATCCAGGCATCGATCATTTGAGTGCCAAGCAAGTGCTGGACAGAATCGCCGGCGAGGGTGGGGAAATGTTGGAATTTGAATCGTATTGCGGAGGGTTAATCGCTCCGGATTCCGATGACAATCCTTGGCATTATAAATTCAGTTGGAACCCCCGCAATGTTGTGCTCGCTGGCCAAGCGGGCCCTGCAACGTTTTTGGCCGGTGGATCGGATCGATTGGTGCCGCCGCATCGGGTGTTTCAAAATGCACGAACCATCGAAGTAGGAGGGACATCGTTTGAAGGGTATCCCAATCGGGATTCCATCATGTACGTTGAAAAGTATGGATTGGATGGCATTCAGACCCTTGTCCGTGGAACACTTCGCGGGGAAGGGTTTTGCGCTGGGTGGGACGCACTGGTGCAGTTGGGGTGTGTTCGGGACGATGTCAGGATGACGTGGCCCTCGGGTTGTTCTTGGGCCGATTGGTTGCGATCCTTTGTTCCCGCGCAGTGGGCGGAGGAAGGGCTTGAATCTGCCGTTCGCCGCGTCACCCAGTGCTCGGCGGAGACATTGACTCGGTTAAATTGGCTCGGCTTGTTCGATGACCAATCAGGACCTCAAATCACGCAGGGAACTCCTGCTCAGATCATTCAATCATTGTTGGAGGTCAAATGGGAATTGAAGCCCCAAGACCGGGACATGATTGTCATGTGGCATCGGTTTTTTTACGAAATCAATGGCGAACAACACGAAGTTACAAGCTCATTGCGGCTGGAGGGCCGGGACGCGGTTTACACGGGCATGTCCGATACGGTTGGATGGCCAATGGCCATCGCGGCCGAAGCCATGCTCCAAGGAAAGTTCGAGCAAACGGGTGTGGAAGTGCCCCTGCATCGGGATTACTACAATGTTATTTTGCCCGAGTTGGAGCGCATGGGTGTCCGCTTTGAAGAAACGCACCGCACATGTTAAGCGCCGTCTTATCAGCGTGTATCTGTTGTGGATGCTGGGGAATGCCCGAATGGCCTGCTGATGGAGTGGCCCACGCGGATTGGGTCGAGAGCGCATTGGAATGGCGACTCAAACGAGGGGTGGACGCTTGCGGTCAAGACATGCTCGCCTTGGACGCGCTTTCCTTGGAATGGATTGCGAATTCAACAGAAATTAAGGTGCACATCGAAACGGAAGATTGGACCTTCCTGACCAAAGCTCCTGAATTAACAGCTCCACTGATTCAGGTGCATGCTTGGATGATGATGCGAGGAGATACTGTGCCCCAGCGAAGAGTGCTGAAGCGGATGAAGCGAATTGCTCGAAGGACGGCTAGCGTGCGCTTTCGTTCAATTCGGGGCGATTTCAACTGATTACTCAGAGCAAACTGCTGGCCGCCACGAACGTGGTGATCGATGCAACGAACATCAAGATAACCAACGCCAAATACCGAAGTGGAATGTGCTTCATGCATCCCTTTACGGGGAATCGGGGCAAGAAGTTTCAGATTGTAGCGGGGTTTTTTGACGTGTTTCAACATTCTTTGCCTCCGAAGGGCAAGGATTCAACTTTCATTCTTTTTCTTTGCTGCATGCGCAGTTTTGAAGTCCCTTCGTTTTACCGCAGTCCCATCATTTCACGGGTGAAAGCCAAACGAAAGTCACAAGACCCGCGCAAGCAAGATTTCGAACCGACTGTTTTGAATTTTGGAACGGTTCGCTTTGTCCTTGCCCGCCATTTTGGTTTTTGCTTTGGGGTGGAAAACGCCATTGAAATCGCTTACCGCGCCATTGATGAAAACCCCGGTAGGCGAATTTTCTTGTTGAGTCAAATGATTCACAATCCCGAGGTCAACGCAGATTTGCAAGACCGTGGAATCCGGTTTTTACAGGACACTGAGGGAAATATGTTGACACCGATGTCCGAGTTGAGGCATGATGATGTGGTTTTGATCCCAGCCTTTGGGACAACCCTCGAAATCGAGGCCAAACTGAAGGAAATTGGTGTGGATGTTGACACCTACAATACGACGTGTCCATTCGTCGAAAAGGTTTGGAAGCGTTCGGCAAAATTGGCCACGGAGGATTACACCATCGTTATTCACGGAAAACCTGAGCACGAAGAGACCCGCGCCACGTTCAGCCATTCCGGCGAAAAGGGTCATGCCCTCGTCATCAAAAATATGCTTGAAGCAGAGTTGCTGTGTGAATTCATCACAGGTCATAAGGACGCGAGTGAGTTTGACACGCATTTTGCAGGAAGAACATCCAAGGGATTTGACCCCAAGGTGCATTTGAAGCGCATAGGCGTCGTGAACCAAACCACAATGCTGGCCTCTGACACCCAAGCCATTAGCGATCGGATCAAGCAAGCCGTGGAGGCCAAGCAGAACAATGCAGGCGATGTTGATTTTGCCAATACGCGTGATACACTTTGCTACGCAACCAATGATAACCAGCAAGCCACCCAAGCCGCGCTCGCCAAGGATCTCGCTGACCTTGCTGTCGTTGTTGGCGGATACAATAGTTCAAATACATCTCATTTGGTGGAGCTGTGTGAAGCAACACTTCCTACTTTTTTCATTCGGAATGAGCGGGAATTTTTAGGGGATGGAATGGTTCAACATTATGATTGGCGCTTGGGGTTGCACCAGTCTACCATGGACCCATGGCCACTCCCGGGCAAAGACGAGACGCCTTGCATTTTGGTGACAAGCGGAGCATCCTGTCCAGACGCAACGGTGGACCGTGTCATGCATGCAATTTTGAAGCGGTACCCCGGTTCAAAAGATGTGGATGACGTGTTAGTCGATTTTGAACAACGAGTGGCACTCTGACCCCTGAATTGCGGGTAGTCGGATGTAAATTCGCTGGAGAATTATGCAAGCCCCACGACTCAAATCCATGTTTCGGAATGTCCGAACCACACCCCGTCGATTCGACTTTAAGTCGCGGCATCTTCCGGAGTTGGATGAGGAATGGCAAGCGCGGAAGTCGCGGGTGGAGCAAGAAGTGTCGGTATCCAATGATGGGGATGCAAATCGAAGGGAGATTCGGTTTCGTTCCCCGCGAAAGGCCACTAGCGGTCAGCGAACCGAGCAGCGCCACCAACAGATTGCAGGAGCGCGCCGGGCGATGCTGCGGGCAGCGCTCATTGCATTGGCATTGATTTGGCTCGCATGGAAAGGAATCCAATGGGTCGAGCAAAGTGATTTTTCACGGGTATTAAAGTGGATGGAAAATGCATGAGGTGATCCGACAACTTCCGGAAAATGTTTCCAACCAGATTGCAGCGGGAGAAGTGGTTCAACGTCCAGCTTCCGCTGTCAAGGAGCTCATGGAAAACGCCATCGATGCGGGTGCTTCGCTTATTGAGGTCCGTGTGGTAGATGCAGGGCGGACGCTGATCCAAGTGCTTGATAATGGAGCAGGCATGGTGTCCGCAGACGCGGCGCGGTGTTTCCAGCGGCATGCCACTTCAAAAATTAGCGTAGCGGAGGATTTGTACAGCATTGTTTCGAAGGGGTTCCGGGGGGAAGCACTGGCCTCCATCGCCTCCATCGCTCACGTCGAATTGAAGACCCGTCATATCAGTGAAGAACATGGTGTTCTGCTGCAATTGGAGGGAGGGAAAGCGGCAAATCCAATGCCGTGTGCATTTGAGGAAGGTACCCAAATTTCAGTGCGGCATTTGTTTTTCAATGTCCCGGCGCGGAGGAATTTCTTGAAATCGGATGCCGTTGAATTGCGGCACGTCATCGATGAATTTCACCGGCTGGCTTTGGCCCATGAAACGGTGCATTTTTCCCTGCATCACAACGATTCTGAGCTGTTCAACCTCAAGGCTTCGTCGCGTCGCAAACGCGTCGCGGGGGTTTTTGGCAGCAAATACGATGAGCGTCTGGTCCCGGTGGAGGAGCACACCGATGTGGTCAGTGTGGAGGGATTTGTAGGCAAGCCTGAATTTGCTCGTCGGACGCGCGGGGAGCAGTTTCTATTCGTGAACCAACGCTTCATCAAGCATCCGTTGTTGCATCGCACGATCATGGATGCCTACGAAGGATTGCTTCCTCGGAATCAATACCCCTTGTACGTCCTGTTTTTGACCATTGACCCTGCTCGATTGGATGTGAACATTCATCCCACCAAAACAGAAGTCAAGTTCGATGAGGAGCGCCATGTGCTATCCTTATTGCTTCCTGCAATTCGTCGCGGTCTCGGAAAGTATGCAGTTGCTCCGTCCCTGGATTTTGATCAGGAGACGGGGTTGAATATTACGCCATTGGACCCGTCGCGTCCTGTTTCGGAACCATCGGTAACGGTGAATTCGGATTACAATCCGTTTCGGACTCCGTCTCAAGGTCCCCAGCGTTCAGGAACACCTTCGGATTCGTCAAATCGCCAAAGTGGCCATGCGCTGCGCCCCGGCCGCGGACAAATGGATGCTTGGAAAAAACTTTACGGTGATGCCCTCACTACTGAGGCACCGTCCGTTCAGGAAGCCAATGCATCCTTGGAACGATTCGATTTGGACATTCGCGGTGCATCAGCGCCGCTATTGAGCGATCAATCGGTGGACCAGAAGCGCTCGGTCTTCCAATTTCAGCAGCGCTATGTGGCCACGAGCACGCGATCGGGACTTTTGTTGATTGATCAGCATCGCGCCCACCAGCGTGTTTTGTACGAATTATTGGTGACGCAGCTCCAAAATGAAACTTCCTCCATTCCCGTTCAGCGGTTGTTGTTTCCAGAGGTGGTAGAGTTGAATGCGGGCGATCGGCATTTCGTGCTCGAATCCAAAGATTGGCTGGAGCGCATGGGATTGTTGATTGAGCCCGATGACGCAGGCGTTCAAATTACTGGAATGCCTGCCGAAGGCGACTCTACGCCTGCATTGTTGATCGAAGCAGTGTTGGAAGACGGCGGCAATGATCTACCGGGCATATCGCGTGCGGAACGCGTCGCTGCTCAGATGGCGCAATCGATGGCCATTCGAGCAGGTAAGGTGCTCAAGGAAGAGG
>JADHRK010000032.1 GCA_016777435.1 Flavobacteriales bacterium
CCAAATGCATGAAGTGCTTTTGCTTGGCTTCTTTGCGCATTGCTTCGTACCACATGGGATTGCCGTGTGACAAAACATCGAGTAAAGGGTCGAAGGTTTCTTCTTGCTTCGGAATGGACATAGGGAACGATTTCTGATATTAGAAACGCAAGAATTCGGGTGTTGTTCTCTTGCCTCTTTGATCCTCTGCGAAAATTGCTTTATGTCATTTGGTTTATATTCGCCGCATGAAAAATATCCAAAAGAGCGTTTACTAATTGGTGGCGATGATTTTCTCAACGTTGGGCTTTGCCCAAACCGGAGGGGGAACAGGTACAATTTCAGAGGTCAGTAAATTGACGGGCCCGAGATTCGGTATCACCTACATTGGAGACGGAAGCACATCACAAGTATTGAACCGTTATCACCAGATGGATTCCATGGAGGTGGTTGACGCTGGCGATTTGCCATTTACATGGACGACCCAGTATGGGTGGCAATGGGAAACCCGTTTTGCGGACTCAGGCGGACCGATTGTTGGACTTGTCGAGTGGGTAGCTTTCGTAGCTGGCATGGAAAAAGGAATGTTTTTGCCGAGTTTTTCAAGTTTAGTTGGCGTGCGCGGAGAAGGTGGTTTTGAATTTGCCACAGGTCCGAACTTGTCTGCTTCAGGCTTGGGATTTGTCTTTGCGGCAGGTTACAACATCAAGAAGGGTGACCTGAACATGCCGATCAATATTTCCATTGTCCCTGATAAGCTTGGTGCAAAGAATTCGGCAGCAGGAGACATTTTGGATACAAACGATTATTTTGACGCGATTAAGCTGAATAATACGGGCATGCGCGTGACCATTTCAGTGGGTTTCAATTTGACGGATAAGTAAGTCAACTACTTGAGCCATTTTGTGGCATTAAAAAAGCCCCCAGACGCATCGCGTCTAGGGGCTTTTTGTTTGCAGTTGAATGCGATCAGTGCATGCCTTTGGCCGCAAGGTATCGCTCCGCATCCAAGGCTGCAATGCAGCCCGTGCCCGCAGCGGTAACGGCTTGGCGGTAGGTTTTATCCGCGGCATCACCGCTCACGAACACGCCCTCGCGATTGGTGCGTGAGGTGCCCGGCTCACCGTATTTGATGTAGCCTTGCTCATCGAGATCAATCCAGCCTTTGAATACATCGGTATTGGGCTTGTGGCCAATCGCCACAAAGAATCCTGTGGCGGGAATGTCATGTTCTGCGTTGGTTTGGTTGTTGCGCACCCGAATGGCTTCCACACCTTCATCGCCCAGGACCTCAACGGTATCGGTGTTCCAGAGTACCTCAATGTTATCCATCGCGAGCACGCGATTTTGCATGGCTTTAGACGCCCGCATTTCATCGCGTCGCACGAGCATGGTCACTTTATTGCAAAGTTTTGCCAAGTAGCTCGCTTCTTCACAGGCTGTATCACCGGCTCCAACGATCACCACATCTTGGCCGCGGTAGAAAAACCCATCACAGACAGCACAGGCGCTGACTCCACCTCCGGCGTCGCGCAAGCGCAGTTCAGATTCCAGTCCCAACCATTTGGCTGACGCTCCTGTTGAGATGATCACAGAATCTGCATGCACCTCGATCCGGTCCGCGCCTTCGCCGACCCAGATTTTGTGGACAGGCCCTGAGAAGTCCACTTCGGTGACCCATCCGGTGCGCACATCTGTATCGAATCGTTTGGCTTGTGCTTCCAAGTCCATCATCATTTGTGGACCGTTGATTCCCTCGGGATACCCCGGAAAATTGTCAACTTCGGTGGTTTCCGTGAGTTGTCCGCCTGGCTGCATTCCTTGGTACATGACCGGTTTCATATCCGCTCGAGCGGCATAAATGGCTGCGGTATATCCGGCGGGTCCCGATCCTACGATCAGGCATTTTACGTGTTCTGGTTGCGTACTCATGGCCGCAAAGATACACAGGTACGTGAGGTGAAAAAGCGATTGAAACTCGTTTTACCAAACGTTTTAAACCAAGTTGTTTTCGACGCGCAGCCACTCGTTCCAAAGTGGATCTTCCGGGGGAGGAGCGAGGATGCTCAGGGGCTCCTTTTTTACCGGGTGTACGAACTCAATGCGACGGGCGTGGAGATGAATGGAGGCGTTATCGTTGGTGCGTCGGGCGCCGTATTTGATGTCACCTTTGATGGGGCTCTTCAAACTGCTCAACGTCGTGCGGATTTGATGATGCCGCCCGGTTTTGGGTTTTACTTCTACGAACGAATAATGGTCAGAACGACCGATTACTCTGTACGTGAGTTCGCTCTGCTTTCGACCTGGTCCATCTTGATTGTAGGCGAAGCTCTTATTGATGCGTTCGTTTTTCTCCAGATAGTTGACGATGTGTCCTTCGGGTTGCTCGGGTCCAGGGCGAACGACGGCCCAATAGGTTTTTTGAATGTCGCGCAACCGAAAAAGATTGGTCAGACGCGACAGGGCTTTGGATGTGCGCGCGTACAAAATGACGCCGCTCACCGGACGGTCGAGCCGGTGGACTGTGCCGATGAAGGCATCTCCCGGCTTGTTGTATTTCTTCTTGATGTATTCGCCGACCACTTGGCACAGGGTGATGTCACCGCTTGAGTCGCTTTGTACGATGTCAGAGGATCGCTTGTTGACAGCGATCAAATGATTGTCTTCATAGAGCACCTGCAGGTTGTCAACGTTGCTCATGACAATGGGAGCCTTGGGCTTTCGGGCCCACGTATGCGAATCGGATGAGCCTTGATCGTCTGATTTGTGCTTCATGGCACGTGTCTCAGTATTGCTCTGATTCGTTGGGGAAATCCCGGCTGCGCACATCTTTCACGTACTGTTGAATGGCGCCGTTCATTTGTTCACCCATGTCGAGGTAGCGGCGCAAGAACCGGGGACTGAATGCTTGCGTAATGCCGAGCATGTCATGCAATACAAGGACCTGTCCGTCGCAACCGCTTCCCGCACCGATGCCAATGGTTGGGCAGGCGACGGAAGCACTGGCTTCTTGTGCGAGATGCGCGGGGATTTTCTCGAAAACAACGGCAAAACAACCAATGTCATTGAGCATCTTCGTGTCTGCGCGCAATTGGTCCGCTTCCATCTCCTCCTTTGCTCGCACGGTATAAGTGCCAAACTTATAAATCGATTGCGGCGTGAGTCCGAGGTGGCCCATGACGGGAATGCCTGCAGTCAGGATGCGTTCAATGCTCTCCTTGACTTCGTGACCGCCCTCTAGCTTTACAGCATGGGCGCCGCTTTCTTTCATGATGCGTATGGCAGAATTCAAGGCCTCTTTTGAATTGCCTTGGTAGGTGCCAAAGGGCAAATCCACCACCACGAGCGCGCGTTTCGCGGCGCGCACCACGCTTGACGCATGATAAATCATGTGATCCAGCGTGATGGGCAGTGTCGTCTCGTGACCAGCCATCACATTCGATGCGCTGTCTCCGACGAGTATCACGTCGACACCGGCTTGATCGACGATGGTCGCCATGGAGTAATCGTAGGCCGTGAGCATGGCGATGGGTTCGCCATTGGCTTTCATTTCCGCAAGCACCTGGGTGGTGATGCGTTTGGCAGATTGATGAACGGACATGAGTTTCACTAAAGTTTCATCTCAAAGGTAATCTTCGGAAATAGAAGAATTCTGGGATTGAAACGATTTCTTTCTGTGGGCTTGTTTTGCTTGGATTGTTTAAAATGACAATCGGCCACTTCCTACGAGGGGCGGCCGATTTGTTTTTCTGTCAAAATCCCTCAAAGGCTGAGGATCCGCCGCAAAGTCAAATTGATGCGCGGCTCACCCACGCGCAATCGCTTGGGTAGCGCATGTTCGTAGGCGTCTTGCAAGTGCTCCATTACGAGCAGGTCGCCGTGGTGCAAGTGCACGAGCCACTTTTGCTTCGTGGTGCGATGCCGGATGACAAAATCCCGCGAGGCCCCGAAGCTCACGCTGGCAATGCAGCTGGGATCCATTTCGGGCTCGTTGTCGCGGTGCCACCCCATGGAGTCCTGCCCGTCTCTGTATTGATTGAAGAGGCAGGCATTGAAGTAACCGCCGGTCTCAGTGTGGACTTCCACCTTCTTCACAAACTCACTCATCTCTGCCGTGAAAGGAGCAGCAGGCCACTGTATGCTCGAATACCGATAAGCCGGGCCCATCCAAGCCGTGAGTCTCGGCTCGGGGTGCGTCTTGCCGTACATCCGAATGCTGTTTTGCTGCCAAGGAATGGATTCCGTCCAATGGACCAGCGGTACTTCGTCAAATGCTCCGCGGATGACCCAGCAGGTGCTGGGACCTTCTCGCAGTATTATTTCCTTTTTCATCAGAAGTCGATCACACGTCCTCAGTTCACGATTCCTTCTGTCCATCCGCCGCCTACACAGACCATGTAAACGAGATAAGCCAGGAGGAGAACGACCCCTTTCCAGCGATGCACCAATGACTTGTGCCACATCATGGCACCCACAATCAGCGCAATGGCCGTCATCCACCAAAAGTCAAACTGCAGGGCTTGCCCATCCACGGGCAATGCGATGATGCTCGAGGATAAGCCGGCAGCAAAAAAGATGTTGAAGATGTTGGAACCGATGAGGTTTCCAAGGGCCAAATCGGATTCTCGTTTCCAAGCGGCGATGCCTGAAGCGACCAACTCCGGCACACTCGTACCAAAAGCCACCACGGTCAACCCAATGACATGATCACTGACGCCCATTTGTTTGGCCAGTTGCCGTGCGCCCTCGATGAACCATTCGGAGCCGTAATAAAGCCCGATGCTTGCGACGGCGATGCCCCCAAGCAACATCCAAATCGACCGACTTGCATCTTTTTGCTCGTCCAGATCTTCCGTCAGTGCTTGGTCGGTTTTGTTCGCAAAACGGCTTCGGAAGTAGAGCATGATCAGCAACCCGATGCCTCCCGCGAGCAACATTCCTCCTTCCCAGGTTTCAAGGCTTCCGTTGCGCGCAAAAAACCAAAACAACAGCGATGCCGCCACCAATACGGGCCAGTCGGTGCGCATCAAGGATGGATCGACCCGCACGGGGTGAATCAAGGCCGTCACACCCAAGATCAAGGCCAAGTTGGCAATGTTGGAGCCGATGACATTGCCCACAGTAATGCCCGGGTTCCCCTCCAATGCAGCCCGCACCGATGCAATGATCTCCGGAGCTGAAGTCCCAATTGAAACAATGGTCAAGCCCACGATCACGGGCGGGATGGAGGCTTTGATGGCCAAGCCCGATGCGAAACGCACCAAGCCGTCACCGCTCAGGACCAACAACACGAGCCCCGCAATCAGAAATAGAATGCCCATTCAGGAGTTGGGTTTGTCAGTGACTTCATTTTCTGAAGCAACGTCTGGTGAGTTCGATGCTTGAGGCTTTGGACGCGCGGGAGGTGAATTGAATGGGTCTGCTGCATCGGCTGCCTTCCGTACTTTGTTGACCTCCTCCTTGATGCCGTCGGTACTGCTCAATATTTCACGTTGAATCTGATCGGTCGCATTCCTAAACTCACGCACAGCGCCGCCCATGGTGCGCGCAAAGGAAGGAATTCCCTTGGCGCCAAACAGCAGCAAGTAAACCAAAAAGATGAATACGATTTCCGTAGCGCCCATGGCGTCAAAGGTACAAATTCAGCCAAAGGGAACTAACTTCGAGCGTGACCCATTCACCAACAACCTTGCATCAATGAGATCTACGGCACTTTCCCTCGTCATTGCCTTCTTAGCAACCGCTTTTCTTAGTGAACAAGCTGCTGCCCAAGCGGACTACTTCCAACAAACCGTGGACCATCAAATTGCGGTAGCGCTGGATGATGCCGAGCATACATTGCGCGGCGACATCGCGACCAGGTACACCAACAACAGCGCCGATACGTTGGACTTTTTATGGATTCATCTTTGGCCCAACGCCTACAAAAATGGACAGACGGCGCTTGCGCAGCAAAAATTCAGGCAAGGCGAAATGTTCATGTTTTGGGCGCTGCAACGTGACCTTGGTGGCATCGATTCGCTTGACTTCGCAGTGGATGGCGTCGCAGCGGAATGGGCTTATCATCCAGAGCATATTGATATTGCGAAATTGACATTGCCCAAGCCGCTTGTGCCCGGTGAATCGCTGGAATATGCCACGCCTTTCCGGGTGCAATTGCCGTCCGGCAAAATCAGCCGACTGGGTCACATTGGCGAGTCCTACCAGATCACCCAATGGTACCCCAAACCTGCTGTCTACGACCGCGACGGCTGGCATGAGATGCCTTATTTGAATCAGGGCGAGTTTTACTCAGAATTTGGCTCGTTTGATGTTAAGATTACGCTGCCCAAAAACTACGTCGTGGGTGCAACGGGTGATTTTGATCCCTCCTGGTCGCACAACCAAAAGGAGGAGGTGTTCTTGGATTCAATCGCGCTAGCGACTGCCCGCCGAATCGATGCCACGGAATTTGACGATTTGGAGCTGAACCCCGATAGTGTCAATGCGTTTCCAGTGTCTGCCACCGAGACGAAAACGTTGCGCTACCGCCAATACAATGTGCATGATTTTGCCTGGTTTGCCGACAAGCGGTGGTGGGTGCTCAAGGGAAGCACTGAATTGCCATGGTCGGGACGGGAGGTCACGACGTGGTCCATGTTTACCCCGGCCGAAGCAAAACTGTGGCGCAAAGCACCCGAGTACATCGCCGATGCGACGCGCTACTATTCGCAATGGAACGGCGATTACCCGTACGAGCAAGTCACTGCCGTGGACGGGACCATCAGTGCCGGCGGGGGCATGGAGTATCCCAACGTAACGGTCATTGGCAGTTCTGGATCGGACATGGGACTGGAAACGGTCATCGTGCACGAAGTCGGACACAATTGGTTTTATGGCATTTTGGGGTCCAACGAGCGCACCAATGCATGGATGGATGAGGGCATCAACTCATTCAACGAGACCCGTTATTTCGTGGAGAAGTATGGCGATGCGATTGGGCTCACGGGCATGGTCGAAGAGGCAACTCCCATCATGGAAAGGCTTGATTTGATCGGGCGCTCATATGAGAGCCGCGATGCATTGGCTTACCTGTTGAGCGCGCGTATGAGCGACGATCAGCCCATGCAATGCCATTCGGACGCATTCAGTGGCATCAATTACGGCACGGTTGTCTACAAAAAATCCGCCGCTGCCTTCGAATACTTGCGTCAGTCGCTGGGAACCCCGCAATTTGATGCAGCAATGCGTTCTTATTTCAGCGAGTGGAAATTCAAGCACCCCGGGCCGGACGATCTGCAGCGGTCGCTCGAAGCGAGCACACGTAAGGATCTTGCATGGTTTTTTGACGGCCTCATTCCAACCACAGGCCAGACGGATTATGCCATTGCAGGGTTGCGGCGGGAACGAACGGCCGATGGAGATACATTGGTCGTTTCCGTGCGCAATCGAGGAGATTTGGAAGGGCCTTGGCCGCTTTACGGTTGCGTGGCTGATTCTGTTTGGAAGCGCATTGAATGGTACAATCCAATCGATGCCGGTAGCGCAGGTAACTTGCGCATCGCAGCCACCGATCGAAATGGATCGCCGTACACCGCGTTGCGAATTGACCACGAAAACGTTTCCATGGATGCTCATCCGCAAAACAACACGATCAGGACGTCGGGATTGTTGCGCAAGATTGAGCCGGTCACCCTCCGGTTGCTAACGCGTCTCGAAGATGGGTCACGCACACAATTAAATTGGCTGCCAGCGGTTGCATGGAATCGTTGCGATGGTTTCTTAGCGGGATTCGCGATTCACAACAGTGTACTTCCGCTGCGTGATTGGGAGTGGATGGCAATGCCTCTGTGGAGTACGAATCGTTCGCAATTGGCTGGCGTGGGACGTGCGTCATTCAAAAAGGGCAAGGGCAGATGGGAGGTACAGGTCCGAAAATTTGCGACAGAAGGCATCGAATCCGTGTACAACGTGGACTTTTTGCGTTCGAGCCTGGGGTACACGCACCGATTCAATCGCAATCCCGGGAATCCATTGAAATCCACATTGAGCCTCGCTTTGATCGATGTACGTGAGCGGGCTCAGGGAATTGGAATCGACCCAGGCTTTGCACCTCAACCAGATTTCACCCGTCAGGCATTCCGCTTAAATTACAGCATCGTTCATCAGCGGGGTAACGTGAAACAGAGCGGAGAGGTTCGTGTTACTGCCGCTGGAGCTGAAACGTTGCTTTCTGCCTATGGTCATAGTAAACCCTCGTTTTTCGGTAGTCCAATCCTACCTGAGCTCATCGATCAATCCATTGCCTTGGAGGCTATCTGGCGAGGGAGAGTGGAGGTGAATCGAAAAGGTCGCGGTTGGGATTGGCGAGTGTATGCAGGCAAATCCTTTGGTTCTGTATGGGTATATCCACTGATGAGCGCTGGCATAACAGGTGATAAAGATAACCTCAAGGATCATGTTTTTCTGGGCCGGAATTCGTTTGGGCTGCTGAGCCGAATCATTGCAAGACAGCAGGGTGGTCTGACCATGATGGATGTCCCATATTCGAGTAATTCCGATGAGATTCAGACACGTGTCGATCAAATGGTCTCTGCGCGCATCTCACGTGACCTCACAAAACGAATCAGTGTGTACGGTGGTGGATTGATTGGAACAGGAGTGGAGCTTGCTTCTGTCGGGCTCGAAATGAATTTGTCATTCGTGAAATTACAGTTACCAGTGGCTCAATGGCTCAATGGCTTCACAACATTCAACTTCAACGGTCGCACTGCATTTGGCATTGTGCTCAACCTCGAGGATCTCAGTCCTTATCAATTGCTCCGCAGCGGCCGATTGCTGAATTGAGACCGAAGAGTCACGCAACAAAAAGGCCACCCGAAGGGGTGGCCTTTTTCATTTCAAATGATTGCGTGGCGATTAAGCTTTGAGCTTTTTGCTCAGGTCCAATACGCTCGGCGTTGCAATGAAGATGGAGCTGTATGTTCCAACCACCACACCGATCATCAAGGCAAATACAAAGCCTTTGATGTTATCACCGCCTAAAAAGAAGATGGTGAGCAACACAACAAACGTCGAGAGCGATGTATTGATGGTACGGCTGAGCGTGCTGTTCAAAGCATCGTTCATGACGTCCTTGTCGTCTTTCTTATCGCCGTAGAGTCCCACGTATTCACGGATACGGTCAAACACAACCACCGTATCGTTGATGGAATAACCGATGACTGTCAAAATCGCAGCGATGAAGGCTTGGTCAATTTCCATGGTAAAGGGCAGTATACCTGCAAAGATGGAGAAACAGCTCAATACGATGATCACGTCGTGCGTCATCGCGACCAATGCACCCATGCCATATTGCCACTTGCGGAAACGGAAGAAGATGTAAAGGAAGATGATGAGCAAGGAGAACACGGTAGCGTTTTGAGCACCGGTGCGGAAATCATCTGAAATGGTGCTGTCTACCTTGTTGTACTGGTCAATCGTGTAGTCTACACCCGTCACAGCTAATCCTTTTGCCAAAGCAGATTGAATCAATTCGTCCTGATTCTCATCTTGGTTGTCGATCATGTAATTGGTCATGATTCGAACCTTGGCATCGCTGTCTTTGGTCTGCACAATAGGATTGCCTGTCTTGCCTTCTTCGGTGAAGGCCACAGCCAATGATTCTCGGATTTGTTGCACATCCACGGCCTCGTCAAATGAGACATCGAATGTTGTACCCCCCGAGAATTCAACACCATACTGCAAACCTTTGGTCGCGAGGCTGGCGATACCGCCCACCACAATGATCGCGCTGAGGATGTAAAATTTCATGCGGTTGCCAATGAAGTTCACATTGATCTTGGTGAACCAATTCTTGGTCATGTCTGTATAGAAGCTAATCGGCTTCTTATTCTCCAAACGGCTGAAGAAGACCAATCGCGTCAACACAATCGCTGAAAAGAGCGAGGTGAAGATACCGATGATCAGAGTCGTTGCAAATCCACGGATGGCGCCGCTACCAAAACTGTACAAGACAAATGCGGTGAGCAATGTGGTCAAGTTGGCGTCAATGATGGCACTGTATGCTTTTGAATAACCGTCTTTCACTGCCACCATCAAGCCTTTTCCGCCGCGCATTTCCTCTCGGATACGCTCATAGATGAGTACGTTGGCGTCTACTGCCATACCGATGGTCAGTACGATACCTGCGATTCCAGGAAGGGTCAATGCTGCTCCAAGCGAGGCAAGCGCACCAATCAAGAAGAAGAGGTTGGCAATCAAAGCCAAATTGGACACGAGTCCAGCGCCTTTGTAGTAGAAAACCATGTACAAAAGGATCACTGCAAGTGCGATCACGAATGAACTGAACCCTGCTTGAATGTTTTCTTCACCTAGCTGTGGTCCAACACTGACTTCGTCAACGATTCGAGCTGGTGCAGGAAGAGATCCTGCTTTGAGCAAGGAGGCCAAATCATTGGCTTCTGCCATTTTATCTTCGATGCTCTGGTTGGAACCGAAGCTAATTTGAGAGCGGCCGTTCGTGATGGCAGACTGTACACTTGGAGCGCTAAAGACCAATCCATCCAAGATCACAGCAACTGCTCGCTGGTTGTCAGCCGCACACGCTTCAGTCATCGCCCCCCAGATGCCCGAGCCTTCTCCGTCCATGGTCATGCTCACGACAACATCGCCAATCTCATCATATGAAACCCGTGCATCAATGATGCTCTTACCGCTCAATTTTGCTTTGCCTTTTCCGCTTTCGTCCTTAATGGCATAAAGCGCAGCAAAGTTTTGTGTAGACTTGGCTTCCCACATCAATCGCAAATCGGACTGAAGCGCTTGCTTCGCCTCCGGTCGACGCAACAAGTCATTGACGCGGTTGGTGTCTGCGATAGCGGTGTAGCCGACTACCGATGAACGGCGTTGCGTTTCCAGCTGGAAATAAGCGAACAGAGGATTCATCGCGCGTTGTTGCTCGAGGGTGAGCAAGCTATCCGCAGGCGCCTCTGCACCGAAGAGTTCAGGGCTCATGGATCGGCCCAACGCATTGTTGGCAGCAGAGATTCGAGCGAAGATTTCGTCGTTAAAGTACGTCTCCCAGAACTCGAGGTTTGCCGTGCTTTTCAATTGCTTTCGAGCACGCTCGCGGTCGTCAATGCCGGGAAGCTCTACCAAAATTCGTCCGCCACTGACTTTCTGTACGTTTGGTTGGGCCACACCGAGCTGGTCAATCCGCTTACGGATGATGCTCTCGGTGTTGTCAATGGCAGTGTTGCTTTCGTTTTGAAGGATCAGGAAAATCTCTTCGTCTGTGGATTGGGCAGGGAAAAGGTCCTTGCTTTCCAAGTTGTGGAAGATGCGCCACAGATCTATGGGGCTGTCAGAGGCGCCATTGAGTTCCGTCCAGGAGCGTTCAAACAAATCAACATACGTCAAACCTTGCGTCGTACGCTGGGCCGCCTTGGCCTGTGCAATGGCTTGTCTAAACGTTTCGTTGCTGGAGTAATCACTCAATGCAATGAACAAATCGGGGATACTCACTTCCAGTGTCACAGACATTCCACCTTGAAGGTCGAGTCCGAGGTTGAGTTCTTGTTCAATTACCTCTCGGTACGTGTGACCAAAGACTGGATAAATCTCAGCATTTGCACTGTCGCGGAGGAATTCACGAGCGGCTTGCGCTGCCGAAGAGCTCCATTCGTTCTCAGTGATTTCTCCGTTGCTTTCCAGCGAGTCCGCTACAAAGGCTCCATATTGTGCTGCTTCTTCTTCGTAATTGCCTGCTACCCAGTTGAAACTGAGTGTGTAAAGTGTCGCAAAGGACAACAAAACGGTAAAGAGCAGAACTGCATTCTTATTTTGCATGATGCAAGGTTGTTTTCAGGGGCGCAAATATAACTTAAAAAACCATCAAAAATGAGGGCGTCTTAGGGTACGAAGTACCTTTGCATTATGTTTCAGTTGCTTCGGGTTTTTCTAGCGCCCATTCTTTTTGCAGGTTTTTGGGCAAGTGCAATGGTCTCATTGCCAGTGAGCACGGCATGTGCTCAATCGGGAATGTATCAATTGGCTGTTTTGAAGTACCGAGGCGGCGGAGACTGGTATTCCAATCCAACAGCAGTGCCCAACTTGGTGGCTTTCTGCAATTCAGAGTTGGGGATGCAGTTGAATGATGAGGTAGCGACAGTGGATGTGGGAGCGCCGGAACTGTTTGATTATCCTTGGCTGCACATGACCGGGCATGGCAATGTGGTATTCTCGGGTTCTGAAGCACAAAATCTGCGCATTTATTTGGAGGCCGGAGGGTTCTTGCACATATCGGACAATTACGGAATGGATGCGTATGTCCGTCGCGAAATGAAAAAGGTATTGCCGGATGCGGAATGGGTCGAGTTGCCTTGGTCCCATTCAGTCTTTCACTCCATTTACGCCTTTGATTCAGGGTTGCCAAAGGTGCATGAACACGATGATATGCCTCCTCGCGGGTATGGCCTCTTTTTGAAAGGGAGGTTGGTCGTTTTTTACGACTATGAATCCGATCTGGGCGACGGCTGGGAGGATTGGCAAGTGCACCGGGATCCAGAGGAAGTGCGCCAGTTGGCGCTGAAAATGGGAGCAAACTTGGTGGCGTTCGCGCTTCAGGGAAGTGTCGAGGCCAACTGACTCAAGCGCTGGAAATGTTCACGTGCCATCGGCCATCGCGGTGGTTCTTCGTGAGTTCTAAGCCCTGCCATTCCATGGCGGCAATGAGATCGTTCCAGCTATCTTCCGTTCCATCAGCGTAATGCAGTCGCAAATCATCAAGGGCATCGGTGGCACCGGCCACTTCGTTCAGTACCGACCAATAATCGGTTTCGGTCAAACCGATGCGCTCCACTCCAAATTGTTCCCATAGCATGCGCATGGCTGTCTGCAGAGAAGCTTCGCCGCCCGTGAGCTGCATAATCCGAACGTCGCACAAAAAGGCCAAAACGGCCCCTTCGACGTAGATCGACCCTTTCCTTCCTGGCACGCCTGCCTCGTAGCCGTCCAACCAGGTGTCAAAGCTCGATTGGGCGACGCTGCTGTTCAGCCGTCCCGGGTTGTTGACGTGTCGGTCCAACAAGCGTTCCATGAGCCTGCACCATCCTGGCAAATCCACCACACCACATTCGAACAGGAACAGGTCTCCCATATAGGTGGTGACCCCTTCAGCGACATATCCCATGCGACTGGGACAGGGTTGGGCAAATTCATAAGGCGTCCATTCCGCAGGACGGATGCGTTTGACATTCCAAGCGTGGTAGAGTTCGTGGGAAGCGATCCCGATCAATTCATCATACCCACTTTGGGTTTGGCTTTTGGCGGATGGACCGATGGCGATGACTGTCGTGTCTTCATGTTCCACTCCGTGCCGCACCTCGCGTTCGGGAAGCACGTATATGAAGTGGTAATGTTCCGCTGGGAATGAGCCAAAGTGCGCAATTTGACTATCCGTGAAGGCGACGTGGTCGGCCAAGAACGAATCGGGATTGGGCTGATCTTGCCCGTATATCCAAATGTGAAAGGGAATTCCATTGGATTCGTATTGGAGATGAGTCAGCGCATCAGCAGCGAGAATCGGACTGTCCATGACGTGTTGCACATCGCGGGCTTGCCATCGACCATTCGATTGGGGCAATCCCGTGGCGACCGGCCATCCGGCGGGCACGTCTGTGAGTTCGATCGCGTACCCCCAATCCTGATGATCGGGGAGGTAAAGAAAACAATTGACGGGATTGATGTACAAGATGTCTGCCGCCACCCCGGTGGAACCGGCGTTGAATAAATCGGCAAAGAAGGTCCAACGCACGCGACCAATTTCTTCCGGTACGTGCCAAGCATGCAAGGATGTCTTTTGCAATTCAATCCAGGATCCGTCGGATTGTTGCCCCATCATATCGTACACGTAGCGTGCAAAATTTCCTACTTCATAGCGCCCTGGACGCCAGATGGGCAGTTGGACTTCAAACGGCCCTTCACATGGAAATGCCGCGGTCAGTTCAATTTTAGGTGTTCCTTCCATCAACCGCCGAATAGCGATGTCGATGACGGGTTTTTCACCCCGAATATCCACCTGACTCATTGTTGCAATACCGCTTGGATGGGCCGGCCTGTGCAGGCATTGGGCATGGGACTGTGGATCAGTGCCGCAACGGTTGGGGCGATGTCTTGGATGTACGTTCGCTCGTAGGTAATTCCAGAAGGGACGTTCCAACCGTAGAAGATGCACGGCACGTGCGTGTCGTAGGGAAAAGGCGATCCGTGCGTGGTTCCTGCCATGCCATATTTGATCCAGCCCGGTTGGGTCACAATCATCACATCTCCCGAAGCATTGGCGGACCAACCGTTTCGAATTTTCTCAACGATGGGATCATTCGAGGCATTGCCCGACGTAAGGTCGCATCCGGTGATGGCCATGGAAACGCCTTCATAGGTTTGACAAAGCAATTGGATTCGACGCTGTGCTGCATCCAAGTCCACATTGCGTTCGCGCATCAAAGGCCTGTTGAAGAAAAATTGGTCGTTGGAATAGTTCAATACCCATTCTCCTTCGCCGAATTGCGCCTGCAAATCTGCTTTGACATCCTCGATCATGTTGCCGGGTTTCCAGTAACCTACAGGCATACCGACGGATTGGGCCAGCGAAGGGGGAGTGGCGGCGCCGTGGTCTGCGGTGAGCCAGCACATCCAATTTCCGTTGCCAACTTTGGCGTCCAATTGACTGAAAAGTTGCTTCAACAGTCGGTCGAGATGCAAATAGGTTTCCATGGTTTCCCATGCATTGGTGCCAAATTGGTGCCCGACGTAATCGGTCGAAGAAAGGCTAATTGCAAGCAGATCGGTGATGCCGTCGGCACCCAATGCTTCTCCTTCGATGGATTTCACAGCAAAATCGATGACCATGGTGTTGCCGTGCGGGGTGCTTTTGAGGATGTCGTACCCGCCATTGGTCTCGCTCAGTGCCTGTAAATCATAAGGGAAAGTGGCATTATTACCACCGGTAAAGGGTTGTTCGAAAGGATTGTTGTCGGGCCATTCCTGTGCAAAATCGGCTTCGTTCCGCTTGGTTCTCCAGCCCGATTTTAGGTGCCGTTCAGCATGCCCGCCTTTGTTGAACTTCTTGACCCATGAAGGAAGTTCATCCACGTATTTGGAGCTGGTGATGAATTGGCCTTTGTCCTTGCCATAAAACCAATACGCCCCGTCAGCAAGATGGCCACCGGGCAAGGTTGCTCCTCGATCTTTCAAGCTCACAGCGATAACTTTCGCATTCATACCCGAAGCAATTTTCATTTCATCGCCCAGGGTGCTGGACTGCATCCGATGCGATGACATTTTGCCATCGCGCAAGCTTGCATCCTTGAGTCCAATCGTTTCAACGCCGTCGTCAAAAGCACAATAGACCGAGGCATTGGTGCTGCGGTCGTACCAGTCGTTGGCAATGATTCCATGCAGCCGTGGCGTGGTGCCGGTATAGATCGAAGCGTGTCCAGGGCCGGTGTAGGTCGGTGCATATCCGAAATGGTGATCCCCGCAGACCATTCCCTGTTGAATCAATCGTTTGAAACCACCGGAACCAAAATCATCCCAATACCGATA
>JADHRK010000033.1 GCA_016777435.1 Flavobacteriales bacterium
GGTGATGGCGGTTGGATTCGAATGAACGCGTCAGCGACTGAGATGACAGGGCTTTTTTGGAGGTGCATTGCCTCCGTGCGAGCCACCAAGACAACCAAGAAAACGACCTGCTAACCTCCCCTTTGCGTCACTCTACCGTAACAGATTTTGCTAGATTTCGTGGCTGATCCACATGGCATTCACGCAGGACAGCAATATGGTAACTCAACAACTGGAGAGGAATGGTCGTCAATAGAGGCGCTAATGCCTGGTCACACTTGGGGATTTCGATGACGAATTCAGCTAAGGATTTCAAGTCGTTGTTGCCGGAAGTGACCAATGCTACCAACCTGCCGCCTCGTGCTTTGACCTCTTGGACGTTTGAGATAACTTTTTCATAAACGTCGTCTGCTGTGGCCACAAAGAAAACGGGCATCTCTTCGTCAATCAAAGCAATGGGACCATGCTTCATTTCAGCGGATGGATATCCCTCTGCATGGATGTAACTGATTTCTTTCAGCTTCAACGCACCTTCAAGGGCCACGGGGAAGTTCACGCCTCGTCCTAAATAGAGGGCGTTTTCGTTGTGTTGAAATTTGACCGCTATTTCTTTGATGGTTGCGTCTTGTTTGAGCAGCTGTTCGACTTTTTCAGGAATGGAATTGAGCTCAACGAGGAGGCGACTGAAACGCGCGCTCGAAAGGTTGTTGTTGCGCTGGCCCACGTGCATCGCAATTAAAGTGAGCACGGTCAACTGGGCCGTGAAGGCTTTGGTAGATGCAACGCCAATTTCGGGTCCTGCGTGGGTGTACGCCCCACTATCTGTTTCCCGGGCGATGCTCGATCCGACCACATTGCAGATTCCAAAAACGTGCGCCCCCTGATCCTTGGCCAATCGAATGGCCGCAAGCGTATCCGCCGTTTCTCCCGATTGTGAGATGGCAATCACGACATCATCTTGCCGGATAATGGGATTCCGGTACCGAAATTCTGAGGCGTACTCCACTTCAACGGGGATTCGGGCAAAATCCTCAAAAAGATATTCAGCCACCAAACCGGCATGCCAGCTTGTGCCGCATGCGATGATGAGAATACGTTGGGCATTTTCCCATCTTTCCCAATGATTGTCGACTCCGGACAATTTGATTTCGTTTCTCTGGATGCTCATCCGGCCTCGGAACGAATCATGAATGGAATTGGGTTGCTCAAAGATTTCTTTGAGCATGAAATGGTCGAAGCCGCCCTTTTCGATGGCTTCGATTTGCATTTCCAGCTCATGCACTTCGGGCGTAATCGTGACATTATCCAAGTTGCGGATGATCAAGCCCTCTTCCCGATGCATGACTGCCACTTCTTCGTCGTCCAAGTAGATTACGTTTTGAGTGTATTCTACAATCGGGGTAGCATCAGAAGCAATGAAGTATTCATTTTCGACGCCAACACCAATGACCAGGGGACTCGACTTTCGTGCCGCGATAAGCAAATCGGGCATATTAGCGTCCATTACGACAATGGCGTAAGCCCCTTCAACTTCGCGCAATGCGATTTGAACCGCTTCACAAATCGTTGAGTCGGTTCGATTTTGAACCTCCTCAATCAAATGAATCAGCACTTCCGTGTCGGTATCACTGACAAAGGCATGGCCGCTGGCTTCTAAACTTTTTCGAAGCGCTTCGTAGTTTTCGATGATGCCATTGTGAATGATAGAGAGTCGACCAAGCCGAGCAGTGTGGGGATGTGCATTGACATCGTTGGGCGGTCCATGGGTAGCCCATCGTGTGTGCCCTATTCCACTGGATCCGGAAGTGTCAGCGTCGTTTACGAAATCAAGGAGGTCTTGAACCTTTCCCTTTTTCTTAAAAACAGTGAGTTCGTCTTTGTTCTGGCACAAGGCGACCCCTGCGCTATCATAGCCGCGGTATTCGAGGCGTTGCAACCCTTTTATGATGATAGGAAACGCGTCCTTTTCACCGATGTATCCTACAATTCCGCACATATCCCCTTAAGCTTTATGCTAACAATAATACGAAACGAATCATTCGCTCCACGTTACAACAATGCGGGCTTGTCGATTAACTCCAGTCGTATCCGTGACAGGTGTTTCCGCATCAGGACCATTCAAACGCACTCCGGATAGTGATATCCCACCACGGGAAGCCACAACGTATAAATCATCGCTGGCGAGCGTGCCGTTCAGCATGCGCTGGAAAGTTTGGGAAATATTGAAACGGTATGCCTGTTCTACGGGATCGTAATTGCCATTGATATTCAATCCAATGGAGTTTTGATCCGGGGTTGAAATAGCCTCTCCTTCTTCATTTTCGGTCAGAACGAAGAGATCAGTAGGAATGGGATAGCGTGCATCATTATTTTCAGGAGCAACCGGCAAAAACAGTTCTGCTTTGTGCACGGCGCGGCCCTCGTCGCGTAGTTCATTCCATTCCGGGAGTTCTGGAAAACGAATGCGAGTTTTGAGGCCTGCTCCAGAAAACACCCCCGCGATTTCGCTGCCGGGAACGGAAGCGATCATCGGTTCATCCAAGGCTTGAAAAGGAGGGTACCAGCTGTGGGAAAACAGGTTGTTCCGAATGCAGAGCGTGCTGATATTAAATTCGAAAACCGTGGTGTCCGTTGTGTTGTGAAAGTGCAGGGTCATTTTACTAATCCCGCTGCTGATATCGATGCCCACGGCGCCAGAACCACCCATTGTTGGATCGGGCAACACCTTGATGCCCGGGAAATATTCATTCCAAGATTGATTCGAATCGTACACATCGGCCCCAGCGTCTAGAAGACGCTGTCCAAAATCATTGTTCAGGTAGATTCGGACTTGGGGTGCGAGCGTGTCATCGCCGAGGTAGAGGCTCTGACCAGGGTTGAGAACCGTAGGCTGTTGTGTTGCATCTACAAGCGCTTCTTCCACGTGAGGGAAGGATTGGTTGGAATAGTAACTGGTATCTGCGCTCAGTGTATCTGCCAATTCATAGATCTGAATGGCCTGTGGGCTGAGTTCGCCGTAGGAGGCTCCGGTGTAGCGCAAGGAGAGATAAACGCTGTCAATGGTAGGGGATTCGCCAAAGTCAAAATCCGGTTCAATGAGCCGCAATTGGGTGATAAACCCAGCGGAGTGCATGCCAAACTGTGGGTGCTCCATGTGCCCCAAAATGGCAGTGCTCAACCCTTTGGCTGGCCCTCCGCCTGTCTCCAGGCTATCTTCTCGTACCGTTGCGAATTCCATTGCAATGGTATCCGTTTGGTAAAGCGTGAGCAAATCGTCTTGTGCGTAATCGAGGCCAACTTCCGTATTCGGTCGCTTACATCCTGCGAGGATGGCTATCCCTCCTATACTAGCCCAGACTGCCGCGTGCGTTCCGGCGATGAATTTCAACATGCCGCGAAGTTCAACAATTACGAGACAGCCTCAGCCTTTCCCTCCAAAATCGAATCGTAAAAATTGTTTATGTCGCCGACATAACCCTCTTCACCGTGATAGTTGAGTAGGGGCAGTCCGGTCGCTTTCATCGCGTCCATCGTAGCGTCACTGACGTTTTCTGATCCTACAATTAACCCATCCGCGTGCGCAATGGCTAAGTTGTTCAAAGCGTCAAACGTAGGGGTTGCGATGGACGCCAATGACTCTTCACTCAAGCCATCAGCTTTCATTTTTTCCGCCATTCTTACATCTAAACTTCCCTCAAACCCTTCGTCATAAATGCTGCAAATCACCTTGCTCTCAGCGAAGTACGGATCTTTATTGAAAACCTGCTTCAAATACAGGGGTGCTAGGCTGGTCATCCAACCGTTGCAATGAATGATGTCCGGGGCCCACCCCAGTTTTTTCACGGTTTCTAAAACACCCCTAACAAAAAAGATGCTTCGCTCATCGTTGTCTTCAAACAGCTTGTCTTTTGCATCGTGCAGGACGGCTTTGCGCTTGAAGTATTCTTCGTTATCAATGAAGTAGACCTGCATTCGGGCCGTAGGAATGGATGCGACTTTGATGACCAGCGGGTGATCGGTGTCGTCCACATTGAGGTTCATACCGGACAACCGGATTACTTCATGCAGCTGGTGGCGACGTTCGTTGATTTTTCCAAATCGCGGAGTGAAAACACGAATTTCTCTACCTTTTTCATGCACCCCTTGCGGCAAATTTCTGCTGACTGAACTCATTTGGGTTGCTGGCAAAAATGGAACAATATGTTGCGATATGTAGAGGATTCTTGCTTTCTCCATGAGGCCAGTAAATTGGTTAGTTCAACAGACAATCAAATATACGTAATTTCGCTGAATAATCCAAGTAAACAGGTGCTTTACGCTATTTGATATGGTCATTATACACTGTAAAAGAGAACTTGACGATTTTCTTCAACCTCATCGGTTGAAGGGCGTAAAAATTGGATTTGTACCAACCATGGGCGCTTTGCATGAGGGCCATGCTTCGCTGTTGCGACGAGCGAGGACTGAATCAAAACGGGTAGTCTTGAGCATTTTTGTGAATCCGACGCAGTTCAATGATTCCTCGGATTATTCGAATTATCCTTCTACCATCAAACCGGATCTTGAGCTTGCTCGTTCTGAAGGAGTAGATGTCGTGTTTCTTCCCGATGTGGATAACATCTATGGCGAAAGTGCGCACGCTGAGACTTCGGATTTCGGCATGCTTACGCGCGTTTTTGAGGGTGAAAAGCGATCGGGCCACTTTGATGGCGTTGTGACGGTGGTTCGCCGGCTTTTCAACATTGTGCAGCCACAGGTGGCATTTTTCGGCGAGAAGGATTTGCAACAATTGGCCGTTATTCGGCACTTGGCAAGGATGGAATTTCCTTCCATAAGAATCATTGGATGCCCGTTGATTCGCGACGCGGATGGCCTGGCATTGAGCAGTCGAAATGTTCGCATTCCCCAGGAAGATCGAACCCATGCTTTGAAGCTTCACGAAGCCTTACGAAGTGTAGCGGAGGCAGCGGAAAACCACAAATCTATTGGAAAAGCAGTGGAAGCAAACCGCAAGGTTTTGTCTGAGAACGAGCACATCCAATTGGAGTATTTTGATGCGGTAAGCGGAGAAAGTTTTGAGGTGCTGAAGGGCAGCGATGTGCCGAATGGATCTTTTGCGATAGTGGCGGCTGTTGTCGCAGGAGTGCGCCTCATCGACAATTGCCGCCTGTGATGTTGGTAACGTCCGCCTTGGACTGAGCTGAAATTGATATTTTCTTCTGAAATTCGCACAAAACATTGCATCATGGGAGCCGTAGGACCAGGTCAAATTATTGTTATCGCACTGATTGTTTTGCTTCTTTTTGGAGGGAGAAAGATTCCAGAGCTCATGAAGGGACTGGGCAAAGGCGTTAAGGAATTCAAGGATGCGACGAATCCTGAATCCGATAGCGACGAAGAGGACAAAGCTTAGGCAGCGTGCGGACAATGAAGATTGCGTTGCTTTCGCTTGGAATGGCATGGGCGGCGTACTTTGTAGGCCAGGATTCAATCCCTGCCCCGCTTGCTGATTCTGTTGTTGTGGCAGATTCGGGATTGGATACCGCTCTGTTTGATCATGAGTTGGATTGGCTCGAATGGCTCAGGGGTCATCACTGCTCTTCATCGGACACACTCCTCTTGAATATTCGGGATTTTGCGGAGGATGAGGTTCCCAAATTGGATACGGCTGAATTGCAACGTCGAATGGCTGTTTTGAATGCAGCTTCGCCGTTGGACTTGGACTGGAACCCTATAGCTCACTCAAGGGTTCGGTTTTATGCGAGCAAAAGGCGAAAGCACCTCGGTACAATGTTGGGCAGGGCACCTGCATATTTCCCAATATTTGAACAGGCTTTGGATCGGCATGATTTGCCGATGGAATTGAAGTATTTGCCGGTGGTGGAGAGCGGATTGAATCCCACCGCACGCTCCCATGCGGGGGCTAGAGGCCTGTGGCAATTCATGTATGCAACGGCAAAATACCAGGGATTGCGGATTGATTCTTACATCGATGAACGACGAGATCCGTACCGCAGCTCAGAGGCAGCTTGCGTCTTTCTTTCCAAACTATACAAGACTTATGGAGACTGGTACCTCGCATTAGCCGCTTACAATGCCGGACCAGGCAATGTTAACCGCGCCATTCGCCGGAGTGGGGGAAAGCGAAATTTCTGGGAAATTCGGTTTTATCTGCCACGGGAAACGCGCAACTATGTGCCGGCGTTCATGGCCGTGGTTTACCTGATGGAATATCACGCAGAGCATAACATTTACCCCATCGATATTCGCCCTCCCCATTCGCTCGTTGATACCGTGATGGTCAGTGAAGTATTGCGATTCGATCAAATTGCTCAGGCGGTTGGAATCAAGCAATCGGACGTGGCACACCTCAATCCGATGTACCGTTTGGATGTTATTCCGGCGACCGTGGAACATTGGCCATTGGTGCTCCCTGCGTCCAAAATCCCCGCCTTCTTGGCACTTCAGGACAGCGTGAGTAATTTCAAGCCGGAGTTGACCCCTGATATTGTGTTTGTGCCCGAGCCGGTAACTTATCGCGTCAAAAGCGGTGATGTTTTGGGGAAGATTGCGGATCGATATGGCGTGAGCGTTCGGCAATTGCGCGAATGGAATGATTTATCGGGCTCGATGATTAAAATTGGTCAAAAACTCCTCATCCATGCCAATCCCAAAAGCTATTAAAACTCCATGGCTTCTCGTTTTGCTGGTGATTGGCGGTTGCGGAAGCCAAGAAGGGGCACGCTTCGCCCTTCCAGGAAAAGTAGGCGCCTCAGGTGAAATCGTTGTCGTCTGCGAGAACTCGGTTTGGTCGGGAGCTGTTGGGGACACGCTGCGTTCAATCTTTGGCAAGCCTTTCCCGGTTCTTCCGCAGTACGAACCCTGGTTTGATTTGGTCCATTTGACGCCCGAATCGTTTGATCGATTTTGGAAGCCACACCGCAACATCATTGATTTGGTGTTGGCAGATCGCGTGGACACACAAGTTCCAAGCGTTTCGATTTACCGGGAGAAATATGCGCGCAATCAGATATACATAGAAGGCGCGGCGCGCACCTCAGCAGGACTGGCTCTAGCACTGGCGGAACGCGAAGAGGAGATGCGAAGCATCTTGCACCGGACGGAAGTCGAACGTTTTGGCCTATTGATGGCGCTGGACGAAAACGAAGTGATCAAGGCCGAACTGGCGGAACGCATGCAGCTTGAACTCACCTTGCCGAGGGATGCGCGTTGGGCCAAAAAAAACGATGAAATGGGTTGGATTGATCGGCAATTGACACGAATGAAAGGAGGGGACAACCATGATGTGCAGCAAGGGTTTGTGGTTTATCGTGAACCCTACACGTCCGATGAGCAATTTTCAATGCAAGCGCGTTTGGACAAACGAAATGCCATCATGCGTGCGCATCTTCCGGGCCCGACAAAAGGTTCGTACATGACCACTGAAATGCGGTACATCCCATCCTACGAAGAAACCGTCTTCAACGGACAATTTGCCTCTGAATTGCGCGGTTTATGGAGGATTGAAAACAACTACATGGGCGGCCCATTTTACAGTTTGACTGTTTTGGATGAACGTTCGGGGGAATTGGTTACGGTCGAGGGCTATACCTATGCACCTTATTTCGATAAACGCGAGTACATGCGCGAGGCAGAAGCTGTAGTGCGTTCCCTGCAATGGGCGGACCCGACGAAACAGAAGGAATGAGAAGCATGCGGATCGGCATTGGAGTTGCAACAGCGTTATTTTTCAGCTGCTCACCTGCAGAACCTGAAACGATGGTTTGGGAGTTTGAAAGCAGCATTCGTGCGCTTGAGGTAACGGCTGAACAGGGCATTTGGTGGGCTGGAGCAAACGGTTTGGTGGGCCATTCCATGGACGATGGCGCATCTTGGCAGGTGGATACCTTGCGTTTGAGTGATGGCAGCTTGCCGGCTTTTCGATCCATAGCAGTGACCAATGATGCCGCATTTGTATTGACCATTGCTTCGCCTGCCGTGTTGTTTCGCCGTGATTTGGATAGGGCCATTTGGGATTCCGTGTATGTGAATCACAATCCTGCCGTCTTCTTCGATAGCATGGTGTTTTGGGATGATCAAGAAGGCTTGGCCATGGGGGATGCGACAGCGGAATGCCTCAGCGTGCTCATTACCCGGGACGGTGGACGGCAATGGAACCTTTTGGACTGCTCTGAATTGCCGGGAGTGGCCACGGCAGCATCGGGCCAGAAGGAAGCGGCTTTTGCGGCCTCCAATGGCAATTTGGTCGTCCAGGATGATGAGGTTTGGATGGCTTCGGGAGGGGCCGCGTCCCGCATATTTCATTCTTCGGACCGAGGGAGGAACTGGGCCGTCGCCAATACGCCAATCGTTCAAGGGGGTGCCATGACTGGAATGTTCAGTGTCGCTCGATGTCGTGATGATGGAAATGCAGGAATGGCATGGGGAGGCAACTGGGAGGAAATGGAGGACAATTCAGCCAACAAGATCGTCTCAAACGACGGAGGCGTGCAGTGGGAATTATTAACTCCGAATGAAGGCCCCGGTTATCGCTCATGCGTTCAATTTGTTCCCAATTCCAATTGCCAAGGCTTATGGGCAGTGGGCATTCCCGGCGTGAGTCAATCGTGGGATGCCGGAGAAACTTGGACCACCGAGGCGGACTCCTCTTATTACACCGTGCGGTTTGACTCCAAGGGTGAAACCGCTTGGCTTGCAGGCCGCGGTCGTGTCAAGCGCATGCCGGTCACTCGACCATAAAGCGCTGCGAATCCCCCCGAGCGCTCTCAAAGACGTACCAGCCTTTTGCCCACTTACTGACGTCAATTTTCAGTGCATTGGATGCATTGACGTTGGATGCATTGGCAACTTGCTGGCCCTTGGCATTAAAAATTTGGAAAGCGGCAATACCAGCGGTAGAGGAGATATTGAGCGTTTCGGATGTGGGGTTTGGCCACAGGCGCAACGGAGTGACTTCGGCCTCGGCAACATGCGCGGAAACGTCGCCTTTGGCAAAAGCATACTGTCCTTTTTTCAAGTCCGAAACCCGGAACAATCCCGAACCGTTGGTGAGTGATCCGGGCTGCCATTCATACGCTGTGCACTCCTGCCAAGGCGAACTGGCGTCGGGTCTCCAAGCCAGAAATCCGTTGGCTTCTGTGTCGCCGTACAATTCGTAATCCAGGCCTTCGGGGCTATTTCCAAAATATTGCATGCGGGCGTCGAGCAACGTGCCTTCTGGCCAGATGCCGTCAACAACCCAAAAGTGGGTGTTGCTGAGTTGGTCCACATAGGGTTCGACAGGCCCTTGATCCGGCGCAGCCCAATGATGTTCGATGCGCACCAAGGCCGAGTCACCTTCTGGCATGGCATCGCACCCGACACGCATTTCGACCCAAGGCAAATTTTGAATGCCTTCGGGTTCCGTGATGGTATACATGAAATCGAGCCTTCCTTGGTTCAGTTTTCCATTCGCATTCAGGGCGATGTATGCCGGTGCATCGATGCCGGGGTGTTCAACTGTGATTTCATCGAACTGTCCGTTGGCTGAAATTTGCGTATCAAATCGGTTCCAGTTATCGTCCCAAACCGTCACATCGAGCGGCTCCGCCATGTGGTAGTTTTCACACGCTCGGAGTTTTTGCTGCAGATAAAGAGTGGAGGCGTTGGAACCTGATTCGTGGGCGGAGGAATCCAATACCCACGTGGAAAACCCGGGTTGCAAGACTTGAGCTTCGAACCAAGGAGTCATGTCCACACCGGTGATATCCTCCAATGTTTGCTCAAAAACGGCAGCGTCCATGTGGCTGTCAAAATGTTCAGCGATGACCGATTGCATGCTCGACCGGAACAATTCGTCGCCCAGATAAGCACGCAGGTTGTGCACGATCGAAGCGCCTTTGTAATACGTATGCCGTCCATAAATCTCTTCATCCGGCATCGGGGAAAGCGGGTAAAAACCATTGTCTTGCAAGTGGCATTCTTCGAGTACAAATTGCTGGTTGTCTTTCACAACTTCAACAAATTCTTCGGGACCATCTTTCCACTCCACAAAGAGGTGGGAACTGTATTCGGCGGGACCCTCTTTCAACCACATGTGGTTGTGAATGGTAGGCGCCACCAAGTCACCCCACCAATGGTGACCCAATTCGTGACTGAACAAATCACCATTGGCCACGAGCCCTTCTCCAACCATGAATTGGGGGTAGGCGATGTTGGTTGGAATTTCCAAAGCACCATCCGTGGTCAAAACATAGCCCACACGCTCCCAAGCGTAGGGCCCCCACCAGTATTCCAGCGCGTCGATGGCATAACCCAACTCTTGGAATTTGTTGGCCATGGCATTGATTTGCTCCGGTTTTCCCGTGAGGCGAACAGGAATGTCACCGTAGTTTCCGGTGTGCACATAATTGGAATCCACGTAAGGCGCCACCGCAATCGCCGATTGGTGGGTAGTGATTGGATGGGTGAGTTCAAAACTGCGGGTCAGCGTATCGCCTCCGAGGAAGGTTTCGCCAATCAAGGTTCCCTGGCAGTGGGCGCGTCGTCCGCCCGCGCTTGTAACATGATAGGTGTATGCCGCGCGTTCTACGAAGTTGTCGAAGCAAGGATACCAGACTTTGCCGAAGTTGGGCGGGATAGTGGTGAGTCCAATGCCCAAATTGTAGATGTAATCGCTGACGAAATAAAACCCACCCCAATATGGGTCTTGGTAAGGCGAACCTTGGTACCAAACCTCAATTTCATAATCTGTTCCTGTTTGCCAGCCCTCCTCCGGCAGCTCAACGTGCAATTGCGATTCGGTTTGCGCATGATCTGCATAAAAACCGTTGATGCGAATACTATCCACCGTGAGCTCCACCAAATCGAACCAAAGATCTTGCGCCGTAGCATCAAGCACTTCCAATCCAATCGTAGCATGGGCGACGAGTTGCTGGTAGGTGTATGCCGTGACGTCCAGGTCGAGTTCGTAGGTGCTGATGTTGAAGGAATCGCTTCGAGCGATGGAAGGCGCCATGTCGTAATTCATCATCCATCGCGGTTGTGGCGAGGGCTTTACAGCTTCACGCTCAGGTGAAAGTTGCCGGTAATGGTGGCACTGGACTGGCTGAAAGACACGGGGTTTTCGAAAAGTTCGCTCGCCCTCTTGTGCTTGTAAGTTCAATCCAGTCAGTACAATGGCGAAAGAAAAGAGAATAAATGGGCGAAAATGAAATGGCAGTTGCATGTTGGCAATTTACGCCAACGGACTACTTTCGCCACATGAATGAATTGCAGATTGCCAGTGGCAAATACGTCGAGATCAGTTACATCTTGAGAGAAGACAGCCCAGAAGGGGAAGAACTTGAAATTTGCCCGGCTGATGAACCATTTGGTTTTATGGTTGGCGAAAGTCAAGTGCTGCTGGCACTGGAGAAGGCGCTCCTGGGCATGAAGAAAGGCGACTCCTTTACCTTCGGTTTGTCGGTGGATGAAGCCTACGGAGAGGAGGACCAAGAGGCGTTTGTAGAGGTCCCTAAATCGGCATTCATCGTAGACGGAGAACTTGACGAATCTGTTTTCGAAGAGGGAGAGGTTGTTCCAATGGAGACCGAGGATGGCGACGAAGTCATTGGTGTGGTAGCGGAGGTTCGATTGAATTCGGTCATTGTTGATTTCAACCATCCGTTTGCGGCGATGAACTTGCACTTCACGGGTGAGATCTTGAACGTCGCGGACGCGCCGCCGAAACAGTCCTGAACGGGGCCTATTCAAAGGTGGTGTATGACGCTGATTCGGTACCTTTGAATCATGGAACGCACCGAAATAGAACAGTTGGGGGAATTTGGATTGATTCGCCGGCTTACGCAAGAAATCAAACACCAGCAGTCCAGCACGCTTTTGGGCGTTGGAGATGACGCTGCAGTCATTGATTCTGGTGATAAACGAGTGGTCTTGAGCACGGACATGCTGGTGGAGGGCGTGCATTTTGATATGTCCTACGTGCCATTGAAGCATTTGGGCTACAAAGCGGTCTCGGTCAACCTCAGTGACATTTGCGCGATGAATGCCATTCCGACACAGATCACGGTCTCTATTGCTGTGAGCAGTCGGTTTTCGGTGGAGGCACTTGATGAATTGTACGCCGGCATCCACAAGGCATGCGAAGTATATGGAGTGGATTTGGTGGGTGGCGATACGTCGTCTTCGCTGTCCGGACTGATGATCAGCGTTACAGCGGTTGGCCTTGTTTCGTCCGACCAGGCAGTGACGCGATCAGGAGCAAAGCCGGGGGATTTGTTGGTGGTATCCGGTGATTTGGGAAGTGCGTACATGGGGCTGCAGGTTTTGGAGCGTGAAAAAGAAGTATTTAAATCCGCGCCGATGGCGCAACCGGACCTTTCGGATCACCAAGAATTATTGGAAAGGCAACTGAAACCTGAAGCACGCACTGATATCATTCGTGAGTTGAAGGATTTGGGGCTGAAGCCAACTTCCATGATTGATGTTTCGGACGGATTGGCATCCGAGACGTTTCATTTGTGCGCTGCTTCGGGCTGTGGGGTGCGAATCTATGAGGATAAATTGCCCATCAATTCCCACGCTTACGAAACGGCTAGGGCCTTCAATTTGGACCCAACACTTTGCATGCTCAGTGGAGGAGAAGACTACGAATTGCTGTTCACCATTGACCAGTCGGAATTTGAAAAGGTCCGTAACCTGCCGAAGCTTTCGGTAATCGGGCACATGGTCGAAGACGCAACAGAGAAAACATTGGTAACGAAAAACGGAGTGGAGGCTCCGTTGAAGGCCCAAGGCTGGGACGGCATCAAGAAATCGAGTGATGAAAGCGTGAATTGAGGAGAAAATGTGCGGAATAACGGGCATATACGGCATTCCTGAGACGGATGCTTGTGCGGCATCCGCAGAGGCGCTTGCACGCATGACCAAGAGCATTGCTCACCGGGGCCCAGATGCAAGTGGGTTGTGGACATCGGATGAGGAAGTGATGTTGGGCCACAGACGCTTGAGCATCATCGATACCCAGGAGCACTCCAACCAGCCTTTTATTCACACTCCAACCGGAGACGTGATCGTATTTAATGGCGAAGTATACAATTACCGTGAATTGCGGGAGGAGTTGAAGGGAGGGTTCAAGTTCCAAACGGAGTCCGATACCGAGGTTGTGCTTGCCGCTCTGCAAGCTTGGGGAACAGCAGCATTGCATCGCTTCAATGGCATGTTTGCGTTTGCCTTCTGGTCCAACGAAAAGCGGGAACTCCTGCTAGCGCGCGACCGAATGGGCATTAAACCACTTTATTTTGCTGAGACGCCGTCAGGATTGATTTTTTCGAGCGAAGTGCGCAGCCTGCTTGCTTCGGGTTGGATAGATAAGCGGCACGACCCAATTGCATTGGCCGATTACCTTCGGTATCAAACGGTGCATGCGCCGCGAACCATTATTCAGGGGGTTTCCATGCTGCCTGCAGGCCATTGGATGCGCTTGCAAGGGGAAGAAACCACCGTGTCTTCGTGGTGGGATTTGGCTGCAGAAGCCGCGAAGATTGAACGTGAATTGCCGCGCCCGGAGCGATTGAAACGCATTCGCAGCGCCATGGAGAACGCTGTGGATCTGAGGATGCGTTCCGACGTTCCACTCGGCGCTTTTTTATCCGGAGGGATTGACTCGAGCGCCATTGTCGGGCTCATGAAGTCTGCAACGGACCAACAGGTTTCGACCTTCAGTGTTACGTTCGACGAAGGAGAGTTTGACGAGAGCACTTGGTCCCGTATGGTGGCCAAACGCTTTGATACCGATCACCATGAAATCCGGTTAGAAAGCAAAGACTTTTTGCATCAAGTTCCAGATGCTTTGTCTGCGATGGATCACCCCTCAGGAGATGGCCCAAACACCTATGTTGTGAGCGCTGCCACGAAAAAAGAAGGAATCACGGTTGCGTTGAGTGGATTGGGAGGGGACGAAAGTTTCGCGGGCTATCCGGTTTTCAAACGGTCGCAGCAGCTTCTGGAAAAGCGCTGGTTAGCATCGTGGCCGAAGGGGTTGCGAAAGGCGGTGGGAGCGGTTTATTCCGCGGGCAAAAAGGACGCGACATCGCGAAAGATGGCCGCTCTCCTAGGGGGAGATTATTTTGATTTGGAGCACACTTATCCACTGTCACGTCAAATTTTCTTGGAATCGGACCTCAGAAAGTTGGCACCGCAAGCAGCCCAAACGCCCAACGAAGTTTACCAGTGGTTGAGCCAAAAGATTGCACCGGAAAGCAATGGGTTTGCGTTGCCTTTTTTATCCAAAGTGAGTTTAGCGGAAATGGGCACGTACATGAACCATACGTTGCTCAGAGATACAGACCAAATGTCGATGGCGCATGCTTTGGAGGTGCGGGTCCCGTTTCTTGATCATCACCTGGTGCTGGAAGCAATGGCCACGCCGGATAATCAGAAGTGGCCGCACACCCCAAAGCAACTGCTTACAGATGCAATTCCTGATTTGCTGCCTGACGAAGTCATTCACCGACCTAAAATGGGCTTTGTTTTGCCTTGGGAGCAATGGATGAAGCGCGATTTAAAGGCGACTTGCGAAGGCGGCTTGGCGTATTTATCGGGCATTGATGGCGTCTCCAAAAGGGAAATTGCCCGCATTTGGGGGGCATTCCTCCAGGGGGATGCGCGTTGGACTTTTTCGAGGCTTTGGACGTTGGTCGTTTTGGGCCATTGGATGAAAGAAAACGCAATTCAATGAGGCGCCTGCGAATTGTCATATCGGCAGACTGGTTCCCTCCGGCATACCGCGCAGGAGGTCCCATTCGCAGCGCCTTCAACCTGTGTGCACTTCTCGCGAAGCACCATGATGTTTGGGTCGTAACCGGTGTCCACGACTTGGGAGAAGAAGAAGCGTTGGATGTCACTAGAGACGCTTGGAATGGGATGAAAGTCGGTGATGCTTCGGTCCAGGTTCGTTATTGCAGCAAAGGGACATTGGATCGCCGCACTTGGGCAAGGATATTGGACGAAATCAAACCGGAAGTGTTACATCTCAACAGCATGTTTTCCAAAGAGCACACCCTCATTCCGCTTCGATTGACACGGAAGCGATCTGACATAAGGGTGGTGCTGGCGCCGCGGGGCATGCTGGGGAGCGCTGCCTTGAGCATCAAACCATTGAAGAAACGGTTGTTTTTGAGTGTCGCGCGGATGCTCGACCTTTTTAAGGGAGTCATCTGGCACGTATCGACCTCAAATGAATCGAAGGAGGTCCAAATGCATTTTCACCCGGCACGTGTTCGAGTAGCGCAAAACCTTTCGACATCACTGCCACCCACAAACCCTGCGCGCCCTTCGGATGGTTGGAGAATTGTCGTGATTGGACGCATTCATCGTGTGAAAAACATCGATTTTGGTTTGCGTGCGCTGCTCAAGGCAGAAGCTTCTCGGCCGGTGGAATTGGATTTCATTGGTCCGGTAGAAGACGAATTGTACCAAGGTGAACTGCAAGCCATGGCAGATGCACAACAAGCGGTTAAGGTTCGATTTCTCGGAGGAATGCCCCCGTCGGAATTGGCGCCTCATTTCGAAGC
>JADHRK010000034.1 GCA_016777435.1 Flavobacteriales bacterium
TATAATCGCCTTTTGTTCTTCAAAAAGGCCCTGCGGTTTCCGTGGGGCCTTTTTCATTTTAACCATCTATCCAGAGAATAGCCCACCATGGATCCGCGGTTCGCTGCTTTGCTTCCATTTTTGAGCGATGAACGCGTGAGTCGCTTCAATCAAGTGCTTGAATCGAGAACGCGGCATATTTCCTTGGTCCTGGAAAATGTGTATCAATCCCGAAATGCAAGTGCCGTGATGCGCACGTGCGATGGCGTCGGAATTCAAGACGTCCATCTAATTGAAGACATCAACCCATGGGTTTTCAATCGACACGTTTCGAAAGGCACGCCTTCCTGGCTGACATTGCATCGTTACCGAGAAGCATCCAATCCGACGGAAGCCTGCATTGAGCAGCTGCAATCGAGCGGATACGCCATTGCAGTGACGTCTCCGCACGCGGACGGCCTAGAAGTTCACGAATTGCCAATAGACAAACCCATTGCCTTGGTCATGGGCACGGAATTCGAAGGCGTCAGCGACACCTTTCTCGCCGCAGCGAACCACCACGTGTATATCCCCATGACTGGATTTGCTGAGTCCTTGAACATCAGCGTTGCTGCCGGCATTATCATGCAAGATCTCGCGCGCCGTTCGCGCACTTTGCCCGTTACCGCTTGGGGCCTCTCAGAAGCGGAAAAAGACGTCTTACGTGCTGAATGGGCCATGAAAACCGTGCGGAAATCGGACGTCATTCTGAAACAGCTCAAAATTTGCCTCAATACAGGCAATTCCCTGCCTTAACCTTTGGCAATTCACACACAATAAATCGTCGATTTCGAACGACCTTTGGCGGCGATGAAACAGGCAGAAGCTTTACAGACTAGCTACCGGGACTTGCTGCGAATGGCGTTGCCTATTTCAGCCGGTACGGCACTGCAATTTCTCGTCCTTCTCACCGACAACTTCTTCCTGGCTCGACACAGCGAAGCCGCAATCAACGGCGCTGGCAATGCCGGATTGGTTTACATGACACTGGAAATGCTTGCTGTGGGAAGTTCCGCTGCACTTCAAATCATCATTGCACGAAGAATTGGCGAAAACAACCGTCCCGAAGCCCTGCGAACCCTAAGAACCGGACTGCTCATTCACCTGGGGTTAGGAATGTTCTTATTGGCGCTTGGAAGTGCCCTCAATCAAGGCCTTTTGGGAAGTACCATTCATAATCCAAACATCCGGACGGTCTTCGAATCCTATTTCGGGATTCGACTCCTCGGGTTTGTCCCCTTTTCGATCCTACTCGCACTGAATGCATTTTATACTGGAACAACGAAAACACGGCCTATCTTGATTGTTGCCGCAGTCACTGGCTTCATTAACATCGTTTTGGATGCCGCTTGGGTCGAAGGCTGGTTTTGGACAGAGCCGATTGGCGCTATGGGGGCCGCTTGGGCTTCATTGGTGGCAGAATCTTCAGGTTGTTTGGTTTCGTGTTTCATCCTTGTTCGAATCGTTCCTGACATCTTCACATCACAGGCTCTCTTGGCACGAGCGAAGATGAAGGTATGGTGGGAACTGGCTTACCCACTGATGGGCCAGTCGTTGATCACCATTGCCACTTGGACTGCGTTCTTCTTCTTTGTGGAAAAAGTCGGAAGCCTTGAACTCAAGGTTTCCCACATTACTCGAAATTTTTTCATGCTCGCCTTTATTACGGCGCAAGGCATTCAGCAAACCACCCGCACCTACGTCAGCGGATTGATCGCAGAGCGGCGCATATTCGAATTAAAAGCCGTCTTGAAGCGATTGCTGCTGCTCAATGGCGGTGGCATGCTCCTCCTTTGCCATGGGTATATTTTGTATCCAAAGCTTTTGTCTAAGGCTTTTTTCAAGGATGCTGTTGGACTTGACGCAATGCAAAAGACATTGTTTGTGGTTTTCGTCGGTGTTTCCATCTATACCTTCTCGGGCATCATGTTATCCACCATCCAAGGAATGGGAAAAGCCAAAAGAGCTTTTCGGATTGAATTGATTGCCGTCACCGCTTATATCGCTTGCGCGGCTGCGCTAACGCTCATATGGCCACAACCCATTTGGATCATTTGGTTGGTGGAATGGGTGTATTTTTCGAGCATCGGACTGGGCAGTTGGCTCTACCTAAAAAACTTGAATTGGAACGATTTGTCCCCTGAAATCAACAAAGCAGATGCACCATGAGTAAAGCTTATCCCAATGCACCTTGGAAGAAGCCATTGCGCCTCGCATTTTTCGGTACCCCTGAGTTTGCCGCGGTATGCTTGCGTGAATTGAATACAGGTCCTCACTCAATCGTAGCTGTGGTGACAGCTCCCGACAAAAAGGCGGGTCGCGGTCAGCAGTTGAGGTCATCTCGTGTGAAGGAAACGGCGGATGAATTGAAGTTGCCGTTGCTCCAACCCACCAACTTGAAGGACACTGACTTCGTTAACTCGTTCCGAGCACTGGAGTGCGACCTGGCGATTGTTGTAGCCTTCCGCATGCTTCCCGAATCCATCTGGAATGCACCCCGATTCGGGTCCATCAACCTCCATGCTTCTCTTTTGCCTCAGTTGCGAGGAGCGGCACCGATTCAATGGGCGATTCGACACCGCCTTACGGAGACGGGCGTGACAACCTTTGCACTGCAGCATGCCATTGACACAGGAGACATCTTGCTTCAAGCCAAAGTGGCCATTGCTCCAAACGAAACAGCGGCCTCCCTACACGACAAACTATTGGAACTGGGAAAAAAGCTCCTATCACAAACCATCGATGCACTGGCACAAGGGGAACTAACTCCCATTGCACAACGGTCACTGGGATCGGACACAAATCGACTCGACGCTCCAAAACTCAACCGCACAAATAGCCGAGTCAACTGGTCGCAAAGCGCTGAAAACGTGGAGCATATGGTACGCTCACTGACCCCATATCCAACGGCTTTTTGCTACACACCTTGGGGAGATTTTAAGGTGTTATCCGTCCAGCACACCGATTTCGAGCGTCCCTTACATACGCCCGGTGACGCCTGCATAGCCGATAAGAGACTTTTCATCGCGTGCACAGATCGCTGGATTGAGCTCTTATCAATCGTTCCCATTGGCAAACGAGCCATGGAAGCCAGCACATGGATCAATGGTCTTCAGCCTGAAAAAAGGGAATCACTTGGAAATTGGAACGAGCCACGCCTTGACCAAGGTTAAGGTGGATTATTTCATTCTTCGCATGAACTCCAAGGCATGCGTTCGATGACCGTCTCTCCAAATTCCATCCTCCTTCAGCGTGTCCATGGCGACCTCGCCCGCAGCGTGCAAAATGGTCCGTTCATCTTTCAAAATGCCCACGTGGATGATTCGTCCTTCATCGTTGCTGAAAAAAGTCAAATCTCCACTCCTCCTTTCACTCCATCTTACAGGCTGGCCTTCCTGAGCTTGTTGACTCGCATCCCGCGGCAACCATTGGCCACAGAGTAAAAAGGCCACTTGCATCAGGCCGGAACAATCGATGCCCCAAATGCAGCGGCCACCCCAGCGATATGGAGCCCCGAGAAATGAGCAAGCTGCCTCCAATGGATTTTGATAAACCTCAAACAATTCATCCATCGAAAAAATTGGGTTTACTGCAATTCCTGCGAAAAACCCGTTTGACGATTCATCCAAATGAACAATTGAGCCGGCAGGCAAATGAATCACACCTCCATCTTTGCGAACCCACGGCGACGTGGGAGCTTGAATGCGGAAAGGCTTTAATCCACGACTGTCCTCCTCAGCTGCATCGAACCTTCGCCATTGTTTTCGATCGGACCAACCGCGATATCCATCGGCCACCAATTCAATTTGAATCCAATCCTTCTCCCCCGTCTCCAGCATGTACGCCGCTTCTCCGGCTAATGCCTCTGAACACATTTCCGCGGCGTCAGTAGGTTTTGTTCGAATCGGAGCGCACGGCACCGACAGGACCAGGACTTCTTTCTTCGGTTGCATCACAACGTTTCGACCATGAGGGCCGAAGCACCGCCACCGCCATTGCAAATTCCCGCTCCACCCTTGGACAAACCTCGGTTGCGAAGGGCATGAATAAGGGTAACCACAATTCGGGATCCACTTGAACCCAGCGGATGTCCGAGGGCCACGGCGCCGCCATTGACGTTGACCGATTCAGGGTTCAACTTCAATAGTTTCATATTAGCGATTCCTACTACTGAAAACGCCTCGTTCAACTCCCAAAGGTCAACATCCTCCTGCTTCCAATGCGCCTTTGATAGTGCCACTGGAACCGCTTTTGCAGGAGCAGTAGTGAACCACTCCGGCTCGTGAGCGGCATCCGCACAAGCTACAATTTTTGCAATTGGCTTGAGTCCAAGTCGACTGACAGCCTCTTCAGACGCCAAGACCAAAGCACTTGCACCATCATTAAGGGTAGATGCGTTTGCTGCCGTGATCGTCCCCTCTTTTTGAAAGGCGGGACGCAAGCCTCGAATCTTATCCATTCGAACCGTCTTGAACTCCTCGTCCTCTGAAACCTCAATGGCATCGCCGCGGCGCTGCGGCACCTGTACCGGAATGATTTCCGCTTGAAAAGCGCCTGCTTCCCAAGCCGAGGCGGCACGCTCATAACTTGCGATAGCAAAATCATCTTGGGCTTCCCGTGTAATGGAGTGTTCTTTGGCACACAACTCTGCACAGTTTCCCATGTGTGTCGAATTGTAAACATCCGTCAGTCCATCGAGAAGCATTCCATCTTGCATTTTCATGTCCCCGAACTTGGCCCCCGTTCGGCCTGAGAAATAGTGCGGAACCAGGCTCATGTTTTCCATGCCTCCAGCGACCACTACATCGGCGTCGCCCAAAGCAATGGACTGGGAAGCCAACGCGATGGACTTCATGCCACTCGCGCATACTTTATTGATGGTGGTGCATGGAACCGAATCCGGAATGCCCGCCGCCATGGCCGCCTGACGAGCAGGAGCTTGACCCAATCCCGCCTGTAGCACGTTGCCCATCATGACCTCCTGCACTTCACTCGGTGCAATGCCCGCGGCATCCAGAGCACCCCGGATGGCGACGGAACCCAGTTGAGTTGCAGGGACGGTTGATAATGACCCGAGGAAGCTTCCCATGGGGGTTCGGACAGCAGACAGGACGTAAACGGCTTTGCTCATTTCAATTGTTTTACCCTGCGAATTTAACAGGTGTTGGGTGGAGTTCGCCATGAAACACAAGTTTTGGCATGGTGATTGGATAATACGGGATGTTAAGAACCTGGCAATCTGCGCCAGAGAATTTGGTTTAGGTTAAGTGAAGCATTGGGAAACGTCCCAATGCTTTTCTTGTTCTTAGCTGAAAATCAAAGACATACTAATTTGTCATTCCATTTTATCGTCCGCAATTGAAACATTTCGCCTACACCCATCGTAGGAAATGAACGATTCTTACAATTCGAAATCATGTCCATAACCGGTATTCCCATCCCCCAAGCGCCCAGTGCTTTGGAACAGTACAAAACCTTGATCAGGCACGTACACGGTGAACCGGTCATGATCCGGAGAGCGATGCGAATTGCATTTCGAAGTCTGAACCCCAAAGAATCAATCGAATTGAGAGACTGGCTGGAAGGACGTTATCAGCTTTAATAGCACCCATGCAAAACGCAACCCAATCGGTTGCGTTTTTTGCGTCTTTTATTTTCGAGCAGATCCCTGCCGCTTTTGAGGACTCCTGTCCTGGCTTTTTTCGTTGTGCAGCTCACGCTTCCAAGCGGGCACTGCTTTCGGCCCCTTGCCCCCTTTCATCAGGTTCAAAAACTCTTGCGGAACCCGAGATTTGATGGCCACCTTTTCGCCATCCGGCCCCTCAAGATCAACGCCAAATAGATGAAGCCCAGAGCGCCCCATTGGGTCCGGAATTTCTTTTCCTTTTCCGAGCAAATAACATTCCAAGCGACGAAGCCCAGCCATCAAGACAGGGACTTGGTCAAATCCAACGGACATCTTCAACATGGTATGAGACGCGGTAGCGCGCATCGTCCGGTATTCAAATTCAAATTTGTCCTTTCGCTTTCCATCCTCATCCTTGGAATAACAAAAGAGCACATCATCTGCTGGCAGATGGCCTTGGATTACCACGTACATCCGTTTGGTGAATTGGTCCCAATGTTCTTGCAAGTGCTTGCGCCAGCGCAAGTCCTTCGCAATGATGCAGACGCCCGAAGATTCTTTTTCAATCCGATTGACGAACTGAATCGCGTTGAGGTTGGACCGATTGGCCTCCATCCATTGCTTCATCCGGGTATAACTCGTCTTGACTTGTGGTTTTGGCGAAGCAAAGACCATTCCCGCAGGCTTGATGTAAGCCAACAAAAAGTCATCCTCATAAACCACCTCATACGGTGGCTTTTCCTCTTTGGTCTTATTCGATTTGTTCGTCGAAGTTCCACCCAAATCGAAGTCCTTCGGACCGCTTTTCTTGCTCAGTGAAGTCCAGGAGACCATCGCACCGGCCTTGATATCGGACGAGGGAATCCGCAACGCATTTCCATCCACCGCTACCGCACCTGACTTAATCGCTGTCCGGGCGCGGGTCCTTGTTGCGTAACCTGCATTTTCCATCAAGAACTCCAACAGCGTGCCATCCGACTCCACACGTTTACTTTCCATGGTGCGAAGTTACTTCATCGGTGCACAATAGTCACGCCGCGCGCATCCATTCCAACCATCAAGCTTCCGCCGGAGTTGATGAACTCATGGTGTGAAAGACCTGCTGCACATCGTCATCTTCTTCCAAGCGTTCGATAAGCTTCTCCACTTCTGCTGTTGCTTCCATGTCGAGCTCTTTCGTTGTGTTGGGAACCCGCTCTAATCCGGACTCTACAATCTCTGCCCCATCATCTTCCAACTTCTTCTGCAAAGAGCCAAACGCTTCGAAACTGCCCGTGACAATGAATGCATCTTCATCCACCTCAATCTCTTCTGCTCCGAAATCAATGAGTTCCAATTCCAACTCCTCCTGGTCCAAGCCTTCCGCCTTGATTTTGAAAAAGCACATGTGATCGAACATAAACTCCACACTACCTGACGTGCTCAAGTTGCCATTGCATTTGTTGAAATGGCTGCGCACATTGGCCACAGTGCGATTATTGTTGTCAGTTGCCGTTTCAACGAACACAGCTACACCATGCGGTGCATACCCCTCGAAGTTGACCTCTTTGAAATCGCTGGTATCCTTGTCGGTTGCTTTCTTAATCGCCCGCTCCACATTATCCTTTGGCATATTAGCGGCCCGGCAATTTTGCAAAACTGCACGCAACCGAGGATTCATATCGGGTTCTGCACCGTTTCCTTCCCGGATGGCGATGATGATGTCCTTGTTTAGCCGAGCGAATGTTTTGGACATTGCTGCCCATCGCTTAAACTTTCTTGCCTTTCGAAATTCAAATGCTCTTCCCATATCAAAGGATGTGTTCTTAGCAAATATCGCAAAGAGAATGCAACATCTTTCCATACCTGCCGGTTATTCTCTAACATTGTCCTGAACATATTTTGAAGATTCAATCCATGCATGCCGGCCACTTTTCTTTTTCATTTTGCGCCATTGCTTGGATAGCCTTGGCCTCGGGAATGGCAGGTTGCAGTTACAACACCGAACAACCTTGCAGCGACCGAACCGCAACGTACAATGCAAGCGTAGCCGCAATTTTCAATGCCCAATGTGCGGGCTGTCACGGTGGAGAGAACCCCGAGGCGGGTCTGGCCTTGGATAACTATCCATCGTCTGTTGATGCGGTTCTTTCGGGCGACGTCATTGACCGAATCACTCGGGAATCCGACGATGCGCTTGTGATGCCTCCCAACGGCAGTTTCCAAATATGCGATATCGCTCTGATTGAGCAATGGGCAGAGGCCGGTGCGCCTGAATAAGAATGAAAGCCATGAAAGTTATTTTAATTGCAACGATGCTGGTCGCAAGCAATTTTTGCTCGAGCCAGCAATGGATCACCCGAAACGGTACCGTCGAATTTTTCTCCGCCACCATTGTCGAAAACATAGAGGCAACCAATGAAATGGCCTCGGGACTGCTCGCAAACGACGGGCGTTTTGCTTTTCGTGTGCCCATCTTAGGCTTTCGCTTTGAGAAGGCGCTGATGGAAGAGCATTTCAACGAGAATTACCTGGAATCCACTCGCTTTCCCAATGGAACATTTGAAGGAGCGATCGCAAATTGGAGCGACGCGTTGCGAGACGGTCAATCGCACACGGTCAAAGCCCAGGGTATTCTAACCATCCATGGCATCGCCATCGAGCGCGAAATTGAATCGACTCTGAAGTGGGACGGCACAGCTTGGATCGTACAATCTGAATTTACCGTCCTGACAGCTGCGCATGAGATTCCCATTCCTAAGATGGTTCGAGAAAAAATCGCAGAAGAGATCTCCGTCGATGTACAAATGACCCTCTCGCCCCGATGAAGACCTTTTCCACGCATTTGATCCTCTGCTGCTGTCTAATCTTCATCGGTTGGCTCGCATTGTCCGTTAACGAAGTTCGAGGGCAGAGTCTCTTGGATGAGTTGGGAGCAAGTGAACTCGCCGTGCATCCTGTCTATGCAACGTTCAAGGACACGCGAATCATCAATGTTCAAAGCAACGAAACTCCCGGGCAAAACGTCATGCATTTTGTCATTGCCCACCGCTTCGGGCAAATCAATGAAGGAGCTTATGCTTTATGGGGATTGGACAATGCTAGCATGCGCATGGCGCTTGACTACGGGTTGACCGATCGGCTGTGCTTGGGCATCGCACGCAGCACGTTTCAGAAGACCTTCGAATCTTCGTTGAAATGGAAAGCGTTGCAACAAAAGTCCGATGATAGCGTGCCATTGGGCATCACCTTTTACGCAGTGAGCATGGCACGCGGTGATTCGACGTATGCCGAAAGTGCCGACAACCGCACATTTACCAATCGGCTGAGCTATACCTACCAAGCCATTATATCTCGGAAATGGAGCGAAAAATTTAGCACGGCGATTGTTCCTTCATTCACCCATCGCAACCTCGTGGAATTCATCGACAATGCCCACGATCAGTGGACCCTCGGTGCGGGTGGCCGCTACAAACTGGCCCAACGAGTCAGCCTGAATTGTGAGTACCACTTCTTGCTCAAAGGATTGAAAGAATCTGCACAAAATAGCTTGTCGCTGGGAGTGGATATCGAAACCGGCGGGCACGTTTTCCAGCTGCACATCACCAATTCAAGGGGTATGTTCGAACGGGCATTCCTGACCGAAACGACAGGACGGTGGCGAGACGGTGCTTTGTTCTTTGGATTTAATCTGAGCCGAGTTTTTGACTTTTGATTAAAATGGCATGAACTTTGTCACTGAAAGAATATCAATGAAAACTTCACGCCTCATCCTTCTGCTGTTCGTGTCTGGTGTCCAATCGCATGCCGTGGCATCAACTTGGATTAATGCTCAAAGTGATTCAACGCAAACAAAAAGCAAATCGGAAAGCGAAGGCTATTGGGGTGGCATTTCATTGAGCGCCGCCTCGATGGCTCAATTCCAAGGCAACCTCGAAAATTACGATGCTACATGGGGGGCACGCCCTGATGTGGGGATGGTCACCGACAATGCGCTGACCAGTTGGCGCATGGAACTGAATCCCTTCGAATACCGACAGCGCATTCTCGGCGAATTTGTAGGATTCACCACAGGATTAGGGTTTGATTGGTGGCACTTCGGGGTAGACAATGAGCATATTCTGCAGCTCGATGAAAGCACGGAAATGGTCACGGCTCAGGCAGTGAGCAGTGACTCCTTGAACATGCAAAAAAACCAATTGAATGCGGTTTATCTCCGCTTGCCCTTGCTGGTCAGCTTGAGGACGGCGCGATCTGGCAGCAAAGGCCTGCATGTTGAGGCAGGGCTCGTTGGCGGATACTTATTGGGACGCTCGTACGAGTATGAGTACAAGATGAACGGATCAACGAGCAATTTCAAAGAAGACAACTTTCCAATCAATCCGTTGCAAATCAATGCACGCATTGGCGTTGGGTTCAAGAACGTCAGCCTTCTCGGCGAAGCTTCGCTCCTGCCGTTTTTTGACGAAGTACAAACTGACGCGCCTACGATGCATTCATTCTCGCTCGGGCTGCAATTCGCCTTCAACGATTGAAAAACGAAAATTTGGCTGATCTGCTTCAGCCAGCCGAAAGCATCGGATGTTCGTTCTCCCCGCGTTAACGCAAGATCATAAATGACCCGCGCATCGTCTCTTTGTTGGGGACCGACAAGATGTAATAGTACGTGCCTTCCGAAACTCCTTCTGCTCGCCAATTGTTTCCGTAATTGAATCGATCCAAAACAAGGCCTCCCCAACGGTCATAAATCGTCAGTCGATTGCCTGGAAATGACTCCAAGTATTTGAATTCCAATTCATCATTGATTTCGTCTCCATTGGGCGAAAACACATTGACGAGCTCGATGTCACAACCGACAATTTCCAATTGGACCTGATCCGAATCCCCACAAAGCCCTTCCAAAACGTGTGTCACTTCCAAGACCCCGATGCCAGCAGCCATCAAATCAATTGTGCCTGTTTCCGATAAACAACCATCGCAATTCGCGCTCCATAGGCCATTGGGCCATTCCACACCTGGTTGAAGACCCTCCAATGCCAAGCAAACCCAATCCGGCAAATTAATCCCAGCATCCCGCTGAGGAACCACAATAACCTCAATCGCATCTTGGTCTGTACACACATCATCAATGGCATACACGATTTCGTAGGCGCCTGCGCCGGATGCTGGGTCAAATGAATCCCCGATGAGACAATCGCCGCAATCCGAAGACCAGACTCCATCCGCGCCTGCCGCTTCGAGTGCTACCAAATCCCCAGATTCGCATAATTCTGGCAATGGAACAATTGAGGCATCTACAGCAGGGGCAACAACCACCGAACCTTGAATGGATTGACTGCATGGGTGATCAAACGTGTATTCCACATTGATCAGTCCCAAATCATTTCCTACAAACAAGCCTGAATTTTGATTCAAAATGCAATTGGGGCAATCAGAAGATGACCATTCACCATCAGCACCATCGCTGTAAGAATCGGGTATATCGGCATCAAAAGTAAACTGCAAATCCACCTCACTGCCTTGGCATATGGCGTCAACCGCATCGAAGGTTCCTTCTAAAACAGGCCGCACGTCCACCGTCCAATATGCCGTATCCGCGCATGCGCCATTTGCAATCGTATATTGGATTGGGAGCATTCCCACAGGCGCACCGCCCACATCAAACAAGCCCGCAGAATCTAGACATGCCCCACATGTTGAAGACCACGTGCCACCCTGGACGTTTACATTGAATTGAAAGTCATCCGCTTTTTCACAAAAACTTGCCGGAATATTGGACGCTCCAATCGCGACACTTTGATTGACCGATACCTGAATATCATCCCCGACAGGACAGTACGAGTCGGGCGTAAAGGTCACCGTGTAGGTGTCGGGCTCACTCCCTTGGGCATTGAACACGCCCGACAAAGAGTCGATGCATCCATCGCAATTCGACGTCCAATAGCCGGGAACATCGGCCACGTAAATTGCACTGTCATCTTCGCATAAAATGGAAGGGCCAGCAATGCTGCCCTCCAGCAATTCGGACACACCTACATCGATGGTGGTAACACCGGGACATACGCCCAATGTTGTGAATGTCACTGTATTCAATCCGTCCTCTGCGGTTTCGGCAAAAAACACTCCTGTATTGGCAATGATGCAATCGCCGCAACTAGCGGACCACGTTCCAAACGGCGGCGTCGCATTGAAATCAAATATCTCATCGTTGCACAATGCGTCAGAAGACGCCGTAAATACAGGCTCCGGCGTGGCACTGATGAAAATTTCAGATGACTCCACATCGGCAAAGCACGAACCGTCTAAGACGTGCGTAATTTGCAACCACCCGCTTCCAGCAATGCCCGGATCAATGGTCAATGTCTCTTCGTCAAAGCATCCATCACAATCCACTTCCCACTGCCCTGAACCTTCTACCGGCGTTAGCACAAATGGTTCACCTCCGCTGCAAATTGGCGTTTCCCAATCGAATTCGGCGTTGACATCGCTCACTGCAGTAACTTCTAAATCATCCGAGACCACCTGGACGTAATCCTCAGGCAAAGGATCTGGGCCGTCATATTGATCAATGCAAAATGTTCCCACTCCGGATTCTCCATCCTCCAATGTGAAAGAACCTATTTCGTTTCCGTCAGGATCGGTGATGGTCAAATCATCCGTTCCCTCCAGAATCAAACATCTGCACGGAATAACAACCATTTTGAAGGCAAACTGCCCCTGTGAAGGGCGCATCATCCGCCAACATCGTCGCTCCGTTTTCAGAAACAATCGCCCAATCAATTTGATTGTTATTGACGGACCCACCCGCAGAAGAGACCACCACATCAAACTCGGTGCAAAAGGATCCCACCGGCAATTGAGAAAACCACCCCGTGACCGTGGTGGACTGTCCGCTGCAAAAATCCAGACTGTTTCCAATGCCGAGGAACGTGTCTCCCTCGTACCACATCGTCGTTCCTTCCACCACTTCACTGGAAGCAAAGCGCCAAGCTTCATTGCTTGCACTCCAATTTCCTGTATTGAATCCCTCCGGCGAAAGGCCTTGCGTGCCGTTGGCATTCTGAATGCCAACCGACGCATTTCCCCAACCACAAGTGGGGCGATTGCCCAGGTATATCTCGATGGCATCGGTCCCCTCGTAGAGTACGATTTCGGCGCTGACTTGATTGCTCGAGCAAGAATATTGGCATACCGCATTGTAAGAGACAACAAATTCACGGCAAGGCGCCACGCCGTATGTATTGTACCGCACATTCCCGCAAGTCGAGGGATTCAAATCGCTGTACACCGGCATGATACTATTCAGGGGCATGTTGGCGCCGGGGATGGTGCCCGGTGGATTGTAGGGAGCGTTCTCGGATAGATCAAATGAAATCCATCCATTGGGAGAGATGCGGCATTGCGTGTAGTCGTTTCCGTAGAAGTTGAAGGTGAATCCGATCGGAACATTGGTCGCTGCGGCAAAATCATCGTCTCCAGTGCTGATGGCGACAGTCCCCTGATTAAAAGGATAAGGCAAGGCGTAATCAATCTCTTCTATTTCATAATCGGATCCACTCGCGGCTACGCTGGCGATGCTTGGCGAAAGCAACGTGATGCACGAATCAGTGCAGGTGATTTCAACATCATCCCCAATGTTAAACGCACCAAAATTCGCACATTGTGCCATGGCGGAACTCGCTCCAATGATCATCGTCAGCAGTGCAAGCACCCGCAAAAAATGGAAGGGACCTTGATTAGATGCAAACAAAATGGAGATTTTGAACATTTGCCACGTGGGTTGAGTTTTCTTAACATAAAAGAACAATATGAGATTTTTCGCCGAAATAATAATAACCGTGGCATGTGCAATTGCACTAATCATCGCATTGAGCGCATGGAAAATGACAAAACAAATCGACACGTTCTCATCCAATGAACCCATGGAATCATTCTACAATCTTGAGGCATTGACACTCGACGGCGAAAAATTTGACTTTGAATCTTTGAGAGGTAAGCGCGTGCTTATCGTCAATACCGCTTCGAGATGCGGTTTTACACGCCAATACGAAGGGCTAGAGAAATTGAAACAAAACACCAATGCGGATGATTTCATCATCCTCGGCTTCCCGTGCAATGGTTTTGGCGGACAGGAGCCAGGAACTGCTGAGGACATCTCCAACTTCTGTACGAAAAACTACGGGGTTTCTTTTCAAATGATGGACAAAATCGACGTCTACGGCAAAAACCAGCACCCCGTGTACCAATGGCTTTGCAACGAAAATAAAAATGGATCTAGTGACAATAAAGTCATGTGGAACTTCCACAAGTTTCTCGTGGATGAATCAGGGAAACTCGTGAGTTCACTCCGCAGTGGCGTTGACCCGATGGGCGAAGCCATCCTCTCTTTTGCCAAAGGCAACTGAAAGGCCGTCCGTGGTTAACTTGCCCTCATGCAAGAACAAACCAGCACTTTTCTCTCGCGGCTAGCGGGATTGATCATTTCAGCATTGGTGTCGTTTGGAATCCAAGCCCAAACGAGCCTCGTCTCTCCCACGGAATTTCTTGGTTATGAATTGGGCTCCACCTTCACCGGGCACCACCGTGTAGTGGATTACACGTTTTACCTCCACGAAGCACTTCCGTCTTCTTCCTTGATTTCGTACGGAACGACCCAAGAAGGAAGACCGTTGCAACTGCTTGTCCTGTCGCATCCGGAAAACCTGAAGGAATTGGAATCGTTCCAACAACAACACTTGGATCGCATTGAAGGTGGTCCCGGCCTTGAGCGATGGGATGATGTAGCTGTTGTATGGTTGAGCTACAATGTTCACGGAAATGAAGCGGTCTGCACAGAAGCGGCATTGGAAGTGATGCACAAAACTGCCATGGCAGTTCAGGCCGGTGAAGATTGGTTGCGCAGCATCATCGTTTTGATTGATCCCTGTCTAAACCCGGATGGCCACGACAGATATACCAACTGGTTCAATCAGTACGCCTCTTCTGATCCGAATGCCGACCCGATGGCTTTCGAGCACGATGAACCATGGCCCGGAGGCCGTCCCAACCATTACTTGTTTGATTTGAACCGCGATTGGGCATGGCAAAAGCAAATTGAAAGTCAAATGCGTTCGAAGGTATACCATGAGTGGATGCCACATGTGCACTGCGACTATCATGAGATGGGTTACAACTCCCCGTATTATTTCGCCCCTGCGACAGAACCGTACCATGAAGCCATCACCGATTGGCAGCGCGCATTCCAAGCAGAAATTGGAAAAGCTACTTCGAAGGATTTCGATGACCGAGGAGAACTGTATTACACCCGAGAATCCTTTGATTTGCTGTACCCCAGCTACGGGGACACCTACCCCATTTACAACGGCTCCATTGGTATGACCTACGAACAAGGCGGAAGCGGTGGCGCAGGTGTATTGGTCGAGAAGAATTCTGGAGACTTGTTGAGCCTTGAACAGCGCATTGAAAATCACGTCTCCAGCAGTTTTGAAGCGCTCTTCACCAGCGCGAGACTCAGCACAACATTGGTGGATCAAATGGCGGAATTTTTCGATATGAATCGCACCAATCCTACTGGACGATTCGATGCCTATTGCATTCCCGTAAACACTCAGAATGAACACCGAGTGCGAGAGTTGGTCGCGTTTCTCGATCGGCACCACATCCGTTGCGAACAAGTTGAAGGAAGCCAACGGATATCACAGG
>JADHRK010000035.1 GCA_016777435.1 Flavobacteriales bacterium
ATCCTTTTTGCATTCAACGGTTGAATCCTTCTCCACCGATCTAGAATCACTCGATTCCCATTTTTCCAGCCGTTCCGCATGTTACCAAAGTTAACTCTTCCTGCCCTTCTTGCGGTGGTTCGAACTCTTCGATTTAATTTCGCTTGCATGATTGCATTGGGAGATACGCTGATTTCGGAAGATGTGTTTGAGGCCATGTTTGCGTGCGACCTTTCCAAATGCAAGGGCGCATGCTGCGTCGAAGGAGAGAGTGGAGCGCCGCTAGAAGAGGATGAGTTGGAAAAAATTGAAGAGGTTTTCGATGTCATCAAACCGCATTTGCGTCCTGAGGCGATGAAAGTCATCGAACAAGTGGGATTGTTTGAAGTGGACCAGGATGGCGATTATGTCACGCCCATCATCAATGGAAAAGAGTGCGTTTATGCAACGTTTGATGCAAATGGCACGGCGAAGTGTGCTTTCGAGCAGGCGTGGAGGCGGGGGGAGACCCAATGGCCCAAACCCATTTCGTGCCATCTTTATCCCATTCGGATCAAGGAATTGCAGGATTTTTCAGCACTGAATGTTCACCAATGGCCCATTTGTGACGCCGCACGTACCTGCGGTGCTGCCAGTCAAACCAACGTGTTGGACTTTTGCAAAACAGCTTTAATTCGACGTTTTGGAGAGGATTGGTATGCTTCGGCACAAGAGGTATGCAACGCGTGGAAAAAGGAGCAATCAAAAGGACAATGAGCCACGGCAAACACTCCATTGATCTCGCCATTCGGAGCGGTTTTCAGGCCATCGCATTGCTCTTGGTTTTCGGGACTTCTGGGCCCAAACTTTCCGCTCAATTCGACGGTTATACGCTGACTCCGCTCGAAAACTTGAATACAACGGATGACGAAGTGCTCATCGGATGGGACGGTCGGACGATCTACTTCAGTCGCTCAGACCGTTCGGATGACGACAAAGGAAACCGGGGTTGGTTTCGGCAAGAAAAATCGGATTGGGAATCCCAACGCACGCAGGGTTGGACCGATTTTGAATCCCCACATTCCGTTGTGTTGCGGGCATTCTCAAGTGCCAATTGGCCGGGATTTGAGGCCGTCCAGCACGTCGCAATTGACGAAGCACGGGGCGTTTTGGTCATGAGCGCGGCGGAATCCGCGGGTGATTTCGATTTGTACATGGCCCAGGAGTCGGAGGGCGGGTGGAGTATCCCTAGACCGATGACGCGTTTGAATACGAATGGCGACGAAGTGTTTCCAAATTTCCATTCGGGAACGCTGTTATTCGCTTCCAATGGGAGGACGGATGGCCTGGGCGGTTTTGATGTGTTTCAATCGCTTCGTGCAGACAATTACGGCAGTGCTCAGCCGCTACCGGCTCCGTTGAATTCTCCCGGAGATGAATTGGCCGCGATTCCAGCGGGGGAAGGAAATGAAGCGGGATTCTATTTGGCTGCAGCGCGAATGGTCGGGAGTGGAATGGATTTGTGGTGGGCGGGGCCGCCATCACAGAAAGAAAGCGAGCGGGCTGAATTTGCCTTGGAATTTCGCTTTCAACGCGCTCCCATGAGTGGACTTCAGGTGAACATTCAGGAGCGAGGAGGGGCGCACGTGTTTTCCGGTCAATCCGATGGTGCAGGACGCGTGCGGGTGGGCAGCATCAAGTTAGACGCGGCCATGTCCGTTGAAGTCACAGCAGTAGACGGAAGAGAGAGCATTCCGGACGGAGCCGTTTGCCACGTGTTTGAGCGATGCGCAGACGGATCCTGTGAAGCCGAATATTGGAAGGGATGGAGGCGTATTCGGAGTTACCGCATAGAAGGCGGCTCGGCTTTTGTTTTTGATTTGTTGCCATTGGACGCATTGGGCCGATGGCCGAGGCCAAACGGGGAGGATTGGAGCCAATTGAATAAAGAAGCAGCGGTGTGGACTGGGCGATTTGAAAAGTCACGGTTTCAATTGGCGGAAAACGAGCGTGTGGAACTGCTCAAGTGGCTGAATCGAGCAAAGACTGGATTGGGAGAATGGCCCGATCAATGGAAGCTTGAAGTTGTGGGTTATGCCGATGCTAGTGGATCGGCAGCACAAAACGAAGCGTTGTCAAAACTGCGCGCAGAGCATGCGAAAACAGTGGCACTTGCTACAGGAATGGATCCAAACCGAATCGTGTGTGAGGGAAAGGGTTCGCTCGGCTCCTTTGGGGCCTCAAAATTTGACCGCAGGGTGGAATTGCGATGGGTTCCGCTCCAATAAGTTTTTCTGCACGGAAGAACCCGAGTTTCAATCACTGTGATGCAGGAGTGTTTCTTACTTTTGCAGCATGTTGATCACCATGCTTCGCGCAAAGCTCCACCGCTTGACCGTAACACAAGCGGACTTGAATTACATCGGTTCCATCACCCTCGATCCAGATTTGCTGGATGCAGCGGGATTGTACGAAGGTGAAAAGGTTCAGATTGTCAACATCAATAACGGCGAACGTTTTGAGACATACACGATTTTGGGAGAGCGTGGGAGCGGTCAAGTAGGACTCAATGGGCCTGCGGCGCGACGTGTACAGGTGGGAGATGTCATTATCATCATAGCATATGGTCACATGACCCCAGAAGAAGCGGAAACGCATGTTCCAAAGCTTGTTTTCCCAGACACGGCTACCAATAAGTTGACCGCATGAATATTCGAAAAGCTTTGATTTACTTGGCATTTTTGGGCATAGGAGTTCTTCTTTTTTATATGGCTTTTTCGATGATAGATGATCGTGAAGCGCTGTGGAATGACATGCGTTCTGCCTCCTGGGGAGGGCTGATTGTGTCCTTTCTCATGGGCTATTTGGCCATTGTGAGCCGTGGCTTGCGTTGGGTGATAATGCTCGACCCTCTGGGCCATAAGCCCTCACCTCTGCGCACGGTGCATGCGGTGACTTTCGCCTACTTCGCCAATACGTTTATCCCACGCAGCGGTGAGCTCGCTCGGTGCGCTGCTCTGAATCAGACCGATGATATTCCGGTAGATCAATTGTTTGGCACGGTGATCAGTGAACGCGTGGTGGATTTTGTCATCCTCATCGCGTTGACGACCATTGCCATCATTGCCAATATACCGGCCTTCTTTCAGTTGTTGGAAGGGGCTGAAATGCCTGATGCAACCAATGCCATTGCAGGTGCGTGTGGAATGTTGTTGGTGCTCGGCCTGCTCTGGTTGAAACGAAAATCCCTCTTGGAATTGCCCTTCGCACGGAAGGTAGCATCCTTTCTCAAGGGCATTTTGGAAGGGCTAAATAGCATTCGGCAAATGAGGCGGAAAGGAATGTTCTTGTTCCACACCTTTTTCATTTGGAGCATGTACTTCTTAATGGCTTGGGTGATTTTCAAGTCCATCGCTTCGGTTGCATCCATTTCGATTACGGAGGCCCTTTTTATCATGGTCGCTGGCGGTTTTGGAATGGTCATGCCCGCGCCGGGTGGGGTCGGAGCCTATCACTGGGCGGTGATGCTTGGTTTCTCAGCTTTGGGGTATGCTCAAGAATTGGGGTTCGCGGTTGCCAACGTGATTTGGATGACACAAACAGCGATGATTGTTATCACTGGTGGCATTGCTTACCTCGCTTTGATGTGGTTTCGGATTCGTAAAGACCGCGAGCTCCCTTTAATCCCCCCCCGTTGAATGCCTGCGATGAGTCCAGAATTGACAGCCAGCTTGAACCATTGGAAATCGAAGGGCGATACCATCGTCTTTACCAATGGTGTTTTTGATTTGCTGCACGCAGGCCATGTCACGTATTTGCGCGGCGCACGTCAATTGGGCGATCGCTTGGTGGTCGCGGTCAATTCCGATGCCAGTGTTCGCAAGCTCGGCAAAGGCCCAGAGCGGCCTATCAATGACGAAGCATCCCGAAAATTGGTGCTGGAAGCGCTGCGTTCTGTGGACGTAGCGGTGATTTTCTCCTCAGAGACACCGCTTGAGTTGATCATGCAGATTCGGCCGGATGTGTTGGTCAAGGGCGGAGACTACGACCCGAAGGTTCAGGATCGCGAAGCAAAAAATTACATCGTTGGGTCCCGCGAAGTGGCTGGTTATGGAGGGAAAGTCGCGGTAATTCCTTTTGTGAAAGGCCACTCCACAACGCTGATGTTGCAAAAAAGCCGTTCCAAGGTCTGAAACGGCTTTTGCATAGGCTTCGATGGAGCGTTGAAATTAGAACGGATTATACCGTTTCCTCTTCCATGAATTTGGTCGTGAAATCACCGCTCTTGAAGCGCTCGTGGCGCATCAATCGTTGGTGAAATGGAATGGTGGTTTTCACCCCTTCAATGACATATTCATCCAATGCGCGTTGCATCTTCAAAATGGCTTCGTCGCGAGTTTGCGCGACAACGATGAGTTTCGAAATCATCGAGTCATAATAAGGAGGGATGCTATATCCTGAGTAAACATGCGTGTCTAGGCGAACGCCGTGCCCGCCGGGCGCATGGTAATCTGTGATCAATCCGGGACAAGGTGCAAAATTCCGATCGGGATCTTCTGCATTGATCCTGCACTGAATCGCATGCATCTGGGGATAATAATTTTTGCCGCTGATGTTCTCGCCCGCAGCCAATTTGATTTGCTCCTTGATCAAATCGTAATTGACAACTTCCTCGGTGATGGTATGCTCGACCTGGATTCGGGTGTTCATTTCCATGAAATAGAAATCCCGGTGTGCATCCACGAGGAACTCCACGGTTCCAACACCTTCATACTTTACTGCTTCTGCCGCTTTGATGGCAGCCTTGCCCATCTTTTCGCGCAGTTTGTCGGTCATGTATGGCGAAGGGGTTTCCTCCACCAATTTCTGATGGCGGCGTTGGATCGAGCAGTCGCGCTCGGACAAGTGACACGCTTTTCCTCGTTGATCGGCAGCGATTTGAATTTCAATGTGCCGTGGTTCAACCACGAACTTCTCCATGTACATGTCGTCGTTGCCAAACGCCGCACCGGCCTCTCGGCGTGTCGATTCCCAGCCTTCAGCGAGACCTTCTTCGTCGTGACAGACTTGCATGCCTTTTCCACCGCCTCCTGCAGTTGCTTTCAGCATTACGGGATAGCCGATTTTCTTTGCAATTTTAGTTGCCTCTTTCAAGCTTTCCAAGATGCCTTCATTCCCGGGAATGGTTGGAACTCCCGCTTTTTTCATGGTCGCCTTGGCAGATGCCTTGTCTCCCATGGCCTCGATCATTTCCGGGCTTGCTCCGATGAATTTGATGTGGTTTTCAGCGCAAATGCGCGAAAAGTCAGCATTCTCCGAGAGGAAGCCATAGCCGGGGTGTATCGCATCTGCGTTGGTGATCTCTGCCGCAGCAATGATCTTTGGAATATCCAAATAGGATTCAGCGCTTTTGGGGGGACCGATGCAGACGGCCTCGTCAGCAAAACGCACGTGAAGGCTGTCGGCATCAGCTGTGGAATACACGGCCACTGTTTTGATGCCCATCTCCTTGCATGTGCGGATGACTCGCAGGGCAATCTCCCCGCGGTTCGCAATCAAAATTTTCTTGAACATGGCAATTGGATTCAGGCGGGATCCACCAAGAAAAGAGGCTGATCGTATTCAACTGGAGAATTGTCATCGACAAGGATTTTGACAATTTTTCCAGTCACTTCGGATTCGATTTCATTGAACAACTTCATCGCTTCGATGACGCAGATGGTATCGCCCACCTTCGTGGTATCACCGACATCGACAAAGGACTCCTTGTCTGGGGCTGGTCTTCGATAGAAGGTCCCGATCATTGGAGATTTCACAGTGATGTAGTTGTTTTCTTCGCCGTCGTCGGCACTTGGCGCTGGGGGCTCAGCTGCAGGGGCTGCAGCCACGGTGACGGGAGCAGGAGCAACTGGAGCCATGCCAGCGGCCATTGCCACGGGCACTTGAATGGTGGCTTCAGCTTCGCCAAAGCCCTTCTTCTTTTTAGGCATTTCAGATTTAATGGTAATCTTGAAATCCTTTTTTTCGATTTCGACCTCTGTGACTCCCGCCTTGGCGATGAATTTGATGAGGTCTTGAATTTCGTTAATGGTCATAATCTGACAATTTAAGGAGCGAATTTAGGTTGGATTTTTTTGAACCACGTACCAATGGGTTCAGATTAATGGGTATCGTATGCCCATTGCAGGTATACCGCACCCCATGTGAAGCCTCCACCAAAAGCGGCTAGGATAATATTATCCCCCTTCTTCAGCTTGGTTTCCCAATCCATTAGGCACAATGGAATCGTAGCGGCAGTGGTGTTGCCGTATTTCTGGATGTTGATCATGACCTTCTCTTTAGGAAGTCCCATGCGACGCTGTGTGGCGTCAATGATACGCAAATTGGCTTGGTGGGGAACCAACCAGGCTACATCATCCGGTTTCAAATTGTTTTTCTGCATGATGTCATAACTGACGTCCGCCATTCCTTTGACGGCTGCTTTGAATACCGGCTTACCATCTTGCCAGATGACATGTTCTTTGTTCTCAACGGTCTCGTGTGTGGGCGGGAACAAGGATCCGCCTGCTTTTTGGCGTAGAAAATTGGCGCCATTTCCGTCGACGTGAAGCTTATGATCAATAATCCCGTGCTCTTCCGAGGGTTCCAGCAATACCGCCGCAGCCGCATCGCCGAAAAGAATGCACGTTGTACGATCCGTATAATCGATGATGGAACTCATCTTGTCGGCACCGACGATGACGACCTTCTTGTACTGCCCGCTTTCAACGAATTTGGCCCCAGTGGTAAGAGCAAAAATGAACCCAGAACAGGCTGCACTTAGGTCATATCCCCACGAATTCACTGCACCAACTTTGTGGGCAATGAGGTTGGCTGTGGAGGGGAAGTGCATGTCAGCCGTCACGGTTGCGACAATAATGAGATCAATTTCGGCGGCATCCATCCCGCGCTTCTCGCAGAGTGTCTTGACCGCTTCGGCGCCCATATCCGATGTTGCTTTGGTCGGATCCTTGAGGATTCGACGCTCTTCAATTCCGGTTCGGGTGCGGATCCATTCATCATTGGTGTCCACCATCTTTTCCAAGTCGGCATTGGAAAGGACATCATCGGGCAAATAACCCGCAACAGCAGTTATAGTAGCGCGCATGGTCTAATCAGGCGTTGGTGAGTAAAATAGCGGATAAAGTTAGCGGGTGCATCCATGCGCGACACAGGAAGTTATACCCTTTTGAAGAGGCCTTTGTGGATGAACTGCAGCAATTTAAAGTTTTGAAAAAAAAATGAGAACCCAGGGGCTCTCATTCCTTTGAATCACCGCTCCGGAAGAGGGGATTCAGACATCATTTTTTTTCGGAAATCAGGCCTCGGCCTTTTCCATCACCACTTTTCCTTTGTAATAAAGCTTTCCTTCGTGCCAATGAGCGCGGTGGAAGAGGTGAGGCTGTCCAGTTGTTGGGCATGCTGCAACTTGCGGAGCAGTCAATGCATCGTGTGTTCTACGCTTTCGCGTTCTTGCCTTACTTTGGCGTCTTTTGGGATGTGCCATGACGGTTTATTTCAAATCTTTCAATGCGTTCCAACGGGGGTCTATATCCTTGTCCTCATCTTTTCCATCATCCGCTGACGACCCGTGAGGATCAGCAGATTTTGTATTTGATCCACTCACCAGAAACTCCATGATTTCAGGATCGCATTCGTCCTGGGTCTCATGAAGCCGCCTGCTGGGCAAGTTCAAATGCAACCATTCAAATACCGGTTGGCTGAGATTTAATTCGTGACACTCAGGGCCTAACGTCCAAATTTCTTCGTCCGTATCCGTGAGCTCACCCAATTGAACAATCAGTCGTTCCGAAAATGTCAATGTCAACTCAACCGGTTCTAAGCACCGATCACAGGGGAGTTTCGCAACGCCCTTGAATTCGGCTTCGCAGTGCATGCGAGCGCCTAGTTTGTCAAGTGTGACAGACAGATCTCCGACGATTTCGTCGGTTTCTGAATGGGGAAAAGATTCAAAGAACGGCGGATCCACCTTCATTTGAAAGTCGTGTTTCCCGGGCTTTAGTCCCACGAACGCAATTCGATAGGGTGCCAGATAATCCATAACCTCCTCATTTTGGGGAGTGCAAAGGTAGTGAGAAGAATCCGGTTCGGCAAATGCACGACCTATCAATCGCGACGGCTGTCTTCCCGTCGGTAATTCTCATTGATTTTGAGTGGGTTAGCCGTTAAGGCTCGGTGCTCTTGTCGGTTGGAACGGATGTCCCGAGCCAAGAAAATAGCCGACCGCAAAGAATTGCCATTGGCGAGCCCTTGCCCGGCGATGTCGAATCCTGTTCCATGATCCGGGCTCGTTCTGACAACGGGAAGACCAGCGGTAAAGTTCACGCCGTTTCCGAAGCTCAGCGCCTTGAACGGGGCAAGTCCCTGATCGTGGTACATCGCTAACACCCCGTCAAATCGTTTGTGAGCCCCCGACCCAAAAAAGCCATCTGCTGCATAAGGTCCCATGACAATCTTGTCTTCAGACGCGAGATCCCGAACGGCAGGGGCGATGATTTGTTTTTCTTCATCCCCCATGAGTCCATTGTCACTGGCGTGCGGGTTGAGGCCCAAAATGGCTATGCGCGGCTGCGCTAACCCGAAATCACGGACCAGCGAATCGTGCATGAGCCGTGCCTTTTCGACAATCAATGTTGCGTTCAACTTGGCCGAAACGTCCTTCAATGCGATGTGCCCGGTGCACATGCCAACCCGAAGGTCGCCTGCGACGAGGAGCATCAGCACTTCATCGACATTGGCAAAATCAGCCAAATACTCCGTGTGACCTGGATGCTTGAATTGGCCCATTCGCATGGCTTCCTTGTTGATGGGCAGCGTCACGAGCACATCAACTTTCGTAGCGGCTAAGTCGTTCACAACCGTTTCCAACGATGTCATCGCAAAATCACCGGCAGCAGCGCTCACCTGTCCCCATTGAATTTCCCAAGGATCGTCTTGGATGGAAACAATGTTCAATTGATTGTTCCGCGCCTTTTCCGCGCCATCGACAACCTCCCATTTCAGTTGGTTGGCATCCGGCACGAGTTCGAGGGCTGATTCTACGAGGTTTTGGGTGGCATACAAAACAGGCGTTGCTTCGCGGAACATTCTGCTGTCGGCGAATACCTGAATCAATGTTTCAATGCCGATCCCATTTGGGTCGCCACAACTGAAACCGATGCGTGTTGGGTTTTTTTTGGAAGCCATTTGCAATTGCAAAGGTAACGGATGCACTCCATGTCCTAACTTGCAAGTGTACATGGTTTTTTCAAGCAATTTATTTGCGTTTCACAATGCCTCCGTCCGCACTCCACTGCGCAAGCAATGGAGTGCATTGCGGTTCGTTGTTTCTGTGTTGATTTTGCTCGGGTCCGCTGCTGCGAACCCCGCGTTGGCAACCCATAATCGAGCAGGCGAGATCACGTACACGCACGTCAGCGGCTTGACGTATGAAATCCTTATTACCACATACACCAAGGCCACGGCGCCCGCCGATCGCCCTTGGCTTTATCTCTACTGGGGGGATGAAAATGGCGCGCCCGTTGATAGCCTCGAGCGCGAAAGCGAAACCTTGCTTGAGGATGAAGTGCAAATCAATCTTTACCGCGGATTGCATACCTATGGAGGACCAGGCGTCTACGAGGTTCAGGTGGAAGACCCCAATCGGAACAACGGTGTTTTGAATATTCCCGGGTCCGTTGATGTCCCTTTTTCCATTACCACTCTGCTCATTATCGACCCACAAGCGGGCCACAACAGTTCGGTCCAATTGCTCAATCCAGCGCAGCAAAATGCCTGCCTCTTTCAACCGTGGATTCACAACCCAGGGGCGCACGATCCCGACGGGGACCTCCTCACATATGATTTGGTTCCTTGTCGTGGATTCAACAGTGAAATTATCCCAGACTATTTCCCACCCGAAGAGGTGAGTCCTGGTGATGACACGTTTAGCATCGATCCGGTTTATGGCGATGTGATTTGGGACGCACCGGAAATAGCAGGGATTTACAATGTTGCCATTCGCATTCAGGAATGGCGTGAAGTGGGTGGGACCCTGATTTTGGTTGGAGAAGTCGTGCGTGACATGCAAATCACCGTAGAGATGTGCACGAATCAGCCGCCTGAATTGGAACCTATCGCAGATACATGTGTCGTGGCGGGATCCTTTCTTTCGCTTTTGGCCAACGCGAGTGACCCGGATGATGATGGCGTGATTCTCGACGCCATTGGTGGTCCATTGACGGAAGTTGTTAATCCAGCCAACTTCACCAATCTTGGAGCTGGGATTGGTCAATTCGTGTGGTCTCCGACCTGCACGGAGGTGCGCGAGACCCCTTACCAAGTGGTTGTGCGAGCAGAGGATAACAGCGGTCAAGTGCAATTGATGGATTTGGAATCCTTTCAGATTAAGGTCATTGCGCCAGGTGTTTTTGTGGGTGGAGCCACGCCCGTAGGGAACAGCATTATTGTCGACTGGAATTCAAACGAGTGCGTCTCAGAATTACCTGCATGGAAGGTGGATCAGGGAACGTATCATGTTTACCGGAGGATTGATTCGCTTGAATGGTCCCCCCAATACTGCGAAACGGGAGTGCCGGAATCCACGGGTTACGAATGGGTGCATACGGTGGAAGGATTGAATGTTACCGAGTGGATTGACACGTCGACCCTGTCGTATGGAGCGACTTATTGCTACCGCATCGTCACGGAATGGCCCGGAAGCGGAGAATCCTTGGCCAGCGATGAGGTATGTGCCACCATTCGCAAGGACATTCCGGTAATGACGAAGGCTTCTGTTGCGGAAACCGCCGAAGCGGGTGCCATCGATGTGGCCTGGTCACCACCTACCGATGCAGATACACTGGTGTTCCCGGGGCCTTATTCTTATCAATTGTTTGGATCTGCTGTGGGCGAAGAAGAGTCTGAGATACTCGTTTATGAATCCACGCCGAGTAATTTCCTTGTCAACCCCGACACAACATGGACGCACGCAGGGGTCAACACGATGGAATCGGACTGGAGCTACCGCGTAAGTTGTTTCAGCGGCAGCGATGAGATCGGAATTTCATCCCGTGGACCTACGCCTTGGCTCACCATCCAGCCCAATGACAATCAGTTGACCTTGAATGTCACCAACGATGTTCCTTGGACGAATGCATCGTTTGAGTTTTATCGCGAAGATGCCATGGGCGTCTTCAATTTGATTGGCTCAGCAACGGTGCCAACCTTCACGGATAGTGGCTTGGTCAACAATACGCCTTATTGTTATCGGGTGCGGGCGATTGGGGCATACGACGGTCCCGGCATTCCATATGAATTAAGCAATTGGAGCCAAGATGCTTGTGGCATTCCATTTGATTTTACCCCACCGTGTCCGCCAGTATTTGCGCTGGATCCGGATTGCATTGCAGAAGTGAATGCCATGGCCTGGGATATTGATTTTGAATGCGCGGATGATGTGATGGCTTATCAGCTGCATTGGGCGCCAGTTTTGGGTGATTCGCTGCGGCCCATTGCCTTATTTGAGGATCCGTTGGCTTCGGAATACGTTTGGAATGAATCGGGGGAATTTGGCACCATAGCGGGGTGTTTTGCCGTGTCCGCTTTGGACAGCATCATGCCGGGACCGGACGGAACTTTGCGACGGAATGAGAGCGCCTTGAGTGACACGGTTTGCGTGGACAATTGTCCTTATTACTTCCTGCCCAACGTTTTTACACCTAACCGGGATGAGGTGAATGACCACTTTCAAGCATTTCCATGGAAGTTTGTCGATAGCGTGGATGTCCGAATTTTCAATCGCAATGGGGAAGAGGTCTATCAAACCAATGACCCAGGTATACATTGGAATGGGATGCACCGGGAGGGTGGCATGTGTTCGGACGGAGTCTATTACTACACCGCGAAGGTCTTCACGATTCGACTGGTGGGTCTTGTCGAGGAAAATTTCTCCGGTGAACTTCAATTGATCAACGGTGTTTTACCCGCAAACGAGTGAACAATGTTTACAGGCATTATCGAGGGCATAGGAAAGGTTTTGAGCATCGAACAGGAAGGAGCTAATGTCCATTTTAAGTTGGCATCGGCTTTCACGGACGAATTGAAAATTGACCAAAGTGTTGCCCACAATGGGGTGTGTCTGACGGTCGTGAAAAAGGATTTGGAAGGATTTGTGGTCACGGCAATTCAAGAAACGTTGGACCGCACGAATTTGGGGGACTGGAAGGAGGGAGACGCGGTGAATTTGGAGCGTTGCACTTCACTAGGAGGTCGCTTGGATGGGCATTTGGTGCAGGGACACGTGGATGCCACAGCCACCTTGCATCAAGTGGTGGATGCCAACGGTAGTTGGGTCCTGCATTTCGAACATGAGGCTTCGCCAGAAAACATCACCGTCCCGAAAGGTTCCATTACGGTCAATGGCGTGAGCTTGACGGTGGTTGACTCTCATCCCGAGGGCTTTTCCGTTGCCATCATCCCTTACACCTGGGAACACACCAATTTGGGGGGGTTGAACCCAGGAGATCGCGTGAATTTGGAGTTTGATGTGATCGGAAAATACGTGGCGCGCATATTGGCGCAGCAGGGCCTTCGCTGAGGCCGAGGGAATCGTTATCCCCGATCCCGCAGCACGAAATTTTGCCCCAAATAAACCCGGCGGACTTGCTCATCGGAGGCCAATTCTTCTGCTGTACCGTGTTTCAGGATACGACCTTCGAAAAGGAGGTATGCTCGGTCTGTGATGTGCAGTGTTTCTTGGACATTGTGGTCGGTGATGAGGATGCCGATGTTCTTGGAACGGAGCTGCTCGACAATGCGCTGGATGTCTTCCACTGCGATGGGATCCACGCCGGCAAATGGTTCGTCGAGCAGGATGAATTGTGGGTCCGTCGCTAATGCCCGCGCAATTTCCGTTCGCCTGCGTTCTCCGCCACTCAAAACATCGCCCATGGACTTTCGGACTTTTTGGAGGCCGAATTCGTTCAATAAGCTCTCTAGCTTCTCCTGTTGTGCCGCTTTGTTGAGAGGTTGCAGTTCCAAAATAGCAGCGATGTTGTCTTCAACGGAGAGTTTGCGAAATACCGAAGCTTCTTGGGGCAAATAGCCCAACCCCATCCTTCCCCGCTGATACATGGGGCGTTGGGTGATTTCGGTGTCATCGATAAAGACTTGCCCCTCATCGGCCTGCACAAGACCGACCACCGCGTAGAAGCTCGTTGTTTTTCCGGCGCCGTTGGGCCCGAGTAATCCCACGACTTCACCCTCTTTGACCTCAAGTGAGACGCCGTCGACAACTTTGCGCTGGCCATATCGCTTGACTAGGCCCTTGGCATGCAATCGTTTCGGTGAAGTCTCGGAAGGGTTCATAGCGTAAAAGTAAGGCGGGCATGCATCATATTTCAGCTCCGAAGCCGAAGCGAATGCCCCAACTTTCCAACTGGTCCACAGGCCGATCGGTGCGCCACACCGCATCAACGCGAAAGACCCCCAAAATGTTTTCCAGCCCAACGGAACACTCGGTGTAGGTGCCATTCAAACCGGTGGTGTTTTCCGGTAATTCCAGTAAAGACTCGTGTTTTTCATCCCATCCACCTGCGATGCTCCGGACTCCGATGACTTCGCGCAACTTCAATCGGCGGATCAACGGCACATGATTCAATACCAATCCTTCCGCATGCCATTCAAGCAAGCCTGTTGCCCAGCGGTCTGTCACTCGCTCGTAAAGATTAATCATGCTAAACGCTTCATCACTGAGGAGGATGGTGCCGCTAGCCGGGACCACTTCCATGAGCGCAAAGGGCGCACTTCCCTGGTAAAATCCAGCTTGGGCGTACCATTCAAACCGCCCCCACCATCCCAGTCGCATTTCATCTTCTCCTTCAACGGTCCATCGTGTGTACTGGTATTGCGACCCCATCACATTCGGCACTCCCAAGGTCATTTTTGCGGTTAAAATTGGCCATTCGGTTCCCAAGCTTACCCGTTCGAATTCTCCGCCCACGAATCGCTCTTTTTTGGCGAACCGAAGTACAAGACTCGCTTCGGAAGTTACCAACTGATCTACCGGCTCTGCGGTCACAGGTTCTAAGAATTCCAAGTCGCCGAGTGCACCGATTTGTCGGTGGCGCCATTCGAAAAAGCCGGTAAATCCCGGACCAAATTCATGAAGCACCGACACTTCTGCCCGCTGCACTTCCGAAAGCGAATTGACCGAATCGGTGCGAAACGCAGAGGTGAAGGCTTGTCCCTGACTGAGGAGGCCGATCATCCCGAGCTGCTCCAGGTCCCGTTTGATTTCAAATAAAAACTCCGTTCTAGGTGTTTTTCTTTGAATGTACCGGGCGCTGAATCCGGCCTTCCAACGCAAGTCTTCCGTGCCATAAGCAGCGAAGATTTTAGGCATGAATCGTGTGCTCCAGGCGTTGGATGTTCGGAGGTCCAATCGAAACCGATTGCCTTCCACGGGATTCTGTGTGAATGCTGACCACCAAGCACCAACTTCCAAGGGTCCTTTGGTCACATAACCCGTGCCAAGGCAATACCCGAGGCCTTTTACAAAGCGCCACTGCGGCATGGACATGATGGAATCGGTCATGGTGTAGATGTCAGATTCTCGCTTCAACAATGGAATGGGGCGCTGCGCATCCCATTCTTTTGGTGTCAGCGTATCCGGTTGGAATTGCAAGTCTCGCCTCCCTGTCCAACCCGTCGGCCACTTTTCTTCTTGCCATTCAAGGTTGCTAAATTGCGTGGTGCGCCTGAGGTAGGCGCCAATGGTCCGTTCGGTCAAGCTGAAATCCATTAAGAT
>JADHRK010000036.1 GCA_016777435.1 Flavobacteriales bacterium
GATGGCCACGCGCGCACCTTGGGGTTTTGCCTTTAAAACGTCTTGAGCCAACCCTTGCGTTGCTTGCGCCACTGTATACGGATTCATGCGATTGGTTCCCGGTCCCATCAGCCCACGCAGCCCCCCCGTTCCAAATTCTAGATCCGTGTAAAATGATTCCACGAGATCTTCTCCATCGGCGTCAATCATCTGCTGCACCCGAGCGCGCGTATCCGCGTCGTACGGGCTCGCTGTCCAAGCTGTGGCGCGTTCACGCGCCAGATTTTTCAATGCTTCTGCTCCCATGTTCTATTTTTTTTGAAAAACGCGTTTCATTTGGTCTTTCCAATGCTCAGGCTTGCGTCCAAGTGCCTCCATCAGCGGGTTGGGATCCAAGTAGGAATAGGCGGGTCGTGTTGCCGGCGTGGGATACGCCTCTGTTCCGCACGGAGTTGCCTCAACAACCAGCTTTTCACATTCAAAAATGGCTTGGGCAAAATCAAACCAAGTAGTAGGACCCGAAGTCCCGTAATGCCAGGTTCCTGCTTCGAGCAATTCCGAATTTTGGGCAACTTCCATGAGCAATGAGGCAAATGGCCCGGCCGCCGTGGGCGCACCCCATTGATCGCTCACAATTCTCAATGCCTTCCCCGTTGCCGCCAATCGCATCATCGTCTGCGCAAAATTGTTCCCACGAGTGTCGTAGAGCCAAGCCACTCGGAAGATCCAAAATTGAGCGTTCGGGGCTCCTGCAAATGCTTGCGCCACGGCCTTTTCACCTTCCCACTTCGAACGGCCATAAACGCCCGTCGGTGCTGGTGCGTCCTGCGTGCGATAGGGTTCGTTTTGATCGCCGGCAAAGACATAATCAGTGCTGATATGGATCAAATCCACGCCGTTTGCAGCGCAGGTTTGGGCGAGATTTGCAACCCCTAAAGCGTTGACAGCATGCGCCAGCTCAGCCTCCTCCTCTGCCCGATCCACCGAAGTATAAGCTGCCGCATTGATGACCACATTCGGCAGATGCTTGCCGATCGCACGCTCGATGGAAGCTGCATCTGTAATGTCCAATTCTGACCGATTGCAAATCACCATCTCGGCTTCAATGGGCAAAGTTAGCTCGCTCAGCCGCGATCCTAATTGTCCATTCGCCCCAGTGATCAGTACTTTCCGCATGCTCAAATTTAAGGTTTTGTCTGGGATAGAATCAACCATTCGAGCGCATCGCCTCTACCGGTTCCATGCGCGCCGCCTGTTGCGCGGGGGCGAGGCCTGCAACCAAACCGGAGGTCACCGCTACACTTAGTGCAATGATGATTCTTGAAGGTCGAACCACCATTACAAAACCAATGTCAATGGCATTCACCAGCGCCACAATTCCTTCTATTGCGATCAGCGCAAACAACGCGCCAATCACACACAATGCGACCGCTTCAAACAAGAATTGCATCAGGATGAAAGTGGACTTTGCTCCGATGGCTTTCTGGACACCAATGATTCGCGTTCTCTCTCTTACGCTCACAAACATGATGTTGGCAACACTGAAGCAACCGACAAGAATGGCGAAGATGCCAATGAACCAACCGCCGTATTCCACTTGCTGAAAAATAGAGTCCAGAATCGATGTCAACATCCCGATTTGATTGATTGAGAAGTCCTCTTCCTCCGAGGGACGAAGGCGACGAACCGATCGAAATTGCTGCACTATTTCATCTGACAGCTCTGCCGTGCTGATTCCTTCGCGCGGCTTGACCATGATCTGGGTGGCCTGGCTGTAATCCAGGATACGATGGCCAAATTTGGCCGGAATGACGATGGCACGGTCAAATCCATCGTTGACCATCGATGCCCCTTGTTTAGCGAAAACACCCACGATTTCCATCCGCTGCCCCTTCGCTTCAACGAACATTCCTAGCGGATCTTCCTTGCCGGTCAATTCCATCGCCACGTCATATCCCACGACTGCGACGCTGCGCCCTGCGGCAACCTCAATGGGAGAAAAATAGCGGCCCTTCCCAATGTTCAACGCAATCACATCCTCATATCCCTCCGAAACAGCCACCACACCGACCCCTTCCATTCGGCTGTTTTGAGACTCTACCGGCAACCCTGCCTTCGCCTGGAAAACGACATCTTGAGCCAACGTTAGCCGATCCGAGAGCAAGTCCATATCACCGAGGCTTACTTCACGGCGTTGCACATATTTCCACCACGGGTAATCTTCTCCAAAGGTCCAGGGCCATTTTTGAACGAAAAGAACCTCATCGTCCAGGATATTAAATGTATTCTTCAATCCGTCTTCCAAGGAATCCACCACCGCAAAAACCGCCGTGATCATGAAAATTCCCACCATGACGCCCAGCAACGATAAAAACGTACGCAAACGGTTGGTAACAATGGCTGACCAAGCAAATGCAAAACTTTCTCCGAGAAGGCGTAACCACAACATGTCAACAAAGCTAATTCGAGGGGCATGAAACGCGCCATGGTTTCGGGTTTAATTGTAATTTTGGTGCTTACCAAACGACTTCAATCTCTTTCCATCATGAACGCACCCCGACGCATTCAATCTGCTCTCATTTCCGTTTTTCACAAAGAAGGTTTGGAACCCATCGTGGCCGAGCTGAAACGACTGGGCGTTACGATTTATTCCACCGGTGGAACCCAAGTAGCACTCGAGAAAATGGGAGCTGAAGTGGTGCCCGTAGAAGAAGTAACCAACTATCCCTCCATCCTCGGGGGAAGGGTCAAAACCCTGCATCCAAAAGTGTTTGGAGGCATCCTCAATCGGAGAGATTTCGAAGCCGACGTGGCCCACATGGAGGAATACAATTTGCCGCACATTGATTTGGTCATCGTGGATTTGTACCCCTTCGAACAGACCGTGGTGCAGGGCGGTTCGCACCAAGATGTGATTGAGAAGATCGATATTGGTGGAATCTCCCTCATTCGTGCAGCGGCAAAAAACTTCGCCGATGTGGTCATCGTTCCGAGCCAGAATGAATACGGCACGTTATTGGACCTATTGCAAAACGGGGAAGGGGTAACGACTCGGGATGAGCGACAAAGCCTAGCAACCCAAGCGTTCCGAATCAGCTCGCATTACGACACACGCATCCACGAGTGGATGCAAGGCGGAGCATCGGTTGAAGAATTGAATCTCTCCGAACGACAATCAACTGCTTTGCGGTACGGAGAAAACCCACACCAAGAAGGCCGCTTCTTCGGAGACCTCAGCGCGCTGTTCGATCAATTGCATGGAAAACCCATGTCATACAACAACCTCTTAGACATTGATTCCGCGGTGCAGTTGATGCGCGAATTCGAAGCGGGAGATCCCACATTTGCAGTCCTCAAGCACAACAATGCGTGCGGATTGGCGACGCGATCAACCGTTGCAGAAGCCTGGAAAGATGCGCTCGCAGGCGATCCCGTATCTGCATTTGGCGGGGTGTTGATTTGCAACAAAGCCATCGATGCTGTGACGGCGACGGCGATGCACGAACTGTTTTTTGAAGTAGCGATTGCCCCCGCTTTTGACGCGGATGCTTTGGCCATTTTGCAACAGAAGAAAAACCGCATTTTGCTCGTGCAAAAACCATGTGCCGCTCAATCCACAACGGTTCGCTCGATATTGAACGGCTACCTCGTGCAACAAGCGGACGCGAAAACAGAAGCCCTTCCCGATTTGAAACTTGCGACCAACCGCGGAGCGAGCGATGCACAAATCGAAGACTTGGTATTCGCCATGAAAGTGGCGAAGCACACGCGATCCAATACCATCGTGTTTGCAAAAGGAGGCCAACTGCTGGGCAGCGGAACAGGACAGACGAGCCGGGTGGACGCGCTGAAACAAGCGGTCGTCAAAGCAAAGGCATTTGGATTTGATTTGAACGGAGCGGTGATGGCATCCGATGCTTTCTTTCCTTTCCCCGATTGCGTGGCTTTGGCGAAAGAAGCGGGAATCCAAGCAGTCATTCAGCCAGGAGGTTCGGTCAAGGATCAATTGAGCATTGATTTCTGCAATGAAAACGAGGTCGCTATGTACATGACCGGCACCCGACATTTCAGGCATTGATTTCTCCGCCTTTGGTGGATAAAACATTCGGAAGCCGGGCAATAAAAATGTCCCCATAGTTTCTTCCGGAAAGCATGGAATTCGATGCTGAGCATGCTTATATTTGGTTGTTCACACCTGATCTTCCACACTTAGCCAAAGTCCGACCATGGGATTGTTTAATTTTTTCATGCAAGAGATCGCCATCGATCTCGGCACTGCCAACACCATCATCTATTACGAAGATAAAGTTGTCGTGGATGAGCCCAGTATCGTGGCCAAAGATCGCAGCACCGGTCGCATCGTAGCGATTGGACGACTGGCCCAACAAATGCACGGAAAAACGCACAAAAACATCGAAACCATCCGACCGCTGAAGGATGGGGTCATTGCCGATTTCCAAGCCGCTGAGGAAATGATCAAAGGGATGATCAAGATGATAAACCAGCGCAATTCCTGGTTCACTCCTTCATTGCGCATGGTCATTTGCATCCCATCTGGCATCACTGAAGTTGAAAAACGGGCGGTTGCTGATAGTGCCGAGCACGCAGGGGGAAAGGATGTTTACTTGATCCATGAGCCTATGGCAGCAGCCATAGGCATTGGCATCGACGTCGAAGAGCCGATGGGAAACATGATCATTGATATCGGAGGAGGTACTTCCGAAATCGCGGTCATTGCATTGGGAGGCATCGTAACGGACAAAAACATTCGTGTGGCCGGGGATGAGTTCACCTCTGACATCGAAGAATACATGCGCCGACAGCACAACATTTTGATTGGAGAGCGGACCGCCGAGCAAATCAAAATTGAAGTGGGTTCTGCCACCACTGAGTTGGAAAATCCCCCCGAGGATTATCCGGTGCGGGGACGGGATTTGATGACTGGAATTCCAAAAGAAATCCACGTCTCATACAGCGAAATCGCCCAGGCGTTGGACAAGAGCATTTCTAAAATTGAAGAAGCCATCCACTCGGCATTGGAACAGACCCCGCCAGAGCTATCAGCGGACATTTACCGCACCGGGATCTACCTCGCCGGAGGCGGAGCACTATTGCGGGGGTTGGACAAGCGTATTTCTGCCCGGACCAAGTTGCCGGTGCACGTAGCCGAAGACCCGCTCCACGCCGTTGCGAAGGGAACAGCCATCTCGCTGAAAAACATCGAACGATTCACCTTCTTGATGCGCAACTGATTCACCGCATGGCAACATGAGAAACCTCTGGAACTTCATCGTTCAGTACCAGGTCATCTTGGTTTTCATGCTGCTGCAGGGCCTTGCAATGAGTTGGTTTGTGACCAGCCACGGATTTCCAAGGGGAAAATGGGTGCGGTTGGCCTTGAATTGGGAAAGTGCGTGGCAGGGACGTTTGGCACAGTGGAGCCATCGAACAGAATTGTCGGATCAAAACATCCAGTTGCTCGAGGAGAATGCGCGTTTGCGATCCACCCTCGGACAATCGTCTTCCTCTCCTAAGGGCAACCGGAGCAAATTCATCGCAGCAGAAGTAATCCGTTTGACGTGGGTGCAGGACCAGAACTACTTCATTTTGAACCAAGGACGGGATCAAGGGATCCGAATTGGTCAAGGTGTCACCGAGAATGGGGCCGCAATTGGAAAGATCATCGAAACCACCAATGCATACTCCATCGGTATCCCCTTGCTTCATAACCGATTGGATTGGAGCGCGCGAATTGGACAATCGGGAGCCATTGGGCGCTTGAAATGGAACGGCGTTGACGCTACCTCCGGTGTGCTTTATGATATCCCCCGGAGTGCCGATTTAAAACCGGGGGACTCCGTTCTGACTACTGGATTTCAAGGGGTTTTCCCCCCGGACCTCCTCTTTGGCATCGTAGCAGATGAGCCCCCCTTTTTCGATGGCGAATTTCTGAACGTACCGGTGAATTGGAGTGCCAACTTTCAATCCTTGCGCTATGTACAGTTGACGGAAACCACCGACAGAAAGCTCCTTGATTCATTGCAAAGCACCGTCAATCTCTCAACGCCATGAATCCCGCGATGCTCATCCCCTTGCAGCTGCTTTTGACGGTTTCATTGCAGGTTCTGTTCTTCCAAAACCTCACCTTATGGAATGGGTGGGGAATCTTGGCTTTTCATGCCCTTGGCATCTTGTTGCTTCCATTGAATACTCGGCCTGTGGTCCTACTCGTAATAAGTGCTCTCGTTGGAGCGAGCGTGGACTTCTTTGCCTACGGTGGTGGCCTATTTACTTCTGCCGCCATCACCATGGCCACTTTTTTACCCCTCATCAACCGATTGCTTGCACCCCGCGAAGGGTATGAAGTAACCGACGAGCCTACGATCAAAAGCATGGGAATCCAATGGTTCTCGGTCCGAACCTTTGCCGCTCTGAGCATCCACAACTTATGGTTGTTCTCACTGGAAGCCGGGCGGTGGAGCCTGATGTTCACGGGGTGGGGGAAAGCGCTGACCTCATCTTTGCTCGGCTTATTCCTTTTTGCCGCGGTCCTTCAGTTGGTGCAAGCAAAAAGAAAAAAGCGATGAACCTCAAGGAACGCCAGTGGATCATTGGGGGTGTTTTTCTGCTCATTGCCGTAATATTTATCGGACGCCTTGCACAGCTTCAATTGCTTTCGAGCAATCTCCAAGACTACGCCGCTCGACTGACCCAGGAGCGTGAAATCCTCGCTCCCGCCCGCGGCCTCATCTTTGATCGGACCGGTGAGTTGTTTCTGGACAACAAAGCCGGGTACGATATTTTGTTCACTCCGCGGCAATGCCGCATCGCCGGTGGAATGGATACGCTTGCGCTCGCTCAATTGATCGGACTCACTCCGAACGAAATTCAAAAAGCCATTCGCAAGGCAGAGGCCTATGCGACGTATCGCCCTTCGACCATTCGCAAGCAGATGCCCGCTTCTGAGTATGCTGCCGTCGCAGGAGAACTTTGGCGTTTTGCCGGCATCCAATCACGTCGGCGTTCCATCCGCACCAATGAATCAGGCTTGGCCAGTCATTTGCTCGGTGAATACCGCGAAGTCGATTGGGATGACATCCAATCCAACAAGGGCTACAACCTCGGAGATTACAAAGGGAAATCTGGTTTGGAATTGCAGTGGGAGGAAGAACTAAGAGGAAGAGAAGGAGTGAAATTTCACCTGGTCGATGTTCGAAATGATTACCGACAATCCGCGGAACAAGGAGCGCTCGACTCCATGCCCACCCCGGGCGAAAACATCAATCTCACCTTGGACATGGCGCTCCAGGCATACGGAGAATCCATCATGGAAGGCAAGCGAGGCAGCATTGTGGCCATCGAGCCTCATTCCGGTGAAGTATTGGCCATGGTCAGCGCTCCCAGCTATGCCACCGATTTACTGACGGGTCGCATGCGCGGAACCCATTATGACAGCTTATTGCGCGACACCAATAAGCCATTATTCAATCGGACCATGCGGGCTACCTATCGGCCCGGTAGCATCTTCAAAATGATCCAAGGATTGATCGCCATGGATCGAGGGGTCATCTCCACGCAAACCCGTATTCCATGCAATCGATCCATCATTGGTTGCCACGGTGGACATACCAATGACAATTTGGAATCTGCCATTGTCCATTCGTGTAATCCTTATTTTCATGAGGTGATGCGGCGCATGATTCAACCGCGTAAGGAGTCCAATGTCTTTGAAGAAGCCCGCAATCAACTGGGCGATTGGTCTGCTTCAATCCGACGCTTTGGATTGGGCACTGATCTGGGAGGGCATTTCCCTGGACTTCGATCGGGTTCGGTTCCTGATACCACCCTTTACGACAAACTTTACGGTCGAAAAAGATGGGCCTATTCCACCATTTATTCCATTTCAATTGGCGAAGGAGAGCTGCTTACAACGCCACTTCACATGGCCAATTTAGCTGCTACGTTGGCCAATAGGGGGTCTTTTCGCACGCCACACGTGATTCAATCCATCGGATCAAAAGGGAAGCCTGCCGGAATGGATTCTCTGGTGCAAACCGGTATTGATCCTGCGCTTTTCAAACCCGTCATCAAAGCCATGAATGCAGTGACCGAATCCGATGAAGGAACTGCCCCCCTCGCCCGAATTCCAGGCATCAAGGTCTGTGGCAAAACCGGAACCGTTCAAGATTCCCAAGGAAATCACTCGGTTTTTATTGCATTCGCTCCAGCAAATGACCCTAAAATTGCACTAAGCGTTTATGTCGAGAATGCCGGAGCTGGGGGCGATTGGGCGGCACCTATTGCGAGCCTAATGATGGAGCACTATTTGAAAGGAAGCGTTCAGCAGACTGAGAAGGAATCACGGGTCAAAGGCGCAACCTACCCATTCGCAAACGCCAAGCAATGAGGAGAACGGCCCCCATCCTACAGCGCATTGATTGGATAACGATTGGACTCGTTCTCACGTTCATGGTATTGGGCTTACTGAACATTGCCAGTGCAACCAGCGGTGCTGAAAACGTGGATTGGTTTGCCCTCGACAGCAAGGTCGGCAAACAGTTTGCATGGATATGCATAGCGCTCATGATCGCAGCCATTACGCTGATCATCGAAGGAGAATTTTTCATTCGAACCACCGTCATCCATTACGCAGTGAACATTCTTCTGCTCATTGGCGTGCTGTTGGTAGGCAAAACCGTTGGCGGGGCAAAATCTTGGTTTGGCATTGGCTCCATCAGTCTGCAACCATCTGAATTTGCCAAAACGGGAACTGTTTTGATGTTGGCTTGGCTCCTCAGTCGCAGCAATGGCAAAATCAGAAATGCCAAAACGCTGGTGCAATCCGGCTTAATCGTTTGCATTCCTGCCGCTCTGATTATGCTGCAGCCCGACGCAGGAACTGTATTGGTCTATGGTGGTCTGATTTTTGCCTTTTACCGAGAAGGCCTATCTGGCAATGTTTTGATCGCTGTTTTCTGTGCCTTATTGCTGCTGATCGCGACAATTCTAACCGGAGCATCATCGTATAATTATCCTTTTCTTGGACCCCAATCTTCCATCGGATGGTTGTGGATGATTCTAATCACATTGGGTACCATCCTCTGGAAACTGATTCCAGGGTGGGTAGTCCCCCGAAACCGTAAACGGGTGCGGCGCGCCACAATCATATGTTTTTCGACGGCACTGATCTTCAGCGCAGCTGTGCACAGCGGACTCGAAGGCGTTCTCAAAACACATCAAAAAGAACGCATCTACGTGCTGTTCGGAATGGACGTTGGAAACCCCGATGCCGATTATAACATCCGACACGCCAAAGCAGCAGTGAGCAGCGGCGGTTGGGCGGGAAAAGGATTCCTTCAAGGCCCTATGACCGCCTATGGTTTTGTCCCTGAGCAAGAAACAGATTTCATCTTCTGCACCATTGGAGAGGAATGGGGATTCGCCGGAAGTGCCTTTGTCGTATTCCTCTACACACTTCTTTTGCTCAGGATTCTCGTCCTTGCTGAACGACAGAGAAGCGACTTTACAAGGATCTATGCATACGGCGTAGCGAGCATTCTCTTCATGCATTTTTTGATCAATGTAGGCATGGTTCTGGGCCTCGCCCCGGTCATTGGCATTCCACTGCCATTTCTGAGTGCGGGCGGATCATCGCTTATCGGCTTTACACTCTTGATAGCCATACTGTTACGTTTAGACGCGGAGCGATCTTACGTGTTACGATAGGCTACCTACACATATTCTTTGTCTAAATAATACTAGGTTTCATAGGTTAATATACAATTTTTGTCGTATATTTGCACGTGTCACATTCTCGAATACATTTAGCCCATTGCACTCGAAATTAGTTCCAGCGCAATGGGATTTTCATGTTAATTCGGTGTGCGCCGCAAAACAACAAAACCGAAAGCCCCGCTTTACAGCGGGGCTTTTTGTATTGAATTTTAAAGCGAATATTACAAGCCCAGCAACACCTCCTCTGGCTTCTTTCCCATGAAGAGAAGGCGCTCCGGTTGTTCAATCATTTCCTTGATTGCGTAGAGGAACCCCACGCTCTCTTTCCCGTCAATGATTCGATGATCATAGCTCAATGCAACGTACATCACAGGTCGCACTTCCACTTTTCCATTGACCGCCACTGGACGCTCAACAATATTGTGCATTCCCAGGATCGCACTTTGCGGTGGATTGATGATTGGTGTTGAAAGCATGGATCCAAACACACCTCCATTGGTGATGGTGAAAGTTCCTCCTTGCATCTCATCAATGCCTAATTCTCCGTCTCGCGCGCGAATCGCCAGTCGTTTGATTTCTGCCTCAATCTGCGCCAAACTCATCGATTCTGCATTGCGCACCACTGGTACCATGAGGCCTTTGGGCGAACTCACGGCGATTCCGATGTCTGCATACTCCGGCACAATAACTTCTTTCCCATCGATCATTCCATTGACCGTCGGGAATTGCGCAATCGCATGGGTCACCGCTTTCGTAAAAAAGCTCATAAAGCCAAGACCGACATTGTGGGACTCCCGAAAGGCGTCTTTGTATTTGGCCCTCAAGTCCATGACCGGTTTCATATCCACCTCATTGAAGGTGGTGAGCATTGCCGTTTCATTCTTGACTCCTACCAACCGCTCTGCAACCTTCCGCCGGAGCATGGACATTTTTTCCCTACGAACATCGCGGCTTCCTCCCCATGTCTGGGCAGCGCTGGCATCAAATCCAGCAGCCATCGCTGCAGCAACGTCTTGTTGCAAGATGCGACCGTCCCGACCCGTCCCAGCCACTTGAGCCGGTGAAATCCCGTTTTCCGACATCATTTTGCGTGCGGCCGGCGAAGGATGCTTGTCCGCATGCGCTTTTGCCGGTGCAGGAGCCACCGCCGCAACAGTCGGCATCGGTTTAGGAGCGGAAGATACAGCCGCCGGTGCTGGCGCCGGCTGCTTGGGCTTGCCTGCCGGTGCCTTCGCAGACGTGTCAATCAAGCAACAAACAGCACCCACTTCAACCGTGTCGCCTTCCTCGGCTTTCAGCGTAATGATGCCCGCCTCTTCAGCCGGCAGCTCGAGTGTCGCCTTGTCTGAATCTACTTCGGCGATGGCTTGGTCTTTTTCGACATAATCACCGTCGGAAACAAGCCAGGTTGCAATTTCAACTTCACTGATGGACTCCCCTGGACTGGGGACTTTCATTTCTAGCTTTGACATCGCTATTCAAATTGTTTTTTGATCGCTCCTATATCCTGCAATTAACAACGGATCCTCCATATATGGGTGACCGCAGAAAATGACTTCTCAACCGTTGCCATGCGCAAAAACCTCATCCAATATGGCCTCCTGCCGGATTTTGTGCAATTCTGACGAGCCGGATGCGGGACTGGCACTCCTACTCCTCGAGATGACACTGAGTGGCACCGCAGTAAAGTTTTGAAGCATGAATGACCAAGCACCCATGTTCTTCGGTTCTTCTTGCACCCAAACGTAATTGGCCTCGATGCCATATTTCTTGACTACCGCCGCTAATTCTATTTCTGGAAGGGGATGGATTTGTTCGACCCGGACAAACGCTAAATTGGAGGCTGGATTCTCCTCCAAACGCTCGAGCATATCGTAATAAATCTTTCCAGAGCAAAGGACCACCGTATCCACCTTTTTCGCATCCGAGGCTTGTGACATCCGCGGATCATCCAGCACTTTTTGAAATCCGCCCGTCGCCATTGCGTTGAGCGTAGAAACCGCCTTGGGGTACCGCAGCAATTTCTTCGGGGTGAAAACCACAAGTGGCTTGCGGTATTTCGGCTTCACTTGCCGGCGCAATAAGTGAAAATAATTGGCTGGTTCTGTGATGTTGCAAACAAACATGTTCTCCCCATTGCCCAATTGCAAGAAACGTTCCATGCGACCGGAGCTGTGCTCAGAACCCATTCCCTCATAGCCATGCGGCAACAGCAATGTCAGGCCGTTCATGGTGCGCCATTTGTCTTCTGCTGCACTCAAAAATTGATCAAATAAAATCTGAGCACCGTTGTTGAAATCGCCAAATTGGGCTTCCCAAATTGTCAATCCATTCGGCGTCGCAAAGGCATATCCATAGTCAAATCCAGCCACCGCGTATTCGCTCAACAGGCTGTTGTAAATCGTGAGATGTGCTTGGTCTTTGCTCAGGAGGTTGAGTGGAATGATTTCCTCCTCGCTGTCCTCTGTTTTGAGTACGGCGTGACGGTGTGAGAACGTGCCGCGTTCCACATCCTGGCCGCTGATGCGAACGGGGTGTCCTTCCACGAGCAAAGTGGCGTAAGCGAGCAATTCACCCATGGCCCAATCCAAACGATCTTCCTCCACCATCTTCAGCCGATCCCTCATCAAGCGTTGGACCTTCCGATATATTTTCTTGTGCTCTGGCAAAGTCGACATGGCTATGGCGAGTGCCCGCAATTTTTTCTCTGTAACGTTGGTCTTCGGCGTCAAAGCCAACGCTTTCTCGTCTGCCGCTTTATAACCCTTCCACAAATCACCCAAGAAATCTTCCACTTGCGACACCTTGCGTTTCTGCGCGCTCTCGTAGGCGCGTTCCATCAATTGATGCTGCTCGCTCCTGATGGATTCCACTTGTTCAGCTTCCATGCTGCCATCCGAAATCAATCGATCTATGTATATCTGAAGCGGATTCGGATGTTTTGCAATGGCCTTGTACAACTGCGGTTGCGTGAACATCGGCTCATCGCCTTCGTTGTGTCCGTATTTTCGGTAGCCCAACAAATCAATGTAAACGTCCCGGTTCCAGCGTTGGCGGTATGCAAGCGCAATTCGCATCACCTGCACGACTGCTTCCGCATCGTCCGCATTGACATGGAACGTGAGGGATTGAGTCACCTTGCTCACATCTGTGCAATAAATAGAGCTTCTTCCGTCCAAATAATTGGTGGTAAAACCAACTTGGTTGTTGACCACGATGTGGACGGTCCCACCTGTATGGTAGCCGTCCAACTGCGCCATCTGGGCCACTTCGTATACTACACCTTGACCGGACATCGCCGCATCACCGTGAATCAAAATGGGCAAAACCCGGTTCGCATTTCCTCCTGTCGCATCAATCCGCGCGCGGGACAATCCCTCCACTACTGGTCCAACGGCCTCGAGGTGAGAGGGATTGGGCGCCAACGAAATCGAAACCGACTTCCCACTGTCCGCCTGTTGCGTCCGTGAATACCCCAAATGGTATTTGACATCGCCGTCAAACTCCCCATCGTCATCGTACGCTTTGCCCTCAAACTCACAGAATATCTCTTCGTACGGTTTGCCCAAGATGTGGGCCAAGGTTGAGAGCCTGCCGCGGTGGGCCATCCCAATAAAGACTTCTTCTACTCCCTGCTCGGTACCGGATTCAACAACCGCATCCAATGCAGCAATCAAACTCTCACCGCCTTCGAGTGAGAATCGCTTTTGACCAACAAATTTCTTTTGCAAAAACTCCTCAAACAGAGTGGCTTGCGAGAGTTTTTTCAAAATCTGAATTCGATCTGCTAGCCCGATCCGCGGGCGATTTGCCAGTTCGATGTGTTCCCGCACCCATGCCTGCCGCTCGACATCTTGGATCATCACGTACTCAATGCCGATGCTGTGGCAATAGGTTTCTTCGAGATGATCCACAATCGACTTCAACGTGGCTGGGCCTAATCCCACTTGGGTTCCGGCCTGAAAAACAGTATTCAAATCCCCCTCCGAAAGGCCAAAATGAGACAAACCCAAATCCGGTTCGTACACCCGTCTCGCGCGCACAGGGTTCGTCTTGGTGAACAGGTGACCGCGTTCCCGGTATGCCTGGATGAGACCGATGACTTGGAATTCCTTTTGGGTTTGCGGCGTGGCAGTATTCTCGCCGTAAGAGGCGGTAGCAAGATCAAATCCTTTGAAAAACAAACGCCAACTTTCGTCAACGGATTCCGGATTGTTTCGGTACTGTTGATACAGTTGTTCCAGCGCCTGAGGTTCAGCTTGGCTGATGAAATCTAAAGGGTCCATGCGGACTATACGTATTTTATCGGGCTAAAGATACACTGAGCCCATCACTCCTGAAATGAATTCGACAATTGCCTGAAGAATTCCTCGAAAGTCCCTCCATCGCTTTGTTGATTATGCCGAAAAGGTCCACCGCGTCCACACTTTCAAGGCCGATCGCTGCAGGCATTTTTCGGCGAGCAAATCAATCGCTTTGGGCCGTTCATGATCGTGCAAGAGCCTCCTAACCAAATCCTCCCCCAAATCCAAGCGATAAAATGCAGCAAAGGTCCCGCTAGGATCGTGGTCCATGCCCCACGCTATTTCACTTGAAACAAGCTCAAGCATGGGCATTTCTGCTGATTTCACGCGTTCCAAGTCCCATTGAAAATCCTTGACCAGCTGCTGCACTACCGCTTCCATGAAATCCACCTCCGTGCGTTGCGCTGGAAGGGCCTTATCGGGGAGAATCCGAGCCAATTCCATGGCCTGCTCAGGACGTTCTTTGCGTCACCAATCCCCCTAAAAAGCCGAACC
>JADHRK010000037.1 GCA_016777435.1 Flavobacteriales bacterium
AATGGCTTCCGCCCCTCCTGCCATTCGGTCATCAATTGTCGCGTTGGATTGCAAATCGTATTGGGTGTAACCGATTACTTGTCGCTCGACGATCATTTCACGGGACATCACATGCTCGATATCCAGCGTTGACTCTCCTTCCAGCGGCTGCTGTGGGCGATCGGAAAAATCTGCAACTGCCATCGTGGGCATTGGAGCTGCCGTGCGCAAGGCCGGAGCTAATTGCGGAATGTCATGCAACAACTGCGCCCCGGGGGTTGCAGAGGATTGTGCCATTCCTGAACAAACAAATAAGCCTAAAGCTAAGGCCAGTGTAAATTGCTTCATGTGGGTTGATTTAGAACCAACAAGTACCGAAAAGAAGCGAAAAAATCCAATTAATAAGGTGCCCCTTTTATGAAGTCGCTTTCAACCGGGCAAGCACGGTCTCTCGGCCCGTCACATCCTCGTCCATCGCAACGCAGATTTCGCTGTCCAGCGGGAGGAACACATCGATGCGCGAACCAAACTTAATGAAGCCCACCTCATCTCCGTGAGATAGCTCATCTCCCTCCTTCAAGTACCAGCAAATCCTTCTTGCGACAGCGCCCGCAATTTGCCGAAAAAGTACGGTCCCGTGCTTCCCTTGAATGACATGCGTGGTTCGTTCATTTTCAGTGCTGCTTTTGGGGTGCCAAGCAACCAAGTATTTGCCGGGATGGTGCCTCGCTGCTAACACTCGGCCAGCCATCGGGGACCATTGGGCATGCACATTCAATGGACTCATAAAAATACTCACCTGAATTCGTTCATCCTTGAACCATTCGGTTTCTTGGACCTTCTCAATGACCACCACTTTTCCGTCGCTCGGGCACAAGACATCTTCCAATTGCGCCGAACCAATGCGGCGTGCCGGCATTCGAAAGAAATTGACTACCAAGCCCAGTAACACCAGACAACCTATTGCCAACAAATAGAATGCCCAGTTCGGCAACCAAGTGTAAGATGCATAGCCGACCAAAGCCGCAAATAATAGCGTGACAATCAATGTCGCTGTGCCTTCTCTGTGAAACGTCATTCGAATGGAAAGTTGAATTGAAAGGGGTACAAATGCAAAATAAGGGCATACACCGGGGCGGCAATGGTAAATCCATCAAAGCGATCCAAAACACCGCCATGTCCTGGCATGAGACTTCCAGAATCCTTGATGCCGTTTGTGCGCTTCCAAGCGCTTTCCAACAAGTCACCGGTTGTGGCCAAAACGGCAATCAAAGGCCCCATCCAGAGGGCGTGCCAACCCAGCAGAATCCCGGCTGCAAGGGCGGCGAAAAATGCTCCACCCAAAAAGCCTTCCCACGACTTGCCGGGCGATACCGCCGGCATCAACTTGTGCTTGCCCAGCGGTTTCCCTACGAAATAAGCACCCGAATCATTGGACCAGATCAAAATCAATAAGCCCAAAACCTGGCCTGGCGCATGGATTCCGGATGCATCCCAAGCCAATTGGCACATCACGTAAACCCAACCAGCCAGAGCAACGGCGAATGCAATGCGCAAGCCCCAATTCTTCGATTGCGTTCCGCTGTGCATCTCTCGCCACCCCAGCGCGCCCACAACAGTCCAAAGAACTGCGTTCGTCCAGGGGCTCAGGAGGACGGCGCCAATCACAACAGCACCAAATATGGCTCCCGTGACCGATCGCGTTTTGGTTTCATTCATTGTTGATTCAAGGTTCAGAGGTCAAACTCGCGTCGCTCATCAATGCTGCTTTCGCTCGGTCGAAGTCTTCATCCTGCACCAGCAATTCGACAAACCCAAACAAGTAACTACTGTCCCGTTTGTTCAAGACGACTGCTGGGATCTCGTGCTGTTCTAACACGGCCCTTCGCAACTCCACTGCCGGTGGAAATCCATCGCTGTAGACGACGCTCCATCCATTCATGCAAATGGCGTTTCATCCGCGGCATCGTTCCCAGTGCTCGGATCGGAAGCGCCTGCATCCTCAGCACCTGCATCCTCAGCCCCTGGATCCGTTTCTGTTTCCTCCACCTTCGCTTCCGGTTCAGCGGGCTTCCCAAACGGTCGTTCTCCAAGAATCCGCTGTACATCTTCGCGGAAAATCACTTCATTTTGGAGCAATGACTCCGCAAGTCCACTCAACTTGTCGTAGTTGGACTGTAAGATATCCTTTGCGCGCTGGTAGGCTCCTTCAATGAGCTTACCCACCTCCTCGTCAATGATTCGCGATGTTTCTTCACTGTAAGGTTTGGTGAAGGTCTGATCGCCTTGGCTATCGTAGTAGCTTCGGTTGCCTATCTTTTCATTCAGACCGTAAATGCTGACCATTGCATACGCCTGCTTGGTCACTTTTTCCAAGTCGCTCAAAGCTCCCGTCGAAATCTTGCCAAAGACAATTTCTTCCGCGGCTCGTCCTCCGAGGGCCGCGCACATTTCATCAAGCATTTGTTCGGTTGTCGTGATTTGACGTTCTTCCGGCAAGTACCATGCTGCACCCAACGATTGACCGCGCGGAACAATGCTCACCTTCACAAGCGGCGAAGCAAATTCGACCAACCAACTGACCACCGCATGGCCAGCCTCGTGAAAGGCAATGGTCTTTTTCTCATGCTCTGAGATGATTTTCGTTCGTTTTTCCAAGCCACCGATGATGCGGTCGACCGCATCCAAGAAATCCTGGTGGATCACCTTGTCACGGCCTTTCCTCGCAGCATAGAGCGCCGCTTCGTTGCAGACATTCGCAATGTCTGCACCACTGAACCCAGGGGTTTGACGTGACAGAAAATCCACATCGATCGAGTCGTCCACTTTGATGGGACCCAAGTGCACTTCAAAAATGGCTTTGCGCTCAGTCAAATCCGGCATGTCCACGTATATCTGGCGGTCAAACCGTCCTGCACGCATCAAAGCCTTATCCAAGATGTCCGCGCGGTTCGTGGCTGCTAAAATAATGACGCCACTGTTCGTGCCAAAGCCATCCATTTCAGTCAACAATTGGTTCAACGTGTTTTCACGTTCATCATTGGAGCCCAGACTGGCATTTTTGCCGCGAGCTCGGCCAATCGCATCAATCTCGTCAATGAAAATGATGGCTGGAGACTTCTCCTTTGCCTGCTTGAACAAATCGCGGACCCGGGAGGCCCCCACTCCCACAAACATCTCGACAAAATCTGAGCCACTTAGCGAGAAAAATGGAACCTGGGCTTCGCCTGCAACGGCCTTGGCCAAAAGTGTTTTTCCTGTCCCTGGAGGTCCCACGAGAAGGGCACCTTTCGGGATTTTCGCCCCCAGATTGGTGTATTTTTCTGAGTCCTTGAGAAACGCCACTATTTCCTCCAATTCCTCCTTTGCCCCATCGAGACCGGCCACATCACCGAAATTCACATCCGTTCCTTTGCCCTTTTCGAAGAGCTGTGCTTTCGATTTTCCAATGTTGAAAATTTGACCGCCGCCGCCACCGCCGCCGCCAAGTCGGCGCATCAAAAGAATCCAAACACCGATCATCAAACCGAAGAAAATGACATACGTCAGCATTTGCTGTCCCCACTCATTCACCGGCTCGTAAACGTACTCGAAATCATAGTCCTCCGACAATTTCTTCATATCATCGAGGTAGGCATCCCCAGCCGGCACATGCAACCAATAGTCCGACGAGCGGTAAACCGATTTCAACAAGGACTGCTCATCTTCTCCTTCGGACTCCGCTTCGCGCACAGACTCGTTGAGCATGATTGTGGCGCGCTGCCCGTCAAAGACCACGCGTTTCACTTCACCATCCTCAATTCTTTCTTTGAATTCAGCCCATTGTATCTGTCGGCCATCTTGGCCGGAATTGAGCATAAGCATGCCCAAAAGCAACACCACGATTACGGCGTAGATCCAGTAAAAATTCAGCGACGGCTTTCCTCCGTTGCGATTCTCAGAGCCTTGGTCTTTTTGTTCTTCCATGGATTAATCAAACTTCGTCAACGGTCTCAATGTTCGCGTCTCCCCATAATTCTTCCAGTGCATAACGGTCGCGGGTTTCTTCGTGAAAAACATGCACCACCACGTCACTGTAATCCAAAACCGCCCATTCTCCATTGCGCAATCCTTGTTTTCCCCAAGGTTTCTCTGCCGCTTTATCCGATGTGGTAGACTCGACGGATTGGGCAAGCGCTTCAACTTGCGTCCGACTGGTCCCGTGCGCAATGACGAACCAACCTGCTACAGCATGAGGAATGTGACGCAAATCCAAAACGGTGATCCGTTTTCCTTTGACTTCTTGAAGTCCTTCGATAACTGCGTTGAGCAGCGGTAATTTTTGTACCAATGAAGTTGGCGTTTTTGAGGTTGGATAGGTGGTGCGAAAGATACGATGAAGAAGCAGTTGTGTCCTCCAAGCGATTGCGAAAACATGCCAACATTTGTCTTCGAAGATTCCCCAAGCCGCCTACCTTTGGGTCACCGCCCGGACGATCATGGCGTCAAAGGGCACAAAGGCCATGGATTTGCAGATTCACCGACAACATTTTGAGCATTGTGCTAGCACCAATGAAAAAGCGAATGATTGGCTGAAAAAATCCGCTCCGGGGAATATTGGGGTCTTCACAACCAACCATCAATACGCTGGAAAAGGCCAACGAGGGACCCGCTGGGATCAAGCAAAAGGATTGGACTTGGCTTGGAGCATGGGATTGAATTGGCCACGCTCTTTCACAAGCATTGCAGCGCAGCAGGCAAATGTGTGGTTTGCATTCAACAAAGCGATCACCCTCGCCGCTCATCAAACCGTCCAAGACGCCTTGGACACAACCTTGTCCGAGGTCCGAATCAAGTGGCCGAATGACATCTATATTTCATCCCAAAATCTATGGAAAAAATGCGGTGGAATTCTCATCGAGAACACATGGCAAGGATCCGAAATTGAAAGCACTGTCATCGGAATCGGGATCAATGCCCTGTCCACTGAACTGCCCGCTTCTCGAACTTCAATCGTTGGAGCATCTGCTCCGGGAGCACGAATCGACCTTCAAGTTTTGGCGCAAGCCTTGGAAGTAAATGTCCTCAAAGCTTTGAACGGGTGGCAGAAATCCGCTTTGCCGACAACCGATGCCTCAACGGCATACTTGAACGAATTGAATAGGACATTTGACGCAGCACTTTTGGCCAAGAACACGTGGAAATCGTACCAGTGGAAAGGAGTGGAAAAAGTGGGGAGAATACACGCAGTCGATGCTGCGGGACGGTGCGCAATGGAGTGGCAATCATTGACGGGGAGCATCCGCACCGAAACCATCGAAAACAACAAACAGTTGGAATGGTCGTGGATTGCGGAACAATTCGACTAACAGCCTGATCAAACAGGAAACTTACGCTCGACGGCAGAAGCCATCCCACTGAAAATGACTTGAAGCGGCTTTTCAGCCATCATTTTCATAAAAGGATTCAAATCCGCATCACACCGGACTTGGAGGGACGCCTTTCCATCTTCCATTGGAACGATTGCCACGTCCAAATCAAATCGGATCGGAGTGCCCTTTTGCGAAGCGTACCGAATCAAGGTTGGGCGCTCTTCCTTCACCCGTTGGATGACAACGGTAAAACCGCCGGTCACCTTGAACGAGCAGGAATCATCCGTCGCCTCAAATTCACTGATTTGATCGGTCGGCAGCACCTCCTCCAAATTCGCAGGATGTCGCAAGGAGTCAAACAGCGCTTCAGCAGATGCCCCTGCAACGATGATGGGACTTTCGATGATCATGGCTGGCTAAATTTATCGCTCCAATCTTGCGGGTCTTGGTTCCAAGAATCCAGCAAGGACCGCTGCTCTGCTGTGATGTATCCTTCTTGCATCGCTTGATCGAGCATGGTCGAATAATCCGTCATTGTCCACCACGTACAATTCGCCTCTTCAAAAGCCGCCTCAGCCACTTCAAAGCCATAGGTAAATATGGCCAACAGCCCCTTTACCTCAATCCCTGCATCGCGAAGTGCAGCAACCGCTTTGAGGCTGCTCTGTCCGGTTGAAATCAAGTCTTCAATGACAACGACGTTGGAGAGCACGGACAAATCTCCTTCTATCGCATTGCCCAGACCGTGGTCTTTGGCTTTCGAACGAACATAAATAAATGGCAACCCTAATTCCTGCGCAACCAAAGCGCCTAAGGCGATGCCGCCCGTTGCAACGCCGGCTATTGCATCGACCTTACCAAACTGGCTCTCAATTTCTTCAGCCGCCCGCTGCCGTATGAAGGTTCGAACGGATGGATGGCTAAGCGTTTTGCGGTTATCGCAGTAAATGGGAGAACGTCGTCCACTGGCCCACGTGAATGGGTTAGCAGCATTCAATTCAATCGCTTTAATTCGGAGAAGGAATTCTGCAACTTTACGCCTACTTTCAACGGACAAAATCATGGCGCGAATGTATGAAGTTTATATATTGAATCGGCCGGTAATCTTCACCGAAAATCACACATCCAAGCAAAATGATTTGGTCTTGAATGAACCGAGCAAGAAACAGCTCTTAGAATTGCCTCAATTGCTTCGGCAACATCCTTCGCTCAATGGGGTCACTTTGACGTGCTCTAACCTGCAATCACTCTGGATGAATTTTTGCATCCTTTACAAGGAAGTTTTGGCTGCAGGTTGTGTCGTGGAAAATCAAGACGGTGCGTATTTATGGATCGAACGAAACACACGTTGGGACCTACCCAAAGGCAAAGTGGAACCCGGAGAAAGCATTGAAGAAGCCGCCGCGCGCGAGGTAACTGAGGAGACGGGAATCGGCGAGCTCTCACTTCTTGGACATTTGCGCACCACCTACCACACGTATGAAGAGGCCGGAGTTCCAATTTTAAAAACAACGTTCTGGTTCCATGCGATGCATGCGGGCAAAAACACCCGAGGAAATCCGCAAAGGGAAGAGGGCATCACAGATGTTCAATGGAAACTACGTCCCTTTGGGCCGGAATTGCTTGAGAATACATACCCCAGCATCCTCGACCTCGTTGCATCCATTCCGGATTGATCCGAATGGCCTTATCGTTTTCGCAGCAGTCGTTTTAGTTCATTGAGAAGTCCGCTGCTCGGCAATCGATTCAATTGGCCAATCAATTCACCCTGCTCGTTGATGCCAAAAACCGACGGAACAGATTGTATCCCAAAGTCCTCGTAAAGTTGTGGGTTGTTGCCAATCCAGACCACTTCCTCGCGGATGCTCTTACGCAATGAAACCGTCTTGTTCCAGTCTTCTTCATTTGAATCAACGGAAACCACAAAAGCACACAATTCGCGCGCGTCCAACTCATCAATCATGGCATTGAAATACTCGCGTTCCCGCAAGGCAAGGGATGAACCATTTTTAACGACCAGAAAAAGCTTCAAGGGCTGAGCGCATTGACCGGCCAACGAATCCAAATCACCATTTGGAAGGATCCAAGGCACCGGGGTAGGAACCCATCCGGGCTGGCCTTTGCGGCTCTTCCAGAGCAATTCTTTGTAGAACTGCTGAAAAAAATCTGACATTGGAATGCTTTCCCATACACGTTCAACGATGTTGGCAGGCTCAACAATGGCCATTTCCAACCAAGCGAGCTCCAATCCGTAACGCGTGGAGTGATCCAACACTCCGGCCATTGCACTGAGCAACGAATCGCGGTTGGCCTCTACCACCGCCTCGTTGATGGCATTCCAATCCAAACCATCCTCCACCCACCAATTTCCATGCACCTCACGCCATGCACTCAACCAGCCAGCAGATTGCAATCTCTCTTGTATTGTTCGGTCGTCCGATGCCAATTCACTGCTCTTCCAAATGGAATCCAGAACGGCCGGAGTAGCTCCTTGTGATCGCATCCAGCTCAGCTTATAACGCCACCAAATATCACGGGCCCAAGGAGCATCCATGGATTCACCTGCCAACCGCCAAGCCTGTTCAAAAGATTCTTGCAACGAACGTTCTTGCTGCACAATGGAGTCCGCTTCTCCCCCATTCAATCCATTCATTTTTCGCATGACTGAAGCAGCACGCTGTCGATTCAATGCCCGTTTCTTGGAAGACAACGAGTCCAAGGCATTGCTTGGATGATTCCCATTCCAACGAGAAAGTCCAGCGGCACCATGGAGGCCTCGAGCCCTTTTGCCCGGCATCAATTCAATTTCAGCGGATTCATTAGGGCGAACAAGAATCATCCATGACCAAGGCGGGGCAGACAACTCGAAAAGTGCGGGCTGCTCCAAGCCCTCGAGTTCCCAGACAAAGGAACCGTCAAGACTCACTAAAATCTCGTCCAGCCAAATGCCTTCACTGATGCCGGGATAAGCGAATTCCCGAACATGCAATACGCTCGGCACATCCTCGATGGCATCATCATACAAGAAATTTCCGCGCAATTCAATCGGGACCGGATGATCAGTTGCAGCGGCTGTCTGAGCATGGCCTTCGGGGCGAATCAACACGCAGATCACTCCGAAGAAAAGAACACGAACGCATCTTAAAATGCCTGAAAAAAAGTGGCGCTGGGTCTGCAATTGTATCACATTTCTTGGCTTAGCTCATCTGGAATGAATGCGCTAGCATCCCCGCCGTTTCGTAATATTTCGCGCACCACGTTGGAATGGATATGTGCAAATTCTGGATCGGTGAATAATATCACCGTTTCCAAATTCACATTCAATGATTTGGTCATTTGGGCGATGGTCCGCTCATATTCGAAGTCTCCTCCGTTGCGTACACCACGAATCAACCAATGGGCACCCTGCTCCTCACAAAACGCACTGGTAAGCCCCTCAAATGCCTGCACACTTACCGAAGGAAACGCCGCGGTGACCCGCTTCAACCAATCCAAGCGTTTTTCCATGCCAAACATGGAAGTTTTTGCGCTGTTAACGCCAACCGCCACAACAACCTCATCAAAGAGCGGGATACTCCGCTCTAAGATGTTCATGTGGCCCCGGGTGATGGGATCAAATGATCCTGGAAAAACGGCTTTTTTCATGGTTGACATTCACTTTTGAAAGAGACTAAAATGCACATGCCCATACTTTCGGGTTTCTTTGAAGCCACGAACTTGGGAAACATCCGTGCGTTCTCCGTGCTCCAATATAAACCAACCACCGGGGACCAACAAAGCCCCCTCCAATACAAGCGCGGGAATTTCCTTCAATTCAGGCAAGTCATAGGGCGGGTCGGCAAAAACCAGATCAAATTGTGTCAGTGATTTCTTGACAAAACCAAGCGCATCGGCTCGGACAATCTGCCAAGTCTCCAGCTCCCATGCACGGGCGACGCCATACATGCCTCGGACAGCTGCTGCATCCTTTTCGACCGAAACAACTGAAGCGCATCCCCTGCTGAAAAATTCCAACCCTACCATTCCTGTCCCCGCGAATAATTCAAGCACGGTCAATCCTTCCAAATCCACCCTTGAACGCAACAAATTGAACAAACTCTCACGGCCAAAATCCGTGGTTGGCCGACCTTTAAAGGACTTGGCCACTTTTGGACGACGGCCCTTGTAGGTGCCTCCTGTTATTCGCATGGCAACAGATTTGCCAATGCGTTCCAATGCTGGGCAGCTTGTGGTTCCTCGGCCCATTCAACGCTTGGCTTCTTTACCATCACCCGCTCAAAAAAGCGACCAAATCGCTGCACCAATTCCCCTTCTTCATCCAACTGGCCCGAAAACCATACCTCCATATCCAAACCGTCTTCAAGTTCGTGCCGCTTCATGGCATTGACCACATGGTACAAAATACCATCACCGGCTATGTCATCCGTCGTCATGGACCACAACAATTGACCGTTCGCGAACAAGGACATCAATGCCCGCTCGTGTCCAATGTGGACCGCGATGCACCCGGGCTTGTCGTGCTTGCGCGTTTCGAGGATGACCGTTTCCAAAAACACCAACGCGATCGAAACACGTTTGGCTTGGGGCCAAAACGCCTCTACTTGTTTTTGGTACCCGGCAATATCCCTTTCAATGAGTGCTGCTTCTTCGCCAAAAGCCTCGGTGTAGAAAGGCAGCGAATCCGCTTCGTCCGTTCCCAAATGCAGGGCTTGCAACGCTTCTTCCATTCCTGCGGAGACCCGTGCCGGAGCCAAGGAAAAATAAGGCAAATTCGAGGCAAACTGAACCGATTGAATCGCTGGAAAACCCGATTTCAGCTCGGCAAGGGCCTTACCCAACCCTTCAGCATCATTCACGGGCAATGTATCGCATCGAAGGACGGTCAAATTCCGGCATTGCAACCACTGCAAGTGATTGCCACTCCAAGCCAACAACAGGCTAGAAGCTTCGCTCTTAATTTCTCCAGTTGCCATCGGTATGCGCTTCTGTCAATGACCCGAAGCGCAGGGTGTCTTTCTTGACCTTTTCTCGGCCAAACGGTGTCGGATCCTTCACCAAGATCGTCGATTGCAGGACTCCGCCGGACTCTACACTGTCGATTTCCAATCGGAATCGTTCTCCACTCAATGGATTGAACCACAGGCTGTCGATCGCTATTCGAGGCAGGCGCTTTGCCAAACGAATCTCTGGTGTGAAATTCTCGTCGTAGAACGTCGTGTAGATCACATCACGCACTTTGTACGTGGAAGAATCCGCCGCAATCAAGTCGATGAGTTCATCTTCAGACAAGCCCATTTCTTCGGCCACAGCCGGCAGTTCAGCTCGGGTCAAGATCAATCCCATTTCAGCACTTTTGGACTCTGGCAATGTATCATTGAACGAACCCATATTGAAACTAACGGGCATCACCGGCTCATAAATAAACCGCTGAAGGCTATCAAAATCGTCACAAAAAACACCGTAAATCTGCTGGTGCGCTTCCTGTGCATCGCGGATGTCCTTTAACGCTTGAATGGTTTCTGCATCCACCTGCGTCTTCAGCTCCCGGAACTGAATCTCTTCATCAACGCTGTAAAAAACTTCATACCCCAACCAAACAGCCACAACAGTTCCCGCAATCATCATGATCCGGTAGTGAGAGGCCTGCAGTCGGGACAAAACATAAGGCGTTGCCAATGCAGCCACCGCAATGAGGGCGATGGAAGAAATCAACATGGCAGTTGGTTGGCTTTCCAAAGCATCACCGCTCAAGTATTTGCCGAGGAAGCCCATCCCTGCTACTAATAACAGGATGGAAACAACGTATTTGTTTATCTCTTTGAAGAACTTATCCATTGGAATCGATTCGTTGGCGTATCCGCGTTTTGACGTTTGCGAATCTACGACACATCCCGAGGACGACAAATACGATGGGCATTCAACTTTTTCGAATTCGTCAAGTCGGGCCGCTTACCTTCGCAACCATGATTCGCAGCTCGCCTCAAATCGAACAATTCGTCGACCGAATGGCGCAGCATTTCCCCCATCGACCAACCGACGGGCAAGGAACTTTGATGTATGCGGTCAGCCGATTCGTGTATAGCACGCAGCCGCGCTGCACCTTGATGATTCGAGGTTACGCCGGAACGGGCAAGACGACGAGTGTAGGTGCTCTGGTGCAAACCTTGCGCGACCTTGGTCAACGGCCGGTGTTGCTTGCGCCCACGGGAAGAGCGGCCAAAGTGATGCAATCCTATGCTGGAATTACAGCCTCTACCATTCACCGCAGGATATACCGAAGTCGAAAGAGCAACGATGGGATGCCGGCCTTCGGAGTGGCGCCGAATAGCCTTGAAAACACCGTGTTCATCGTAGACGAAGCTTCCATGATCGGTGAAGGAGGCGGACGCTCCACTGGAACCACCATGCAATTCCGCAGTTTGCTCGACGACCTCATGGAATTCGTTTTTTCCGGCCAAGGCTGTCGGCTGGTCTTGGTTGGGGATGATGCTCAATTGCCGCCGGTGGGTGAGCAGGAAAGCCCCGCATTGAATGAGGCCAAAATGCGCGCCGCTTTTGGGTTGACCGTAGCCACGATCCGACTCACTGATGTTGTCCGGCAAGAAATGGACAGCGGAATCCTCTACAACGCCCACAACCTTCGTCTCAACTTGGAACGCAAAGACGATACGTGGCCGTCGTTCGAAACCCAACCCTTCGCGGACATGAAGCGGATTCACGGCAACGAATTGCAGGAAGTTTTGGAAGATGCCTTCCACCATTACGGCGAAGATCAAGTGGCACTGATTACCCGATCGAATAAGCGCGCTCAGCAATTCAACCAGCAAATTCGGCACCGCATTTTGTGGCGTGAAGAGTCCCTCGAAGCCGGCGATCGCTTGATGGTAGTGCGAAACAATTACCATTGGCTCGCGCAGGTCGAAAACATACAAACCACGCTCCTAGCCAATGGGGATGGGTTGGAAGTCACCAAAGTCCTCAAGCGATTTAAACGTTATGGAATCTCGTTCGCTGAAGTTGAGGTAAAATTTGCCGATGCTCCCGAATCTCCCGTATTTGAAGTGTGTATCAACCTCAGTATTTTGGAGTCTGATCTTCCTCAAATCCCCTACGCAGAGACCCAAGCACTGGAGGAAGCCATCGGCCTCGATTATGTGCACTTGGGTTCCAAAACAGCCATCCGAAAAGCCGTCAAAGCAGACCCCTGTTTCCAAGCGCTGCAGGTGAAATTCGGTTGGGCAATGACCTGCCACAAAGCGCAAGGTGGACAATGGCCAATGGTACTCATTGATCCGGGATACCTGACCGAAGACTCGATTGACTTGGAATGGATGCGTTGGCTTTACACAGCCTTCACACGGGCCCAGAAAGAACTGGTGCTTTTGAATTTTGCCGATGCCTTTTTCAAAGACTGACCGCTTCGTTGGTCGCCCTTAACGGAGCCGGATCCTACCGGTTTTTAGGGCACAAAAAAAGCCACCCGATGGGGGCTGGCTTTTTTTGTTTGGCGCTAAAGAATTAGGCCAACTCGCGGGCGCTGAAGTAAAACGCTCCTTCCATCGCGGCGTTATCATCACTGTCAGAGCCGTGAACGGCATTCGCAGCGATGCTCTCCGCAAAGTCTGCACGAATCGTTCCAGGTGCAGCTTCTGCTGGATTTGTGGCCCCAATCAAGGTGCGGAAATCAGCAACAGCATTGTCTTTTTCCAAAATAGCCGCAACGATCGGAGCACTCGACATGTATTCGGTAAGCTCCCCGAAGAATGGACGTTCAGCATGCACGGCATAGAATGCTTGGGCATCTGCCAATGAAAGTTGTGTCCATTTCATCGCTTTGATTGAGAAACCTGCATCAATGATGCGGTCTATGATTTTACCCGTGTGACCAGCGCCTGTTGCGTCGGGCTTGATCATGGTGAAGGTGCGGTTTGTTGCCATGGCATTTTTAATTTCGAGTGCAAAAATACGCCCCAAATTTCTATTTTCAATTCACGACTGCTCCAAACCGACATTCGGCAGAAGTCACTGCGAATTCCGAGATCAACATCCACCACTGCCTCATCAGCGCATGGCAGGCGTTGGAAAGCACCTGAGGGACCATTGAGGCGGCCGGCATCCCATTGGAATAAGCCTCCTTCTTAGCGTTATCTTTGCTGCATGGAATTGAAAACACCTCAGACTTCTTCAGAAGCCATGGCGCTTGAGAATGCGCACGGCGCTCACAATTACCATCCATTGCCGGTTGTCCTCGATCGGGGCGATGGCGTTCGCGTTTGGGACATCGAAGGGGTGGAATACTTTGACTTCCTGAGTGCTTATTCTGCGGTAAACCAGGGCCATTGTCATCCCAAAATTGTGGGAGCAATGACGCGACAAGCGGAAAAGCTGACGTTGACGTCCCGCGCCTTTTTCAATAGCAACTTGGGCAAGTATGAAGAGTTCGTGACGCGCTATTTCGGATACGACAAGGTGCTCCCCATGAATACGGGCGCCGAAGCGGTTGAAACCGCCATCAAAATTGCCCGAAAGTGGGCCTACGACGTCAAAGGAGTACCCGCTGGACAGGCCAAAATAGTCACGTGCGATGGAAATTTCCATGGCCGCACCACGACCATCGTAAGCTTCAGCACCGATGACGACGCCACCGGAGGGTTTGGGCCCTATACTCCCGGATTTGAAGTCATTCCTTACAATGATTTGAACGCATTGGAAGGGGCGCTGAAGGATCCCAATGTCGCGGCATTTTTGGTAGAGCCCATTCAAGGTGAGGCGGGAGTATACACCCCGGATGAGTCCTTTGTGAGCGGCGCACACGCCTTGTGCAAAGCGGCAGGAGCGTTGTTCATTGCAGACGAGGTGCAAACGGGAATTGCACGAAC
>JADHRK010000001.1 GCA_016777435.1 Flavobacteriales bacterium
CATTCCATCCAAACCGACGTCTTGCAAATCATAGGAGCCTGAAGTGTTGTCAAAAGCATTGACCACATTGAAGGTTGTGGGATCCGGATAAACACCCCAAACACCCTCCAACGTGGGCAAGTCCGGATTGTTCGACGAAGGCAAACCGTTCTCGTAAGAAAGCTGGCTATCGTTCAATACATCCTCGGAAACATTCCCCAAATTGATGTAGAAATCGCCTCCAGTGAAGTTTTCCGAATCCTCATTGAACGGATCCATCAACCAAAACTGCATGTACTCAATGTTGGCTGCTTCAAAGTCGGTGGTGGTCAATGCGCGCTGGATTCCACCCCATCGGGATGCGGGATCTTCCAATTTTCCTTCCGGCGTCAAACCCGCTGAAATGCCATTGGCACCTTGGGGCACCTCGTAGTTGTAAGGACCTCGCTCATCCGGTCGCAGCGTAAAATCCAACGTTGGGATGTTGGGCGGTGTTCCCGTCGGCAATTCTCGGTTCGGAAAAACTTCGCCCTCCAATACCTCACGGGTCCGGTGGTCGCTCTTGATTTCCGCACTTACTTGACCATCCTGCAAGCCACTTCCTCTAAAAAATTGCGGGTCTACGGTATACCAGCTCAGTGCAGCTCGGTTGTAATTGTACAACAGGCTGTCTTCTGCGCTTCCCTCTGGAAAAAGGGCCGGTTGCAGTTTTGGCGTCGATGCCAAGAACCAACGGTTGACAGATCGAATGTCAATCGCTGACTGGCTGCCTTCAAAATCATCGATGTAAGCATTTCCATCCTGCCCAATCGCACGGCTATGGCCGGGAATCAGATAAGCCGCCTCCGCCGAAATGTCAATGTTGGAACCCGATGACGTCTCATAAAAAGGCAAGGCATCAATCAATTCTGTCAAGAACGGTGCATCATCCTGATAACTAAAGTCCGCACCAAAGATGGAATTGTTCACCGGCTCATTGCCAATGTTGACTTTCTGTGTCAATGGCCGTTCCCGGAGATTTAGAAAGGTTGCTCCCAAGTTGAACCGCTCTCCGACGGCATAGTCAAAGCGCGTTCCCATCATCGTTTTGGTCTGGATGCTGAAGAGTGAGTTACTCTCCAAGGAAACCTTGATGTTCCGGCCCGACTCCAGCAGGCCATCGTTGATGATGCGCACACGTCCCAATTGATAATCAACCGTGTAATCTTGGTTTTCAATCAAACGCACACCGCCGGCCGTCACTGTGACGGATCCTTCCGGAATGTTCATCGCCTGCAATGCAATCTCACTGCTGGTTTGGCTCTGAAACTCTCCCTTGATGCGGAATCGGTTAAGCGATGGGATTTGCTGTGCCGCTGTTTTCGTGCTGTCATACAAAGGCTGAAACACAATGCTCTCAATCAGATTTGCCGCCAAATCTGCGTCGTCAACCCGGTCCTCAATTTCACGTCTCAGATTGGAACCAAAAGGTTCGACGGATGGGAAGAAAATTCGGCCGTTTTGACTGTGAATCGTACCGCCAGTAGTGGCCGCATTGTCGACAAAATCGAAGACACCATCCGGTTGACTCATTCCGTTAATATCAAGCCGGTCCATCCCCAATAACTGCAATAATAATGTGCCATCGAGGGGATTGCGCGGGATGTAATTCAGGTCAACACCAGTGGCAGGGTCATTGTACCAAATGTTCAATCGGAAATTTTCCTCACTGAGCCCAAACGCCTGCATGGAGTAGACGTTTTTCATCATGGTTCGCCATAGCGGAGCCTGCGAACCATCGCTCAAACGCAACTGTGTGATGCTGGATTTGAGCATCTTCAAAATGAGGGCACTCGGAGCGGTATATCCATCTTGCGATAAAGTTCCTACCTGATGCGTTTCCCCATTTAAGGTGTACTCATACGCCACAGCAAGCACCTCGGCGTTGTTCAATGCCTGGCGCAACGAAATGAAACCCAATCGGGAGTTATAGCTGAATTCTGTGGGAGCGAGTTTCCGCGCATTACCAACGCGCTCGTAGTGGATCCCTTGAGTCAAACCAAGTCCCATCGCGCCAATTGCGCCATTGGCCCCGGTAAAACCCATGACGTCTGGGTTGTTCACCATCATGTCGAACAACGCGTTGTTCGCATTGGTCGGGTTCGCACGGAGCTCATCTGGGTTGCCCGCTAAATCTCCTACGGGTAGGTTGGATGAAATGTATCCGGGGTTTTCCCCCAAATCCGTGAAGCCAATCACATTGCGAACGTCCTGTGTATTCGCTTGTGTATTGACCACCCAAACTTCAATCCGGGTTACATTGGCTCCAGAACTCGGCACGGGCAAACTGCGCATCGCTTCGTCATACGCGTCCAAAAAATACTGCGAAAGGAAATAGTGGCGGTTGGCCTCGTAATCGTCCGCTCGAATATCAAACTCCTGGGTTTGCGCCCCGCCTTCCACCTCGATCTCCTTTCGCTCGCCTTTTTGCTGAGAAAAGACGGTCGTGTTATACAGTCGACCCCACTGTGTTTCCAGTTTTACACCAAAAAGGCTCTGGCTCCCTGTGATCAGGGTCCCGGGCAAGGGCATGGAAATGTGTCCCGCTTCAAAATTCTTGAGTATGTCATCCTCTTCGCCTTGGAAGCCAATGTTCATTTGATTCTCAAAGTCGAACAATGCCTCGGTATTATAATTGGTTCCTAAGTCGATTTTGTCGCCAATCTTTCCGCCAATATTGAGTTGAATGCGCTGGTCGAAGTCAAAGGTGGTGATGCGGCGCTGGCGCTCTGGAATTCGCGGGTTTTCGGTGTTTGAAATGTTCACCCCAAATGTCAGCTCCGCTGAACCTTGCGGTTTTATTTCGATCTCATTGCTCCCAAATATGGTCTCAAACAACTTACTGTCCACGGTGAGCTTCGGAGCAAAAGCCCGTTCCGCTTCGTCGTCTTCCACTTGCAGTTCATTCCAGTACTCGGTGAGGTTTCCCTCCATGTCGAAATTGAGGTACTCGTCCAAGGTCAAGAATGTTGTAGGTCGGTATTGGATCGTATCACCTACAAGCTGCTGGATGCTGTACATCCCTGTTTCTTCATCAAGAACAATTTCATAGGTGAAATTGCTCGGCCAAGCGAAGTCAAATCCAGCAGGAGATTCGATGGGATTGAATGGGTCTTCCCCGCCAAATGGAAAAGGCAGGTTAATGGTCAAGCTATCCCCTTCACTTCCACCATTGGAAGTTTGTGCAACCCCTTTGAATGCATCGCACGAGAGGGCAATCAACGCCAAGGCTGCTCCCAAAATTCGAGAATGATATGCCGCTGTTTTCAGCATCATAGTCGCTTCAATGCATATTTAATGAGATCCTCCACCGCATCAACTTCCGGAGATTCTTTTGCAATTTGGTCCAATGTTTTCTCACACCGTCCTCGGTCAAAACCAAGGGTAGTGAGCGCAACTAACGCATCGTGCCGTGAATTATTGCTCGCGGCACCACCAAGCGATGGCGATCCGCTACCAGCGCTGCTCAAAGCCCCCAATTTATCTTGCAAATCGATGATGATTCGTTGCGCAGTTTTTGCCCCGATTCCCTTGACACTTTTCATGGCATTCACATCGCCTTGTTGGATGGCATGTCGCGCCGTATTCGGATCCATGGCACTGAGAATCATGCGGGCGGTATTCGCACCAACGCCACTCACGCTGAGCAGCATCAGAAACAATTCCCGTTCATCTGGCTGCGCAAATCCATACAGCAACTGCGCATCCTCGCGCACCACCATGTGCGTGTGCAGCATGGCAAGTTCATCCGTACCTAGTTGCTGGAAGGTGTGCAAACTAATGTGCACTTGATAACCGACCCCAGCACATTCAATCACAGCAAACGTGGGGGTTTTCTCTACCAACCGGCCTTTCAGGTGATGGATCATGGTTGTTTCTTGTTTTGTGCGTCAACCACCGCAAGCCGCACCATGTCATGGATTTCGCGGACCGACGAGCCCATTTGCAACACGTGGAATGATTTCCTCATTCCCAAGAGCACAGGACCCTGCACCTCAATTCCTGCCATCTCTTGCAGGAGTTTGTAAGCAATATTTCCGGAAGCGAGATTGGGGAAGATCAAGGTGTTTACCCGTTTCTCATGAAGCGTCGAGAATGGGAACGATTCAGAAAGCAACTCATCGTTCAACGCGAAATTGGCTTGAATCTCGCCGTCCACGATCAAATCGGGGTGCTTTTCTTTCAAGATGCGGGCGGCCTCGGCCATTTTTTCGGCATCGACTCCACTGGCCGACCCAAAATTGGAATAGCTCAGCAATGCAATCCGTGGCACGATTCGAAGGCTTCGAACAGCTCGGGCGGTCAGCACAGCAATGGAAGCTATTTCTTCGGCTGTCGGGTTCAAATTGACGGTTGTATCCGCGAAAAACATGGGCCCACGCTTGGTTTCAAGGATGTACATTCCAGCCACCTTTTCGGCGTCTTCCGCCTTTCCAATCACCTGCAGTGCCGGCCGTATGACGGAAGGGTATGTCCGTGTCAGTCCTGAAATCAAAGCATCCGCGCGACCCGTTCGCACCATCATTGCCCCATAATAGTTGCGCTGACGCATCAAGCGTTCGCCTTCCCGTGCTGTCAAACCATGGCGCATCCGGATCTGAAAAAACTCATCGCCAAACGCCGTTCGATTCTCCAACTCTTCGTTCACGCGGGGGTTTATGACCTCCACACCGTCCAACTCCAAGCTATGCTCTTCGATCAAGGCTTCGATGACCGATCGACGACCGAGTAAGATGGGGATAGCAATGCCTTCCGCCTTTGCCTGTTCGGCCGCCTTTAAGACTTTATAATGATCTCCTTCGGCGAAGACCACTCGTTTCGGCGCTTTTTTCGCACGATCTGCAATGGTGCGCGCAAAACCTGAATCGTATCCAGTTCGATTCAACAATTCCTTTTTATAAGCTTCCCAATCCTTGATGGGGTGCCGGGCCACACCTGAATCCATAGCGGCCTTGGCCACAGCCGGAGCGACGTACGTGATGAGTCGGGGATCCAAGGGCTTCGGAATGATTAAATCCCGCCCAAACACAAACGACTGATGCCCATAAGCTTCAGCTACTTCGTCGGGAACATTCTCTTTGGCAAGCTCTGCAATCGCGCGAACTGCCGCAATTTTCATGGCATCGTTAATCGATGTGGATCGCACATCCAAGGCACCCCGAAAAATGAATGGGAAACCCAACACATTATTGACCTGGTTGGGATGATCGGAACGACCTGTCGCCATAATAATGTCATCTCGGACACTCAAAGCTTCGTCATATGCAATTTCTGGATCGGGATTGGCCAAGGCGAAAACAATCGGGTGATCCGCCATGGAGGCCACCATTTCCCGGGTTACGAGGCCACCCTTACTCAAGCCCAGAAACACATCTGCTCCTTTCATAGCCGCCTCTAAGTCTTCAAAAACATTGTCTCCTGCGTATTTCTCCTTCGACTCGACCAGCCCCTCCCGTCGGGTGTTGATGTGCCCTCGGCTATCAAAAACATCGGCTTGCTCGGGTGACATCCCCAGTTGTTCATACAAATCCAAACAGCTCATCGCAGCGGCGCCCGCGCCACTCACCACAATGCGGACGTCCTTGATGTCCTTTCCCGCTAATTCCAGCGCATTCAGCAAGGCCGCTGAAGAAATAATGGCTGTTCCGTGTTGATCATCGTGCATGACCGGGATGTCCAGTTCTGCTTTCAATCGACGCTCAATCTCAAATGCCTCTGGCGCCTTGATGTCTTCCAAATTGATGCCGCCAAACGTTGGAGCAATCGCCTTCACCGTGGAAATAAAGTGGTCAATGTCTGTGGCGTCGACCTCAATGTCAAATACATCAATGTCCGCAAAAACTTTGAACAACACCCCTTTGCCTTCCATCACCGGCTTACTGGCCTCGGGACCAATATCTCCCAAGCCAAGAACGGCGGTACCATTGGTAACAACTGCCACCAAGTTGCCTTTCGCCGTGTATTTATAGACATCTTGGGGGTTTTCTGCAATGGCCATGCACGGCTCTGCCACTCCAGGGCTATACGCCAAGGACAAGTCATTTTGTGAACTGTAAGGTTTGGTCGGTATCACCTCAATCTTGCCCTTTCGACCTCGACTGTGGTATTCCAACGCTGCCTTCTTACTGGATGAATGCATTTTGTTGCTCATGCAATGGTTCCTTCTTTCCTCTCGCTCCTTTGTTGCTCTATCTCCTCGATCATTCAGTGGTTTACCACAAATCGTTCGGATATACCGTCGCCATTTTTTGTCTGCAAGCTGATGATATAAATCCCCGCGTCCCATTGCGCAGCATCGATATAGACAACACCGTGCTGAGCCAAAAGCTGGGTCTCTTCCATGATCCGTCCGCTTCCATCAAAAATGGTCATCGTTGCACTGGTGGCTCCGTTCAAATGGTAAGGAAACGATGAAATCCCTGTCACAGGCTGCGGGAAAACAGGTTCCGAAGTGATTGCAGCATTCGGCTCGTCTACGTTCAAGGCACAATTATCTGCATCCAAACAGTACAGCACCATCTGGCACGTGCCCGCATCGATGTCATCCACAGGATGAAAGCAATATTCAAGCGCGGTAACACCGGCCACCCCCGCAGGATAATAGTCGGCAATGAACGTAGTGTCCGTTTCTTCTGGTGCCAGCGTCACCAAAAATAATTGTGAATCAAATGAGCAAAAAACCCCATACGGATAACACAATGGTCCCCAGCAAAAGCGGTCGTATGCCCCCTCATTATTCGCGTCGTAAGGCAAGTTGTAAGGACTCACGAGTTGTTCAATGTTTCGCGTGACTTTCAAGGTCAGGGTGTCCTCCGTCAAATTGGTGACATCCCAGTGAATCGCAATTTCGGCGTTTTCTGGATCGTCAATAGATCCTTCAAAAACCTCAATAGGATCAACCAGCGTAGGTTGTGCAATTGCATTGTCCACTAGAAAACTCGCACACAGCGCGGCAGCGATTAGGATAGGTCTTAGCTCCTTCATGGGGCGAAGATACCGAGATTGGCTTGGAAATTGCGCGTGATAATGACAACCTTTGGACACTTTCCTTTTAATTTGTTGTCCCTTGCACAACCACGAAACGCATGAACAGAAAATCACATCCCATTCAAAGCGCATTAGCAGCACTAATGATTGTTGCATTCGCGAGTTATTCAACGGCACAGACCTTGCCCAACGTGCAATTGAAAAACATGGATGGAGAACCTATCGCCACAAGCGATTTGGTGAAGGAGGGAAGCCCTACCCTCATCTGTTTTTGGGCAACGTGGTGCAGCCCTTGCAAACGCGAACTCAACAATTACGCCGAGCTTTACGACGATTGGCAAGATGAAACCGATGTCACTATTGTCGCGGTAAGCATCGATGACCAACGAAGCATCCGCCGTGTTGCTCCCTATGTCAACAGCGTTCTTTGGGATTACGAAATTTTATTGGATCCCAACAAGGATTTTGCGCGAGCAATGCAAGTAATGAATGTTCCGCATACATTCCTTGTCAACGGAGAAGGGGAAATCGTTTGGCAACACAATAATTACTCTGATGGTGACGAAGAAGAAGTTTACGAACAACTTTTGAAGCTCGCCGAATGAATTGGAAAGTCACTGTAGTTGCAACCCTTCTATTCCCAGCTCTTGCATTCGGCCAAGGACAAGAACGGGAGGCCGGAAGCGTTTCTGGAAACCTTCAAATGCTGTGGCAGAGTTACAGCGAAGACCCCATCATCGGCGCCATTGTTCCACCCGAACAATCCGGGTTCAATGCCTTTGGCAACCTTATCTACCAACAAGGTGGATTCAGCGCCGGCGTGCGCTATGAATCCTACTTGAATGCGGTTCTCGGTTTTCCTGGACGTTTCAAGGGCAGCGGGATTGGCTACCGCTATGCTCGGTACGCGGATCCCACAGGAAAAGTGGACTTTACCGTAGGCAATTTCTACGAACAATTTGGAAGCGGTATGATTCTCCGAGCCTACGAAGAAAGGGCCTTGGGCATCGACAACGCACTCGATGGCATTCGCTTGATCCTTCGTCCAATTGAAGGCGTTGAGGTCAAAGCAATTTATGGCAAGCAGCGGCTTGACTTCGACAGTCGGCTCATCAATGGATCAGGCATTGTGCGCGCTGTTGACGGATCGATTGATGTCAATGGCCTTTTCTCCGACCGGGGTGGATACGACTGGAAAACCAAAATTCGGCTCGGAGCTAGTTTTGTGAGCAAGTTCCAAGACGGAGGAACCATCACCAAGGACTCCTTGATTCTAACCCTGCCTGAAAATATTGGCGCTTGGTCTTATCGGCTCGATCTCCAGCGCAGTGGATGGAATGCGGGGCTCGAATACTCTGGAAAAATCAATGACCCAAGTGCGGACAATGGATACACGTACCGAAACGGCGAAGCCCTTTTAGCGAGCCTTGGATACACGCGAAGAGGATTGGGGATCAGCATCAATGCGAAGACGGTCGACAACATGAGCTTCCGTTCCGATCGCGATGTATTGTTGTTCGACCTGCCTGTCAATTACATTCCGGCGATCACCCAACAACACACCTACAACCTCGCTGCAACACTTTATCCTTACGCTACCGTGATTTCTGGAGAATCGAGCGCCAGCGCAGAATTGTTCTACAACATCCCCAAAGGCTCACTTCTGGGCGGGAAATATGGTACTTCATTGAGCATCAACTTCGCTGCTGCCAATGGACTAGACACCACTCAACTTTCAGGCCAGGATGAACTTGTTTACGGCTATGAACGGAATTCATGGGGTTTCGGCCCAAGCAAATTCGTTCGTGATTTCAATGTTCAGATTAGCCGAAAGGTCTCCAAAAAGTTCAAGTGGAAATACACCTTCTACAACCTGGAATTTAACACCCTCGCAACCCCTGTCACAACTACTTTCAAAGGCATCGTTTATGCCGACATTCATGTGGTAGAAACCCAAGTTAAAACGCGAAAGAGACAAAGCCTCAGAACGGAACTCCAAGCACTCTTCACCGAGCAAGACAAAGGCGATTGGGCGACTTTTCTCGCGGAGTATACATGGAGCCCACATTGGTTTGTGAGCATTGTTGATCAATACAATTTCGGCAACAATGATCCCGATGCACGTGTTCATTATTTGTATGGAGCTGTGGGCCGAATAGATGGCCCTCATCGGCTTTCTATTGGCTATGGAAAAAGACGAGAAGGAATCTTTTGCATTGGGGGTGTATGCCGCGCAGTGCCGGCTTCAAACGGCTTCGAAGTGAATTTCACGAGCAGTTTTTGAGCCCTTCAAACAACGCTTTGTAACATTTGTTTCTCTTCGCTCTCAAAAAAGCATATTTTTTTTTGCTAAATTTGACTTGAATAAGAAACTCTAAAACTGCTGGAATGAAACATATTTACACTTTACTTGCTTGTCTGCTTTTCGGAACGGCATCCTTCGCGCAGCTGCCAGACGGCAGCATCGCACCTGACTTTACCGCCACCGATATCAACGGTGTGGAGCACAACCTCTACGACCTCCTCGACGATGGAAAGAAGGTTATTCTGGACTTCTCTGCCACATGGTGCGGACCCTGCTGGGGCTACCACACAAGCGGTGTTTTTGAAGAATTGCACAACACATATGGTCCCGAAGGAACAGACGAGTTGCGCATCTTTTACATCGAATCCGATGATACAACGACAGATGACGACCTGAATGGGACTGGCCCATCAACGCAAGGTGATTGGGTAACGGGTACAGAGTACACGATCATCGACAACGCTGCGAACATCTTTGACGATTATGCAGGTACGTACTACCCTACGATTTACACCGTTTGCCCGAACCGGATTCTCACAGAATCAGGCCAAGCCAGTGTAGAAGCGCACGCAGCGATCTTCCAAGCGAACGACTGCGCGGCAGCATCATTGCCGAACGATCCAGCATTGTTAGGCTACACCGGCGGCACTACTGCGTGCCCAGGTGAGCCCGTGAACATGAGTGTGGATTTGATGAATTTGGGTGTGACCAACTTGCAATACTGCACTATCGCAGTAATGGATGGTGGCACTGAGGTGTTATCGTACGATTGGTCTGGCGATTTGGCAACCTACGGAATTACAAACGTTGATCTCGGTTCTGCTGCGTTTGACGCCAGCACGTCCTTCACCATTGAAATCACATCCAGTGACGACAATGATGTCAATAATAGCTCATCTGGAGCCGTTGAGTTGGCAACCGAAGGCACATCATTGATCAAGGTTGAAATCATGACTGACAACTGGCCACAAGAGATTAGCTGGGACATTTCAGATGACATGGGAAATGTCATTGAGTCCGTTGGCCTAGGCGAAGTAGCCGGTGCAGAAGGTGATGTCTTCGTATGGTGGGTAAGCGTTCCTGAGACAGGCTGCTACACCTTCACCATAAATGATGATTACGGTGACGGAATCGCAGGTGAGCAATGGGGGTCAATCGCTGGATATTGCACCGTCAAGACCTATGACGACAACATCACGTTCATTTCTACCATCTTCGATTACGATGGTTCTTATGACTATGATTCTGCAGCTGCTGGAATGTCGGTCACAAGCGTGAACGTCGGCATCGAAGAGCAAACGTTGAACGAAGTGACTCGTGTATTCCCAAATCCGTTTGCCGAGCAAACAAACTTGCAGTTTAGCACAACGAAGGCTGGAGCTGCCTCGATTGTTGTTTACAACCTCGTAGGGGAGCAAATCATCAACGATAACCTCGGTACACTCGCTGCTGGTGAGTACAACCACGTATTGAACTTCAACGGAGTTACCGCTGGCGTTTACTTGATTCACCTCACTGCAGGTGGTGAGACGACAACCATGCGCGCAACATTGAAGTAATTCAAAAAACTCTACGAAGGATTCATTCCTTTTGAAATCCGCATCACCTTCGAGGTGATGCGGATTTTTCATTAAAAATGGTGCATCTTCACCTTCTAGAAATCGCCTAATCCCTCTGATCATGAAACTGAACAGTCTACTTTTATCGATAGCCTTCATCTTTACCTTAGTGCAAACGGGTTACGCTCAATTGCCTGATGGTTCCGTCGCCCCTGATTTTACGATCACCGACATTGAAGGAGAAGAGCACACCTTGTACAGTTACCTGGACTCTGGCTATTCCGTAATCATTGACTTTTCAGCCACATGGTGCGGACCATGCTGGAATTACCACACAAGCGGTGTCTTCGAGGATCTTTATGAAGCATATGGCCCCGATGGATCGAACGAACTGCGCATTCTCTTCATTGAGTCGGATGACAATACCACGGATGACGACCTTCACGGAATTGGGACCAATACTTGGGGAGACTGGACAGCTGGTGTCAATTATCCCATCGCGGACAACGGAGGAGCTGTCTTCAATGCCTACGAGTGCGCCTTCTACCCGACCATCATGACGGTTTGCCCAAATCGCTTGCTCAAGCAAACGGGCCAAGCCTCATTTGACGCTCACGCCGCCTACGTCCAATCCATTGAATGCGCTCCAGCTTCATTGCCACAAGACGTTGGACTCATTGACTACGTAGGTTCGGTGCGAACTTGTCCTGAAACCCCAATTGAACTTGGGGTAAAGCTCATCAACAACGGCACAGAACCCTTAACTTCCTGTACGCTCGAAGCAACGACCTTGTTCGGAACAGAACTTCTGACCTACGAATGGTCCGGTTACTTAGACACCTATGAAATGGAGACGGTAAGCATTGGAGAGGCCATCTTCCCAACAACTTCCATGTTCAGCATTGAAGTCACTTCGGAAGATGGCTACGAAGGCAACAACAGTGTCTCTGCCACTATGAACCTGAGCCAGGAAACTGCGACTTCTTTGGTGCGTGTTCAAATCACCACAGACAACATGCCAGGCGATAATCGATGGTCCATTACGGATCTCAACGGGGATGAGATCGCAGGCATTGATTTCGGCGACATGGCTGACAGCAACACCGACTACAATTGGTGGATCAATCTTGAATCTTTGGGATGCTTTTCCTTCAATTTGTTTGACCTCACAGGAAACGGTGGGGACCTCAGCTGCTCGTTCTCCACCTACAATGAAGGCGGCTTTGAAACCAATAATATCTTCACCCTTAATAACAGCGGAAACTGGAACCAACTGGACAAAGGGTTCTCTATCAATGAGGTGAACATGAATGTCGACAGCGACTTTGGCGCGGCACAATTCGCCCTTTTCCCCAACCCATTGAACGATGAAAACACCTTGCAATTGGCGGGGCTCACAGGCAATGAAACCCAAATAGACTTGCACAGCAGCACCGGAGCATTGATCCAATCATGGGCTCAACCCAACCACCGAGGAACGCTTTCTTTGCCTATTGGTGCAATCGAATCTGGCCTCTACATCATTTCAGTGCATGGAGCACATGGCGTAATGTCTCAGCGTTTTATCAAATCATGAAGAACGAAAGGTCATCTGTTCTGCCAATTGCTGTAGTCGCCTGTGCCTTGCTCCTGGGCGCTTGCGATGTCATTGAAGACCCGGTCATCCCGGTTACTACGAATTACCTCGAGGCCTTATATGGACCAGCGCCAACTTTTGACGCACTGCCGGCAAACTCCGCTGTAAAACGCGTACTGATTGAAGACTTCACTGCACACCAATGCGGCAACTGCCCTGCCGCTGCAATCATTGCCGAAGACCTTGCAGAAGTGCATGAAGGATTGGTTTCGGTCATGGCAATTCACGCAGGAGACTTGGCCAATACCGACGACGACCATTTTGACACAGACTGGACTACGGAAGAAGGAGATGTTTTTTGGGACCAGCTCGATTTCCAGGCCAATCCGTTGGGCCGTGTCAATCGGGTGGACGGAACAGGTGCTTTCTGGGCTCCAGCTCAATGGAATGACAAAGTCACCGAAGAACTTGCCAAAACGCCTCGCGTCGCACTGCAAGCGGAATATTCCTGGGAAGCCGCGAATGAACACTTGAACATGCACGTTCATGGGACTTTTTATGATGCCATTGAGGGACCTGTCCAGCTGGCATGGCTCGTTTTGGAATCCGACATCATTGATTACCAACTCGACTACTCATCGGATCCTGCCGTCGTTCCAGAATATGAATTCGATCATGTTTTACGCGGATCAGTGCACGGTGCTTTGGGGCTAGGGTTTGGGGATGTGGCCCAAGGAGCTGAGGCAGGAGATGTCGCAATGCAGTCAGTCACTTTCGAGTGGAACCCGACCTGGATATTAGAAAACTCCACCGTACTGGCTGTTTTGACCAATGGTGATGGCTATGTTTTGAATTCCTTGGAAATCCACCCGGGAGAGTGAAGCGGTTCCACTCCTTTCGAATCATTTTTGGGTTCATCTGGTGTTGTTCGGCCTCGCTATTGACCGTTCAAGCTCAAGAAGAACCGGTGCGATTTGGAGCGAGCCTGCACGGCGGTTTGTCGACGACACAGGTGCACGGAGATCAAATTTCAGGTTTCAATAAATTCGGTTACACGATTGGAGCCTCCGTCGACATGCGGCGGAATTCCAATGCCGGTGTTCAATTCGGTATGTTCTTGACGCAAAAAGGAAGTCGACGTGTTCCCAATCCCAAAAATGGTGATTACACGACGTGGAGTTACCGATTCACCTACATTGACTTGCCCCTCATGCGGGTTTGGGACACAAGAGACTGGCGGCTCGGTGTGGGCGTTCAACCGAGCATTCTCATGCAAGGAGAAGAAGACTTTTATGGCAACGGGTTCTCCGAATTGACCTACCTCGAATTGCGCCCTGTCGATTTAGGAGCAGTGGCTGTCGCAGGTTGGAAAATCAGTCCTTTGGTCTTTGCGGAGGTGCGCCTCTCACAGAGCCTTATCCCCATTAGTGAGCGACCCGATCAGCCCGTTCAACGATGGAACAATTTCATGATGAACATGGCCATCCAATGGATGGTAACGCTCTCCTTAGGCTGAGAAGTACGATCACTCTTGTTGTCCGGAAGCCTCAAAAAGCGTTCCAGGCGAGCGATCGACCGATTCCACGGAATCAAGCCAATCTTTCCAAAGGCCTGACATCAATTCGTCAACAGCGGCACAAAATGCCGAGCCACCCTCCTGCAGCCGCTTCAAAGCACGAATTGCATTACCGCCAGGAGCCATGTCGCCTCCATTGATGGAAAATGCATTCCACATCACAGAACTCAATCGTTCCGTGACGCTCCCCGTTCCTTTCGCATCGCGCGGTTCTGTGTACAATTCTTCCACTCCGAGCAAGGCTGTTTTCAGCGAGTCGGTCAAGGTTTTCGTCTCTTCTTTCACCGAATCAGGCAGCCACTTCATCTCCTGTTTGACCACATCAATGGTGGCAAGCGCACGTTGAATCTGGTCCATCGCTTCGACAATTGGCTCCACCTCCTGCAGCACCAGCCGCCGATGAGTGGAACGTTGTTGGTGCGCTGCAGCATCGAAAGGCACCCGTGGATCCGACTTTACCTCAAAAGACGCATTAGATGAATGCTCTCCCATGCTCATGGCAATGCGGTATTCCCCTGGCAGGACTTCCGGCCCCCCACCCGATGGGAACTTTTGTTTTTTCTGAATTTCACGGCCCGGCCATGGCATGCCATTGGCATCAAATCGCCACCACATCGACTGCAAGCCGCCTTCAGCGTCTATTCCCCCATTGCGAATCGTATCGCCTTGAGCATCCAACACGGCCCAAAGGAGTTTGTCCTTGCCGTATACTTCCGCAGAGTCGGGATGAACAAAATATTGAATGCGCGCACCACTGCGGCGGTTTTCACCTTCCCAATCGTGATCCGCTGTAAATCGAGCGCCCAATGGACGACGGTAATTGACTTGGTACGCATCGGCGATCTCAAAAACACCCAAGGTTCTGTCAAACATCGCGTTGCCATCTTTCGCCAGCGCGCGCAGCGGAGCGAGATCATCAATGATATAGGCTGCTCGGCCAAAAGTTCCGAGGATCAAATCACCGTCGCGGGGGTGAATCACCATGTCGCGGACCGGCACAGAAGGAATGTCTTTCGTCCAGCGGTTCCAATTCGTCCCGCGATCAAAACTCACAAACAATCCTTCCTCTGTGCCCAAAAACAACAGCGATGATGCAACCGGATCTTGTGCAACACTCAGGCAATGTCCGGTGACCTCCCCTCCGTCCATGACCAAGCGCACCCAAGTCTCTCCCCCATCATTGGTTCGGTAGAGGTAAGGCTGCCAATTGTTTCTGCGGTAATCATTGACCACTACGTAAACCTCATCGGGATCATGGGCGCTGACGTGAATTTGTGGGATCCATGCGCCGAGGGGAAATCGCTTAATTTCCAAAGCATGATCCACCCATGTGGCTCCTCCATCTTGGGTGTGCTGCAATCGTCCGTCATCGGTTCCAACCCAAATTTCACCGGAACGCTGTGGGTTCGGTGAAATGCATAAAATGGTGCAGTGATTTTCCGCTTGAGTCGCGTCGATGGTAAGACCACCCGACTCTGCCTGATTCTGTTTATCGGGATTATCCGTGGTCAAATCCGGGCTGATGACTTCCCAAGTGTTGCCTTTGTCCTCACTGTGGTGCACATACTGTGAACCAAAATAAATGCCATCGGTCTCAAAAGGATCCGCAGCGACAGCCGCATTCCAGGCGAATCGCAAGGGCACGGTATCCGGCTGTACGGGCTGAACCCCTGTTTGGTCACCCGTGATAAGATTGACACGCGAAAGGGATCCGCCTTGGTACATCGCATAAGCGGTATTCAAATCATTGGTGGCCGGTAGTACGTCAAATCCATCCCCGAAGAGGATCTCTTGCCAATCGCTGTTGCGGATACCTCCAGAATGCCAAGCCTCACTCGGTCCAACCCATGATCCGTTGTCCTGCATACCCCCGTAAATGCGATACGGAATGGCCATGTCCACGGAGATGTGGTAAAATTGGCCGAGCGGCAAGTTGTTGATGAACGACCACGTCTTTCCTCCATCTCGGCTGATGTTCAACCCACCGTCGTTGCCGTCAATGAGGTAATTCGGATCATCGGGGTGGATATAGAATGCATGGTGGTCGGGATGGACCCCGCTGTATGGGAGAATCGTGCGAAACGTTCGGCCACCATCCTCACTCATGTCTACCATGGAATAAAGATTGAACAAACGTCGTTCATCGGACGGATCGGCATAGATATCTGCGTAGTAAAACGGTCGGTTTCCTACTTGATCCCCTTGAAGCATATTCCACGAGACCCCACCATCGGTGCTGTGGTACAAGGCCGTTGACTGCGATTCGATCAATGCGTAGATAACATCCGGATTTGCAGGACTAATGGTCAGTCCCATGCGGCCCAATTCACCTGCGGGAAGGCCGTCATCCTCTGTGTATTGCTTCCAATCTTCACCACCATTGTGGGTCACATAAAGGCCGCTTCCATCCCCACCACTCGTGAAAAACCAAGGCTCCCTGCGGTGCGACCACATGGCGACCAAAAGCTTATTTGGGTTTGATGGATCAATGATCATATCCGCCACGCCGGTGCGCTCATCGATGTACAATTGATGCTCCCACGTCTTTCCTCCATCGGTGGTTTTGTACACCCCTCGATCTTCGCTGTCACCCCACGCAGTGCCGATGGCACCTATCCAAACGGTTTCAGGGTCTTCCGGATGAATGATGATGCGGTGGATGTTTCGAGTCCCTTCCAATCCCATCAACTCCCAGGTTGTTCCGCCATCAATGCTCCGGTAAACACCGCGTCCGCTCGAATGTGAATTGCGCGGATTGCCCTCGCCGGTGCCCACCCAAATCACATCGGGATTCGATGGCGCCAAGGCCAAAGCACCGATGCTTTGCGTCGATTGCTCGTCAAACAAGGCCTCCCATTGAACCCCCGCGGATTCGCTGCGCCACAAGCCACCGCTCGCCGTGCCGATGTATATAACCTCCGGACGATTCCGTTGGACATCAATGGTGGTGACACGACCGCTCATGGCACCCGGACCAATGTGCCGTACGTTCATCTCATCCATGAGGGACTGAACATCTTGGCTTTGAATGGACGGCGCAAAAAGAAGCGCGATGGCAGCGAATACGCTGGTGTGAATGTTGATTTTCATCACAATTGAATTTTTACGTTTTGTTCGGCTTCTACCGGAACGGACAGGCCAATCCCAAAGGCACTCGCTTTCACGTTGCCTTTGACCCTTAATTTCACTTCTTCTCCCAACAAGAAATTCATCAAGTTGGCTTCAATGATTTGCAACAATGCCCCGGGCTCCGTCTCGAACGCCAACTGCAGTTCTCCTCCTTGGCCTTGAGCGATGGTTTGAGCCTGCGGCAAAGAAACACGCCCTACCCTCTCATCATTGACGTAAACATCCACATCGGCTCCTTTGGCCTGAATGGCAAATGCGTTGGGGTTGTTGAAGACGACCGTACACGTTCCTTCCAAACCAGCGCGCCCGATGCGGATGTCTTCCAATCCTTCAACACCGGAAACTTCTAACGGTTTGACCACGGTGCATCCCGCAAGTAAAATGGTCGAAAGCATCGCCATAGCTATATAGACCGGCTGGCTCATCCTTGCTTGCTGAGGCGAGCGAAATTTTCATGAAACAGCGGAATGGTCTCGATTCCCTTGAAATAATTGAAAACGCCATAATGCTCATTGGGCGAGTGAATGGCGTCGCTGTCCAAGCCGAATCCCATGAGCACGGTTTTCAATCCCAAGATCTGCTCAAAACTGGCAACGATTGGAATCGATCCTCCTCCTCGGAATGGCACCGGTTTTCGGCCAAACGAACTTTCCATGGCAGCAGAAGCCGCCCTGTATGCTGTCGAATCTGTCGGTGTTACAGCCGGCTGCCCACCATGCATGGGAGTGATTTTTACCGAAACTGATGGTGGGGCAATGGCATTGAAGTGTTTCTCGAACAATGCCGTAATCGTTTCTGGGCTCTGGTTTGGGACCAACCGCATGGAGATTTTGGCCGATGCTGTGCTGGCAATGACCGTCTTGGCTCCGTCTCCCGTGTAACCGCCCCAGATGCCGTTCACATCCAAGGTCGGCCGGATGCTCATTCGTTCTGGAGCCGAATATCCTTTCTCTCCTTCCACCGCTCCAATGGCGATGCTGGATTTATACTCTTCTTCATTGAACGGAGCCTCTGCCATGGCTTCTCTCTCCGAGGCACTCAATTCGACGACATCATCATAGAAGCCCTCGACCATGATTCGTTGATCTTCATCCTTCAATGAAGCTATCATTTCACAAAGGATGTTGATGGGGTTGGGCGCTGCACCGCCATATAGGCCGCTGTGCAAGTCCCGATTGGGGCCCGTCACCTCCACCTCCACATAGCTCAATCCACGAAGACCAACGGTGATGGATGGGATGTCATTGGCAATGATTCCTGTATCGCTGACCAAAACGATATCTGCCGCCAACTTTTCGCGGTGCTCTTCCAGGAATGGTTCCAAATGAGCGGATCCCACTTCCTCTTCTCCTTCAATCATAAACTTGACATTGCAGTGCAAAGCATCCGCCTGGACCATTGCCTCTAAGGCCTTGATGTGCATGAACATTTGCCCTTTATCGTCGCAAGCTCCGCGAGCAAAAATGGCTCCCTCAGGATGGAGATCTGTCGTTTTAATGACCGGCTCAAACGCAGGAGAATCCCATAGTTCCAATGGGTCGGCAGGCTGCACATCGTAGTGCCCGTAAACCAAAACGGTTGGGGCATCCGGCCCGATAATTTTTTCGCCATACACCACCGGATAACCTCCAGTAGGGATGATTTCCACTGCCTCCGCGCCGGCGGCACGCAGATGCTCCGCTACAGATTCTGCACATTTGGTCACGTCTCCCGCGAATGCTGGATCCGCTGAAACAGAGGGAATGCGCAACAAATCGAACAACTCGTTGAGGAATCGGTCTCGATTCTCTTGGATATAAGTGGAACAAGGTGACATGGTCTATTGAATTCGATGAATGATGTCCACGAATATAGTACCAAGTGAAGGACCATTCTACCTCGAGGTGCCCGGGATGAGCATCGTGGGTGCTCGAGAGAAGCCTCCGTATATTTGCACCCTCGGACAACGTTCCGTTCAACGAAAATGAGCCCAACCGAACGCACCCCAAACCAAGCCGGAAATCTCCCGGATTTTGAAAATACGGAACAGGCATTTGCACACCTGAATTCAAGGCAATTGAAAAAGGCGCTCGTGCTCTTCAGGACGGTCGGAAATCCTACTTTGGTCAAGCTGGGCAAATTGCTCATGAATCTTGCTTTGGTACTTCGTATTCCTGTTGCCTGGGCCATTCGCCCCACGGTCTACAGCCATTTTTGCGGGGGCGAATCCATTGCGGGGTGCGAATCCACTATTTCCAGTTTGGCCAGCAGCGATGTAAAAACCATTCTTGACTACAGCGCTGAAGGAAAAGATTCTGAGGCCGAATGGGACCGAACGCACGCGGAAATCATGCGAGCCATTCAGGCAACGGAGGGCGACGATCGGCATGCATTTTCGGTCTTTAAAGTGAGCGGTCTTGCATCCACCCGCTTGCTGGAGAAGGTCGGGGCTACCTTGCAGCCACTGGCGAAGATTGAGTCTGTAATTACGGGCTTGAGCCATCATGAAAAAGAGGCTTGGAAACGTGTTCAAGCGCGTTTCTATGGACTTTGCGAACATTCCGCCCGTGTAGGGAAACCTGTCTTTATCGATGCAGAAGAGAGCTGGATCCAGCCGACCATAGATGCAATGGCTGAATCGGCTATGCGCAGGTGGAATGGTGAAGAGACCATCGTGTACAACACCGTACAGTTGTACCGGACCGACCGGCTGGACTACCTGAAAAAATTGATCGAAACAGCGAAGGCTGAAGGATTCAAGGTAGGAGTCAAGCTCGTAAGGGGCGCCTACATGGAAAAGGAAAGGGAAAGAGCCTTGTCACGCGGCTATCCTTCTCCCATCCAACGGGATAAAGATGCAACCGACCGTGATTTCGATGCGGCGCTGGAGTGGTGCGTAGCGCACCTTGATCATGTTTCTCTCTGCGCGGGCAGTCACAATGAAAACAGCAACGCGCTATTGTGCAGGAACATGGATAAACTGGGGATCGCTCGCAACGACAAGCGCGTTTGGTTCGCCCAATTGCTAGGCATGAGCGATCCCGTCAGCTTCAATCTGGCCTGTGCCAATTACCAAGTTGCGAAGTATGTTCCTTATGGCCCCATCGCAGAGACCATTCCTTACCTCATCCGACGGGCAGAGGAAAACACCTCAGTGGCCGGACAAACTTCCCGAGAACTGGAACTGATTCGAAGGGAAAAGGATCGAAGGAATCGAAAGAACCATTAGAAGGTAAACCGCAACCCCGTTCTCAACAAACGGGGCATTCCAGCTCGAATCCCAGCAGGGCGGCGCGCCACCACGAATGCTGAATCAAAGACGTTGTTCATGCCCAGATGCCACTGCACGTTTGAGCGCAATTCGCACCGAACCACGGCATCCAAAATGATGGACTCATCAGTCGCTTCCTGGGGGTTGATTGATCCTTGGCCTGCCGAAGTTCGCATGGCGGCAACATAACGGGTATTTGTTTCCAGAGACCACTTCTCATTTTGCATGGCAACTTGCACGCTCAGTTGATGCGGCGACAAGTACGGCATGTAATCGCCATCCACTACAACATCCCATGGGCCATAGTCACTCTCAAAAGCAGAAGTGAATTGAGCATTTGTGTAAGTGTATGACAATCGTATCGGCATGGCCCATTTGGAATCCGCTGGAAACGCATTGCACGCTGCTTCGATCTCAAACCCCTGTGTTCGAGCACTGCCACCATTGAATAAGTCACCTGAACCCAACCCCCCTGTTGCGGCCAAATCTGCTCCCAATAAATTTTGATAGATGTTGTTGAATATCACAGCCTGGCCCGACAACAACCCTCCGTCAAATCGAAAACCCAATTCAGCATTGATGCTTGTCTCAGCGGTTGTTTCATCATTCGAACCTGGAGGAATGAAGCCTCTATGCACTCCGCTGAAGATGTGTGCATATTCAGAGACGGCAAAATTCAAACCCAATCCCGGGAGCCACACGATCAGTGGATTGGTGCGCTCAGAAGGCGTTGAACCGATACGATTCAAGTCAGAAGAACCCCAATCGGTTCGACCCATTTCAATATTTTCCATCCTCAAGCCCGGAGTCCATGTGAATTTTCCAGTGCGAATGGTCCCTCGTACAAATGAGGCCAGTGCTTGGGCACGATCGATGCGATTGCCCGCCGTGCCGGGTGTACCAGCATCTGTGAGCTGCATCTCCCCGTCCACCAGCTGATACCCATCGCGCCATTCGAAACGATCCCCATAGTCCTCATGCCAACGGACACCATAAACCAACTGACCCAATTCACCAGGCAACTGAATGGATCCACGGTGCTGAATTCCTTTCGCCTCATAAGCGCGATTGTTCGCTTTCATCTGAAGCAAAAATCCGTCTGGAGTATCTTCTTGCAATAGATTCTGACTCATGCCATCGATGAGGCTTTGCAGTGAAATTGACTGCCCCAATGAATCCTTCGCGCGATCGAGTTTGTACCAGTTTCGCTCAAAATTCGTTTGGTAGATGTCCGTTTTCACCGACCAATTTTTCGTGACCTGCCATTCATGCGTAAGTACGGCTTGTGATTGTGCTGATTTCATCAAATCATTGGCACTGGCGTTGTACCGCTTGAAGGGGTCCGCATTGAAGTCCTCCTCCGATAGTCCCGCATAGGTCTCATTGCTCGATTCCTCTGTCTCGCTCCACTTGAATTGGATGCTTTGGGGACTTCGCGCCGATTCCTTTGATTTCCAACGCATTTTGAACATCCGGTCTGACTTGTCAAACCCTGTTGAGCCCCCGTTGGGTAGGGATTTGAATCCATCACTGCCCAAACGCATTCCTTCTGCCATTATGCCCCATGATCCATGCTTCGAATCCCATTTTTGAGTGACTCGACCATGCTCAAGAAATCCTCCAAAACCACTGGCCTCGTATCGAACCATTCCACCTGACACAATATCGTCAAAACCAGCCGTTACCAAATTGATGGCGCCACCTGCCGTTTGCGGGCCAAATGCGATCTGGCTGCTTCCTTTGAGCACCTCTATCGACTGCATTCTGGCGATGCTTGGAAAGAAATAAGCGGCTGGAGCCGAATAGGCTGCTGGAGCCATGAGAATGCCATCTTCCATAATGGTGATGCGCGCGCTGCGCTCCGTTCCTGATCCACGCATTCCGATGTTCGGTCGCAGACCATAGCCGTCCTCCTCTTGGATATTCACTCCACTCACGGTCCGCAAGACACGGAGCGGATCGGTGTACGAATACCGCTCCAACTCTTCTTGGCCAATGACATGCAATGCACCCGGCACTTCATCTACTCCTTTCGCTCCTGCGGCCAATCCAATGGTCTGAACAGAGGCCTCTGGCAAAGAATGCCATTGTTGGATCATCAAATTCAAGGAGTCGTTTTCCATCTGATTCCCAAGGCTCATTTGTGCAATAGAAAGGCTAGAGATTGAGCCAATTAAGACCATCACAGAAGCAGTCTGCAGAGCAAAAGATAAGCAAGGGTTATGTCGTGTCATGGGGCAAAATTGGCGCCGAATTCGAAAACTCACAATCACCCAAAAAAGGTAATTTAGAATCATTCTAAACAAGAATGGCTCCAGAAGCAACCTATAATTTCACCCAACGAACCGCTTTCCAACCACCACCAACAAGCTGAATACGAGCGAAGTAAACTCCTGCCGCCAAATCAGAAATGCGGTGACCGCTCATCGCTTCATTGACCGATGCCTCCCGAAGAACTCGCCCATTCGCATCGGTTAACCAAACGGCCGTGGCCGCTTCGCCAACGGGAGGAATCAGACGAATGAGTTGGCCCTCAGCCACGGGGTTGGGTGCCACGCGCCATTGTTCAGATTCGCCATCATATCCCATCCATCCCAAAACGGTCGTAGACTTCATCAGTACAGGCGTCCGATCCGACGCATTGAACATGGATTCAAACGTTGCAATGGCTTCTGACTGATCCGAATATTCAAACATTCCACTCACCCACCTTGCTGGCACGGCGATATATTGCAAGCGAACATGTGCCTGAACAGATGTCGCACCCGAGGCATCGGCAATCCGATAGACCAACCGATCGGTTCCTGACCCCTCTTCTCCAACGGATCCATCGGCATTGCGGTAGTGGTTGAAATCCACATCCAATTCAGCCATTGGACCAAATCGAACCGTGTCATAGGCCAGATGATTGGAATAAAATCCACGGGGTGCCACCCGGTTGTCTTTGAGCAAGACCGATGCGCGCTCAAGAAGTTGCGTTGGCGTCCCGGAAACATCGCCAAACACCGTTTCATATACTTGAACTTGTTCTTCAGAGGAAATCTCATTCCAATGCGGCTCATAGTCCTCGTCCCGCCCAAATACGCCTTCCTCAGGCGACCATTTGCCGCTGTGAAACAACGTATCCCCTGAAGAAGATGAAACCAATACAAATTCCAAAAACGCCATGCGCGAAGGGTATCCGCTTGGGAATTTATGCCCTGCTGCATTTTCAATCTCCACTTCAAACAACCATTCTCCAGCTTGGGATGGGAGTTGCCATGCGTTTAGGTGAGCCGTTTCATTTTGCAACGAGCGTTCGGTTCGGGCAATGGTGGAATCAAATTGTGCCGGGCTCGCACTTAGTTCCAGTGTGACCGCATTGTCCCGCATCAATTTCAGCATGAATGCATTGCCTCCGACCAAATGATGTTTTCCGAATCGTTGTGGAAACAGCCAATTCGGCTGGGTTGCTGCAATTGCCCCCCCTTCCACCAATGGCATGTGACACCCTTGGCATTGGACATTCTCGGCATTGAATGCAGAATTGACCCACTCGAGGTAAGTCGTTTGCTCGAAGTACACTTGACCCGTTTCTTCCCCACCTAAATCTTGCGTGTGGACGTAAAGGGAATGGCAACTTGCGCACACTTCGCTGTTGCGCATATGCTCTCCATATACGGGGATGAAGCCTGTCTGCCCGCTCATCAGCCCGTCCCATGGGTTTTCAAAACCACCCCATGCTACATTCTCCGGATTGATCGGCAAATCCCCATTCGATCGGCCCGCCAAATTGATATCATCGATGGTATGGCACGCGGCACAACCCACTCCATCAAGTCCCAACGCGTCGTCTGCCAAATCCTCCATGGTATACCCATTCGGGCCTGCAGCCCCTGTCAAGTGCGCTTCGTGAAAACCTTGAGGTGCATGGCAAGCCGTGCACACATTTTCAATTGATTCTCGGTGATCGGGATTGACCAACCCCTCGTGTGCGACTTTCGCTTGCCAAAACGGATCACGGGCGCTATTGGCCATCATGGTTGCCTGCCAATCCGTCACCGGACTCACCGTGTGGCCCGTTTCGTCCACCAATGCTTCTCCCTCCGGATCTGGCGCATGGCAATTCACACAATTTCCGGATCCGGTGAAATAAACGCCTTCTTCAGTACACAATTCACCCATCCGCCAGCGCATCATTGCGGCATCATCGCCCTTGAATTTCTGATCCGGATCTTCGGCAGCCGTCAAGAATACTCCTGCGCCAACAGAGATCAGAGGTAGAAAAAATGCAAAAAAAGTGGCGCGTTTCATCAAGAATTGATTCATAAAATCTCCACAGCAAATGCTATGGGTATCTTTGTGACAAAGTTAGAGCCGAAACACCCCCCATGCCATTCACACATGCCCCTCTTTTGAATCGAAAGCCCTTCTATCTTGTTGGACTCTGCCTCAGTTGGTTTTTTTCGCTTCACGGCCAATCCGCCCCAGAAGCAATTGTCGGCGAACGATTGGTCGGCGCCGAATGGCCGGTTTCCGTTCGACCCGCCAGCCATGCGGAAGAGGAAGTCAACTTACTCATTGTCTGCCACAGCGGCTTGGTCATGTGGTTCGATGAATCCACGGGGGTCGTGCGAGAGGAACCATTCCTCGACCTCAGCTCCACGGGTTTGGACCTAGTGGATTACGGCATCATGAGTGAACAAGGACTGAATGACTTGATCCTTGACCCCAACTTTGAGGAGAACGGGCTCTTCTACGTCATCTACAACGGCTACCGGCCGGATGGCACCGGAACCTTCATCGACGAAAGGCTCCTATGCTTCGGGACGAATCCCGATCATACCCAAGCCGATCCCAACAATTGGTACGAAGTGCTTGAATTGGTGCAGCCTGCGCGAGGTCACAACGGTGGGCAACTGCATTTTGGCCCCCAAGATGGATACCTCTATATCAGTACCGGCGATGGAGGAGGCACGGGCACCGGAGAGACCGGCGGCGCGAGCGGAGGAGACGACCACGGACCCATTGGAAACGGCCAGAACCTCGAAACACTTTTGGGGAAACTGCTTCGAATTCAAGTCAATGGATTAGCACCGTATAGCATTCCTGAAGACAACCCGTTCGTCTCCAACCCAGATGCTTTGGATGAGATCTGGGCGTACGGATTTCGCAATCCTTGGCGCTGGAGTTTCGACCGCTTGACCGGAGACAAATTCATCGGTGACGTAGGAGAAGTCGATTGGGAAGAAGTCAGCATGGAGCGCGCAGACTCCGAAGGCGGCCTCAATTTTGGGTGGCGGCTCATGGAAGGCCCCATGTGTTACGAACCGCTCGAAGATTGCGACCCCGACGGCACCTTGGAACAGCCTGTATTTTCCTATCCGCACGAGAACGGATGGTGTTCCGTCATCGGAGGCTATCGTTACCGAGGGCAAGACATTCCATCCCTCTACAGCAGCTATGTCTTCACCGATGCCTGTGGTTTTTACGATCATAAATTTTGGACCCTTTCTGAACAGGCCGATGGGAGTTGGGCCGGAGCACGACTCGACATCCAAGTGCCTGGGGGCTTTGTTCCTTGGGAGGAGACGCGGTTTGGTTTCGGCGAGAACAACCAAGGAGAATTGTACCTCTGCACCCAACAGTTTGTTTATCGCCTGAGCTACGACCCTGTTGATGCAACACAAACGCCAACCGTGAATGAGGCGCTACGCTTTTCACCAAACCCTGTGTCCATCGGTTCCGATGTGACACTTGACGTGGGCAGCGAAGGTATCTTAAGTCGCTTGCGAATCACCGACTCCAGTGGCAGGCTCGTGCACGATGTGAACCTCGAAACAGCGACTACGCCCTATGTCATGAACACCTCTGGGATGAAATCCGGGACGTACATCATTGAAGCTTGGGTCTTGAATGTACCCCAACCCAGTCGTGGAAAACTTAGCGTTATTGGTCGCTAACGCCCTGACATTGCTGGGCAATCGCACTCGGTCGCTGGCAATCCAGATCCGGAAGTGAGATTTACAACGCCACTTTTCGCACCAAAGCAAACTTCCAATTGCCGCAACGGGCAGCCAGGAGCCGTATCCAGAATGTAGCATGGCGGCTCTTGCCTTGGTCTGCTTTCCGACCAATTGATCTCAGCGTCCAACAGCCATTGCACCATGGTAGAATTGGATGCCTTGGCGGGGCCATCCGTACATTCCATCCAGCACGCCAGCGACTCAGACGGCAGGACACCATCCAACTGCATCCGGGATTTGATACGCTTTTCAGGGAGCCAGTCGTTGCAACCACGGCCCTGAAAAAAGAAGATGCTCAGCAACAGTCCTACGAAGACTCCGATGCCGTAGCGTAAAAAGCGTTGACGAAAATTCACGTTACAAAAGTAAAGCAAAGGACAGTGGTGTGCCCTCCCTTCGTAAATTCGGGATTCCATGATTGCTTGCAAAGACATTCAGTTCCAATACCATCCGGAATCCCCCGTGCTCTCGTTTCCGGATTTGGCTTGTTCCCGAGAAGGAAAGTTGCTTCTTTTGGGCAATTCCGGTTGTGGTAAGACAACTCTGCTGCATTTGATGTGTGGTTTGCTGCACCCGCAGCAGGGGGAAGTGGAAGTTCAAGGGCAAAAGATCAGCGCGCTGAACGGACCCGCATTGGACCGGTTTCGGGGCGAACAGTTTGGTATTGTTTTCCAGCAAAGTCATTTCATCCAAAGCTTGAGCGTGATGGAAAACCTCGCCATTCCTCATTTCTTATTGGGTGGAAAATTCCCAACATCGAAAGCGAAAGAGCTGCTTGGCAATTTGGGCATCGCCCACAAAGCCCATGCAAAACCTCGTGCCCTTAGTGTTGGAGAGCAGCAGCGGGCAAGCATTGCACGTGCCCTCATCCATCAACCGAGCATCGTACTGGCCGATGAGCCTACAAGTGCCTTGGATGATGCTTCAACCGCTGCCGTGATTGGTCTATTGGAGGACCAATGCGCTGAAGCCGGCGCAGCACTCATTGTTGTGACCCACGACCAGCGGCTCAAGACACGTTACTCCAATCGGGTTGAACTAAATCCGGGAACACCTCAAGCCTCATGAGTTGGATCTACCTGGCATGGCGAAACTTGGGGTTGAAAAAACTTCAAACCACCCTTAGCCTGATTCTGCTAGCCTTTGGAGTGGGAATGGTCAGTTTGCTGATGCTCAGCGAAAAACAACTGAGCGATACATTCGACCGAAACATACAGGACATCGACCTCGTGCTCGGAGCGAAAGGCAGTCCCCTTCAATTGATCCTAGCCAATGTCTACCACGTGGACGCTCCAACCGGAAACATCCGGCTAGTGGACGCTCAGAAGGTCATTCGCCATCCCTACATAGAAGAAGGAATTCCGCTGGCATATGGCGACAATTACAGAGGGTTCCGAATTGTTGGAAGCACTGCAGCTTATCTGGATCATTACAATGCTGCACTCCAAGCAGGACGGCGCATTGAAGCGCCATTTGAAGTAGTGATCGGTCGAAAGGTAGCGGAGACCACCGGGCTCAAAGTAGGCGACACCTTTTTCAGTGCGCATGGATTGCAGGACGAAACCGATGTGCACACGGACAAAACGTTTACGGTCGTCGGTATGCTTGCGGAAAGTCAATCGGTCATCGATCAGCTTTTGCATTGCACAATCGAGACCATTTGGGCGGTGCACGATGGCCACGGCGAAACGGTGGATGAAAGCGACCGTGAAATCACTGCAGTGCTTCTGAAGAAAAGAAATCCATTGGCCGTTCTCACAATTCCCAATGTGATCCGAGATAGCAATATGCAAGTGGCATTGCCCGCAATTGAAATCAACCGACTGACGCAAAATTTTGGCATTGGACTCAACACCCTCCGGTCCATCGCACTCATCATCATGCTCATCAGCTTCGCAAGCATCTTCATTTCGGTCTACGACAACCTGATCGCCCGCAAATACGAACTCGCTCTTCTACGCACCATGGGAAGCGGACCATCAGGGGTGTTTTTGTTGTTGTTGTTGGAAGGTGGATTGCTCAGTTTTGGTGGTGCAGCGCTAGGGCTGGTCTTGAGCCGAGTCGGGTTGCTCGTGCTCGCTGAGCTCGTGCAGGACAAGTTCCGCTATGACTGGAGCAGCATTGGACTTCTGCCTAACGAATGGGCTATATTTGGAGTGGCTATATTTGTCGGGCTCATTGCAGCAGCAATCCCCGGCATTTCCGCTCTGAAAATCGACATCTCACGCACCCTTTCTGAAAAATGAACACTCCAAAAAGACCCCAACAGTTGAAGACGGCATCTTGGATTGGAATGCTCGGCTTGATCGCAATGAGCATGACCGACTTAAGCTCCTATTGCCATCCCAGCGAGGGGGCGGAACAACTTCTCAGCCAGGTGAAAGCGGCATCGGAGGGGCACGCGCTTGCCATGGCGAGCACCGAAGCAAACGCTTTGACGGTAGCGGAAGAATTGACCTGGCGAACATTGGAAGACGTCGAGTTCCAAGATGTTTACGTGGAAGAGTTAGACGCATATTATTGGAAACCTACTTTCGGAGGAGGCGTTACGGGGCTGGAAGGAAAAGACGTTTACATCACGGGGTATATGATTCCGGTAGATCTAGACGAGGACTTCTACGTCTTGAGCCGTTACCCTTTTGCCAATTGTTTTTTCTGTGGTGGAGCGGGGCCCGAATCCGTAGTCGATCTGCGCTTTCCCGGCAAATCAAAACGCGTGTATCAAACGGATGAACGATTGACCTTCAAAGGCACCTTCCGGTTGAATGCGGATGATGTGTACCAGATGAACTACATCCTGGACGGCGCAGTAGAAGATGAACTTTGATTTACGATTTAGGCCCTGAAGAAGGCCCTTGATCGGAAGCGCGCACCCCGATGGAGCCAGATCGCCCGCTTTTCAGGTGATCTTGCTTAAGGGCATCCCGCAAACGTGCTTTATTGAAGATTTTAGCACTGTCTTTTACGCCGCGGCGCAACTTCTTTTGTTCTTCTTCTGGAAGCTGAATGATGCTGTTGCACTTCGAGCTGCACGTCCCTTGGTATTGTTCGGTGCAAGAGGCGCATTGAATGAACAGCAAGTTGCAGGCCACGTTGAGGCAGTTGGTGTGATCGTCACAAGGCGCACCGCATTGGTGGCATTCGGCAATCACATCCGCTGAGATGCGTTCTGCCCTTCGTTCATCAAAGACGAAATTCTTGCCGATGAAGCGATTCTCCAATCCATTCGCTCGGACTTGCCGCGTGTACTCAATGATTCCTCCTTCCAATTGGTGCACATTGGGAAAGCCTTTGTGTTTGAGCCACGCAGAGGCTTTTTCGCAGCGAATTCCGCCGGTGCAGTACATCACGATATTCTGCTCCTCTTTGCCTTGCAACAAATCCTCTACCAACTCTATTTCTTCGCGAAAGGTATCCACATCCGGAGTAATGGCACCTTTAAAATATCCAACTTCACTTTCATAATGGTTGCGCATGTCGATGAGGATGGTATCATCTTTTGCCGTCAGGGCATTGAATCCTTCCGCGTCCAAATGAACCCCTGTGTCCCGAACATCGAAAGCCTTATCGTTCAAACCGTCGGCCACAATTTTGTCCCGAACCTTGATCATCAACTTGAAGAAGGATTTCCCATCATCTACCGCAACATTGAGCCGAACGCCGTCCAAGAATGCAACGCTATAGAGGTGTTCTTGAAAAGCTTCAAAGGCGACGGTGGGCACCGAAATTTGAGCATTGATCCCTTCACGCGCCACGTAGGTGCGGCCCAGCACGCCAAGTTCATTCCAATGGATGAACAAATAATCTCGAAAGAAGGCGGGGTTGAGAATGCGCGCATATTGGTAAAAAGAAACCGTCGTACGGTCATTTTCTCCATGCTCCATGCGTTCCAACAACACCTTTCGATCGACCAAATTGCGCAGTTGTTGCTTCATGCGATTACAAGTCACAGTGCCTCTCCAGCGCGGAGGGTCATTCGTTAGTTACAGGAGCAAAGATACGGAAACATAAGGGTGTGGGTAAAATCGCTCTCCTTGGAGCAATAAAGAGTGCGCCGTTGAGTTTTGAAAGAGAACCGATCGTCAATGCCACGAACATGTTAGAATTCTGCAAGAAAGTCCTCCTAAAAGTGGGCCACAACCGCGAATCGTTTGCGCGGGAACTTGGAAAAGCTGTCCGAATCCTTCAACCTATTGAAATCAGGCAATTGAAAGCATGGTGTCGCGTGCAATTCGCCCCAGCCTATTCCGACATCATTCGCGGGGCTTTTGCGGGCTATTGAAGTCGTGGACCCCACACCCTCATTCTCCGTCATCGCACGGAAAGGCAGCCTGCACGTTGCGCAGAATGCCTTGATAACCTGAACGCTTGACCGCACTCTTCTTGAAAACGGAACGAAATACTTCTTCCGTCATCTCCTGCCAATCCGCAGCGTCCAATCCCAGCAAATCCGGATGCGGTTCAAATAACGGTTCATTGTGACGAGTCGCATGCCGATTCCAAGGACAGACTTCCTGGCAGATATCGCAGCCAAACACCCAAGGCGACAATTGCTGTGCAGCCGGCTCAGGAATCGCTCCACGCAATTCAATCGTGTAATAACTAATGCACTTTGAACCATCCACCACCTGAGACTGAATAATGGCTCCCGTTGGACAGGCGTCGATGCATCGTGTGCACGTGCCACAATGATCAGACGAAGGGGCGTCCGGTTCGAGATCAACATCCATGATGATTTCAGCAATGAAAAAATAACTGCCCATGCCTTGGTTCAACAACAAGCTATTTTTTCCTACCCAACCCAGTCCACTTTCTGCTGCCCAGGCGCGCTCATGGACGGGTGCTGAATCCACAAAAACCCGACCTTCTACCTCACCCCATTCCCGCTGCATGCCCTTCATCAGCTCCTTCAGTTTCCGCTTCAAGACGTGATGGTAATCCTGGCCGTATGCATAACTCGCAATCCGAGGCGCATCCGCGGTGGGCTGATCAGGATTGTGGTAATTGAAAAGCAGTGAAACAACTGTTTTCGCTCCCGGAACCAACTTTCTCGGGTCCAAGCGCAGATCAAAATTTCGCTCGAGGTAACCCATTTCTCCATGGTAACCGAGTTTGAGCCATTCTTCCAATCGATCGGCCTCCTCGTCCAAAAATCGGGCCTTGCTCACCCCAACGGCCTCAAAACCCAATGCCTTCGCTTCTCGAACGAGCCATTCCTTTCGCGTCAAACGTAAATTATTCGCGTGTGCCATTTACTCGGCAAACAACTTTCCTGAGCGACCATCTGGCTTTCGTCCCAAGTGTGAATACGCTGCAGGCGTTGCCTGCCGCCCACGCGGGGTTCGAATCAAGAATCCCTCTTGAATCAAATACGGCTCATACACTTCTTCTAACGTCCCCGGATTTTCTCCAATCGCCGTGGCAATGGTTGATGCGCCAACAGGACCTCCTCCGAACTTATCAATCAAAGCAGAAAGGATTCGGTTGTCCATCTCGTCCAATCCCTTCTTGTCCACATGCAAAGCATCCAAGGCAAATTCAGTGATGGCTTGATCAATATTGCCCGTGCCTTTGATCTCAGCGAAATCCCTCACTCGCCGCAACAAAGCATTTGCAATTCGAGGGGTTCCTCGGCTGCGCGAAGCGATTTCGTACGCAGCTGAATGCACAGTAGGTATCTGAAGAATCCCCGCACTTCGCTCAACGATGTCTGTGAGCACCTTGGCATCGTAGTACTGCAACCTCAAGTTGATTCCGAAGCGAGCACGAAGCGGCGCCGTGAGCAATCCAGACCGGGTGGTTGCCCCCACCAAGGTGAAGGGATTTAATTCAATTTGCACCGTTCGCGCATTCGGTCCTGTATCAATGACCAGGTCAATCCGATAGTCCTCCATCGCACTGTACAGGTATTCTTCCACCACCGGCGACAATCGATGAATCTCATCAATGAATAGCACATCATTGGTCTCCAGATTGGTCAACAAACCTGCCAAATCCCCAGGTTTATCTAAGACCGGTCCTGAGGTTGTTCGGATGGAGACGCCTAATTCATTGGCGACGATGTTAGCAAGCGTCGTCTTGCCCAATCCCGGAGGCCCGTGCAAAAGGGTATGGTCCATGGCTTCTCCCCGTTTCGTTGCAGCCTGCACGAAAATCTCCAAATTCTCCATGGCGGCGCGTTGACCTGTAAAATCTTCAAACCGTGCTGGACGCAAAACGCGATCCATGTCACCATCAGTGGGCTGCTCAGCTTCGTTTCTCAAATCAAAGTCTTCCATATGCCATGCAAGTTAATCCGTCCGTACAAAAAAAGACCCCAAAGCAATGAGCTTTGGGGTCTTTTTCAAGTAGGTGTATCTATTGAACTAGTGTACCTCTTCGCCAGACAGCGCAGGCGTGGTCTGAGGCACAAAATCAGCATCATGTACGGGGTTCGAATAATCATATGCCCAACGATGCACTTCAGGAAGCGGTCCGTCCCAGTTGCCGTGAACATGGCGTACCGGTGTGGTCCATTCCAGTGTGTTGGACATCCATGGGTTTTGCACGGATTTTTGACCGTAGAAGATGCTGTAGAAGAAGTTGAAGAGGAAGAACAGTTGTCCAATCGCTCCAACGATTGCAAAGGTCGATATGAGTGGCTGCAAGTCCATCACGCTGCCTAAGAAATCAAAATTACTGTACTCGTAGTAACGCCGTGGTGCTCCAGCAATCCCGACAAAATGCATTGGGAAAAACACGCCGTACCCGCATACGATGGTTACCCAAAAGTGAGCAAAACCCAACTTGGTATTCATCATTCGCCCAAACATCTTTGGAAACCAGTGGTAAATCCCTGCGAGCATTCCAAAAATCGCAGACATCCCCATAACGATGTGGAAGTGGGCTACTACGAAGTACGTATCGTGGACATTTACGTCCAACGCTGAGTCTGCCAAAATAATCCCGGTCAAACCCCCTGTGACAAACGTGCTCACCAAACCAATGCTAAACAACATGGCAGGCGTGAAACGAATGTTGCCTTGCCACAACGTTGTGATGTAGTTGAAGGCTTTCACAGCAGATGGAATCGCAATCAACAATGTGGTGAACACGAATACGGATCCCAAGAACGGATTCATTCCGGTCACGAACATGTGGTGACCCCAGACAATGAACGACAAGAATCCAATACCAAGAAGTGAACCAACCATGGCTTTGTAACCAAAGATCGGCTTGCGTGCGTTCGTGGCAATGACCTCGGAACTAATGCCCAATGCAGGCAACAGAACGATGTAAACTTCGGGGTGACCAAGGAACCAAAACAAGTGCTGATACAGGATGGGACTTCCACCCGTTACGTCCAATGCTTCACCACCAATGAAGATGTCTGAAAGGTAGAACGCTGTTCCCATCGTTCGGTCCATCAGCAGCAAAACCACGGCAGAGACCAGTACTGGAAAGCTCAAGACACCGAGAATCGCCGTGACCATAAACGCCCAAATGGTGAGCGGTAGACGTGTCATTGACATGCCTTTCGTCCGCAGATTGATGATCGTTACAACGTAATTCAACCCTCCAAGCAAAGAACTCACGACAAAAAGGACCATGGAGATTAGCCACAAGGTCATTCCCATGCCCGACCCTGGCATCGCCTGGGGCAATGCAGACAAGGGAGGATATACCGTCCAGCCACCCGACGCGGCTCCACCCTCGGTGAACAAAGACAGAATCATGATAACACTCGAGAAGAAGAAGAACCAGTAGCTCAGCATATTCAAAAAACCGGAAGCCATGTCACGGGCGCCGATTTGAAGCGGAATAAGGAGGTTCGAAAAGGTCCCCGACAGCCCACCTGTCAAAACAAAGAAAACCATAATGGTTCCGTGGATGGTCACCAATGCCAGATAGGCGTTGCGATCCAGAACTCCCCCTGGCGCCCATTTGCCCAAGAAGGTTTCCAAGATGGCAAAACTTTCTCCCGGCCAGCCCAGCTGCAATCGGAAGAAAACCGACAACATAACAGCTACGATTCCCATTACGATAGCCGTAACGAGGAATTGCTTGGAGATCATCTTGTGATCGTGTGAGAAAACGTATTTCGATACGAAACTCTCTTCGTGATGATGTGCTTGTGCGCCCATGATTTAGAGGGATGCAGTTATGGTTTGACTTTCTTTCTGTGCGGAGGCTTGCTCCATCTCTGGCTCCTCAGAACCCTCCTTAACAATAAACTCACCTTGCTCCGAAAGCCAGGTGTCGTATGCTTCTTGCGATTCGATCACGATCTTCATTTGCATGTTGAAGTGCGCCGCACCGCAAACTTTGTTGCAAAGCAACACGTAATCGAATTCGGGATTTTCCAGAACAGTGCGCATGGAATCCGTGGTAATCGTTGGTTTCATCTTGAACCGCGTAGGAACACCGGGTACCGTATTCATCTGAGCGCGGAACTGTGGCATATACGCGGAATGAATCACGTCGCGTGAACGGAAAACAAATTCAACTTCTCGCCCAACGGGCAAGTGAAACTCACCTTTTACAATTTGATCGTCCATTCCCGATTCCCAAGCCGTGAGCTCTCCATCAAAATCGAAGTTCCGAATTTCTTGAATCCGCTGTCTGTGGCGGATTAGACGGTACAACTTATCCTCTTTCGCCTCAAAGGCAGCCTCCGTTAAGATGTTGACTTTATCCGACTCAAGCATGTGCTCAATTTCCGCCATCCGAGCTTCTAGCGCCTGTTTGCCATCGCCGTGATCGTCTGCATGGGCGTCGTGGCCATGGTCGTCATGTCCATGGTTATCGTGGCTGTGGTCGTCATGTCCATGATCGTCATTCAACTCTGCTTCTATCGCAGCCCACTCTGCAAGCAAATGGCCTTTTTCGTAATTGATTTCCTCTTCGACTTTGGCAATTTTTTCCTCGATTTCTGTCAACGCAGCAGCTACCCCGTCTTCTGTCACAATCCCCAATGCGTTCATCGGAGTGATCAGGTTGTAGTTTGCTTGGCCAAATTCACCATCCGCACCGGGATAGCGAGCGGTCCAATCGAATTGCTTGGAATAAAGCTCTACGCGCAACGCATCTTCGGAAGCCTCACCGGTCATTTCATTCCATGTTTGCAGTCCGTAGGCAATGATGATTGCCAAGACAACGGAAGGAATAACGGTCCAGATCAGTTCGAGTCGGTTGTCGTGCGCAATAAAACGCGCTTTGCGATCCGCACGGTGGTAGTACTTCGCAGAGAACCAAAATAGCAGGGTATTGACGATGAAGAATACCACAAAGATAATGGCCATGTTAAAGTCCATCAGCCGGTCGACTGCCACTCCGTGCTCAGAGGCAGGAGGAGTTCCATATGAACCATACTTCACCAGAAGTACCACAAATGAAACGTAAAACGCGACCATGAAGGCCAAGAACAGACCACCGTTCAACCGGTTGTCAGCTTCTGATATGTCCTCTTCCCGCTTTCCTCGCAGTGAGATGGAAAGCTGGTACACTTTGGACAACTGCACTGCAGCTACCAAACCAAGGACAACAACGAGGAGAATGAGCAATTTCATCACTTAACGGGTCTTGCAATCAATAGTGTAGTTCTTTCGACTCTTGTAACATCGGATGATTCTTAGGAATCAACGGCGCATTGCTCAACGCATTTAACGTGCGGTTGATATACAGGCCAAGGAAACCGAGAAACAATCCTATCTCAAAAATACCGAATTCATTGTGGTCAAACATCGTCCCGGGTATAACAAGCAGATACACGTCTGCAAAGTGCCCTAAGAAGATGAGCGTCCCCACAGGGACGATGAATTTTGAATTTCGTTTGGTATCCCGTGGCAACAAGGTGTAAAACGGAATGGCGAAATTCACGAAGAAGGTGATCATGAAAGGCACTTGATAATCGGAGAAAAAGCGCTGGGTATAATACGTCACTTCCTCTGGGATATTCGCATACCAGATCAAGAGGAATTGGCTCACCCAGAGGTAACTCCAAAGCATCGATATCGCAAACATCCACTTCGAAATGTCATGCATGTGGCTTGATGTAACCTCTTGGTAATACCCTTTCCCACGCAACCAAATCAAACCCACATTGAGCATGATCATGAAGCTCACCCACATCCCTGAGAACAAATACCATCCGAATAGGGTGGAGAACCAGTGGACATCAATGGACATTACCCAATCCCACGCGAGCATCGAACTGAAAACAGCGAAAAACACCAAGAATACCGCACTGCGGCGAAATTGCTTGAAGTGTAAATCCAAATCCGGTTTCTCATCCTCGAGCAACGACCATCTTCGGAATAAACGAGCGAAAATCAAGAAAGTCGCCACATAACCCAACGTTCTAAGCCAGAAAAACCAAGGGGTGAAGTAAGCCTCTTTGCCCGCAATGATGTGGTCATAATTGGGGTTTTCAACCGCTCCTGCCTCAAGGGCATCCAAGTATACCGTCTGGTCCCCGTCCACGACCATGTATTCATGGTAAAGCGTTGAATCCATCCAATGGTACAAATGGTGCGCATGGAAAAAGTGTCCTGCGGCCAATACAAAGATGATCACGCCCCCACCGATGGGCAAGAAGTGCCACATGGCCTCAAATGTTCGCTTGATGATGGCTGACCATGAGGCTTCTACCGCATAGTTCAACGCATAAAAGAACAAGGCTGCCAAAGAGATGGAAAACCAAAAGAATCCATTGATGAGCAGGTTGGCCCACCAGCGCTGGTGGTGATCCGATCCATCGGTAAAAAAGCCTCCAATCAAGGCAATCAACCCAATTCCCATGAGGATTTGAGTGATCAGTTTCGTACGTCCTTCGAATTTGAATTCCATGATCAGTTATTCATAGCCATGGCATCATCCATATCAGAATCTGCCGGTTTCACTACGTTGCCATCGTCGTCAAACTCCGGCATGTCACCTCCATTCTGAAGGACTTTAATGTACTCAATGACCAACCAGCGGTCTTTCTGAGAAAGCTGAGAGGCATGCGAACCCATCAAACCCTTGCCATAAGTCAAGGTGTGGTACATTTTTCCCTCGGGCAGGTCTTTCAATTTATCACTGTAACTCGGGATGCCTTGGATGTGACCATTGCGACTTAGCGCACCATTACCCTTGCCGCCCTCGCCGTGGCACTGGGTGCACATCAAGGTGTAAATCTCCTGTCCCGCTTCTAATTCAGCCTGACCAACTTGCGCCAATGGCGACGTTAAGTTCATTCCCGCAGCCTCGTAACCTTCCACCGTATTGGCAAAAGCATAGGGCATGACATAATCCATCGCGCTAGGGTTAAATGGAATCGTTCCTGCAACCGGCTTCCGAGCCGATTGAACCAAGCGCTGGGCACGTGCCGTCTCCTCACCCACTTGATAAGGGTCTTGGCCATAATCCACATATGCTTCTACCGCAGGAGAACGGTACATGTCCGGCATGTACTCCAAGCCCGAACTGTCGGGGTCAGTAACACAGCCCGTGGTAGCAAACAATCCCGCTACGACTGCTGTCAAAACAATATTCGTTCGGATGTTCATCACTTGTAATCTTTGGTGCTGAGCTCAAAAAGGGGTGTCTCCTTGATCGCCGCCTCCAACTCATCTGCGGAAAGGGCGTTCTGCTCGGTGGTTATCTCCATTACAAACTTATCGTCCGTCGTGCGTGGGTCCGGGTTGGACGCTGGCATCCCGGGCAAGGTGCCATTGCGCAATAAATACGTGATGGCCATTCCGTGTGCTCCGCAGAGAACTGAAAACTCAAAGGTTACCGGGATGAAAGCGGGCAAATTCTCAATCAAAGAGAAACTCGGCTTACCTCCTATGTTCATCGGCCAGTCGGAGATCATGAAGTACCACATTCCCAAAAGGGCCAATGTCGTACCGGTTGTTGCGAACATAAACGCTGCAATCCCCAGACGCGTGCGTTTCACTCCGATGATGGGATCAATCCCGTGCACCGGAAACGGGGAGAAAACATCCTTGACCCGGATGCCTTTTGCTACCAATGCCGATGCCGCATCTTTCAGCGTATCGTCATCATCATACATTACATGGAATACCTTATTCATGGCTGTAAGGGTCAGTTATTTTCTTGAGCTTTCTTATAATTCTCTCCGCTGGACTTCAAAATGGTCTTCAACTCATTCAACGCCAAAACAGGAAAGAATCGGGCAAAACCGAGGAACAGGGTGAAAAAGATTCCTAGCGTTCCGATGAATACACCGATGTCAATATTCGTGGGGTGAAATTCTCCCCAACTTGAAGGGTCGTAATCCCGGTGAATCGAGGTCACAATAATGACGTAACGCTCAAACCACATTCCGATATTCACCACAATGGAAAGCGCAAACGTGGCTACCAAACTCCGGCGGATCTTCTTAAACCAAAAGAGCTGTGGACTGATAACGTTGCAGGTCATCATGATCCAATAGGCCCAGCTGTAAGGGCCACTGAAACGATTGATGAATGCATAGCTTTCATATTCGACACCGGAATACCACGAGATGAATAACTCGGTCAGGTATGCCACGCCTACAATCGACCCCGTAACGATGATTACGATATTCATGTATTCGACGTGCTTCACATGGATGTAATTCTCCAGCTTCATGCCCTTTCGCATGATCAATAGCAATGTCTGAACCATCGCAAAACCGGAGAATACTGCCCCTGAAACGAAGTAAGGAGGGAAGATGGTCGTGTGCCATCCGGGAATCACCGATGTGGCGAAGTCCATGGATACGATTGAGTGCACCGAGAATACCAAAGGCGTCGCGATCCCTGCCAGTACCAAGGAAACTTCTTCGAAACGGTTCCAGTGCTTGGCACGACCGCTCCAACCAAAGCTTAACAAGCCGTATACCTTCTTAGCGAAAGGCTTTGTCATTCGGTCACGAATGGTCGCAAAGTCAGGAATCAGTCCAATGTACCAGAAGACAAGAGAGACTGAGAAATACGTCGAAATGGCAAAAACGTCCCACAACAGCGGGCTATTGAAATTCACCCACAACGATCCGAATTGGTTTGGCAAAGGAAGTACCCAATAGCTCACCCAAATTCGTCCCATGTGAATCCCTGGGAAAATCGCAGCCATGATTACGGCAAAAATGGTCATCGCCTCCGCAGAACGGTTGATGGCCATTCGCCACTTCTGGCGGAACAAGAGCAATACAGCTGATATAAGTGTTCCCGCGTGACCAATTCCGACCCACCAAACAAAATTGGTAATGTCCCAGGCCCATCCAACGGTCTTGTTCAATCCCCATACTCCAATGCCTGTGCCCAAAAGATACAGGATGCATCCAACGCCGTAAACGGCGATGATGCTGGAAATGGTAATCATTATTTTCCATCCAATGGGAGCGTCCCCTTGAATGGGTCCGACCACATCGTCGGTGATGTCTTTATAAGACTTGTCCCCTAGTATCAGAGGTTCCCGAATGGCAGCTTCTCTTTGCATGATCCTATCAGGCTTGGTTAGGTTCTACGTTTCGCACTTTCGTCATATAGAAGATGTTGGGCTTCACTCCAATCTCCTCCAATGCATGGTAAGCACGGTTGTTTTCAGAAATCGCTCGCACTCCAGCAGACTTGTCGTTCAAGTCGCCAAATGAAATCGCGTGGGTTGGACAAGCCTCTGCACACGCCGTAACGACGGATCCATCCGGTACTGGTGTTCCCGCTTTTTTCGCGTCGAGCTTGCCCGATTGAATGCGCTGTACGCACATGCTGCATTTTTCCATAACACCACGGCTTCTCACCGTAACGTCTGGGTTCAATACCATCCGCATAAGGCTGTCCTGCGCAGGGTTGAAGTTGGCAAACTTCTTATAACCCGGATAATTGAACCAATTGAATCGTCGAACCTTGTACGGACAATTGTTGGCACAGTATCGCGTACCGATGCAACGGTTGTAAGTCATCTGGTTCAGGCCTTCATTGCTGTGTGTGGTCGCCGCTACGGGACATACCGTTTCACATGGAGCATGATTGCAGTGCTGGCACATCATTGGCATGTGCACCGTCTGTGGATTGGCCGATGGATCTTCCATTTTACGGTAAGAAGCTATGACGCTTGTCCCTTCCTCTTCTCCACGCTCCAGGCTATAATCCGAGGCAAAGAAGCGATCGATTCGCATCCAATGCATGTCGCGGTGCCTTCTCACCTCATCCTTGCCCACGACGGGAACATTATTTTCAATGTGGCATGCTGTGACACACGCGCTGCATCCTGTGCAACTTGTCAAATCGATGGTCATTCCCCATCGGTGACCTACTTCTTCTACCGGATGCTCATGCCAAAGATCAAAGGCTGAGGTTGGTTTCCCATCCTGTGCATCAATCTCACCATCCCCGGTAACATCTTCATGCACTGCAAGCGTGATCAATTCATTCCATGAAGCCTTTCCTTTCTTGGCATCTCGCTCGGCGAAATAGCTCGAAAAGTCCGTTTCCTTGACAATGCTTTCACGCCCCATGAACGTGTTTTGGATTTGCGTGCATGCCAGTGGGTACGTTTCTCCCGTCGCCTCAACCGTCACATCGTACTGCGCATAATCCGTGAAGTCCCCTGATTGCGCCGTCCAAGGGAATACGTTTTTTCCAACAGGAGTTGGTTTGCCGTCTGAGTCCGTTTCGAATGAACCGTTTTCTCCGGTCTGGAAAGCTGCCTTTCCAATGTTTTCTCCGTTGCCTCCTCGGCCATAGCCCAAGGCAATGCCAATGGTTCCAGGCGCCTGGCCTGGCATTGGGAATACAGGCAGCTCCATCGAACTACCGGCGACAGTAACCTTGACCAGGCTTGCTGGCTTTTCTTGGCCAATGAAGCCGTTCAGCCCCATCGCATCCACATCGGCGTGCGCCATGGTCACGTAATTGTCCCACGTGACCTTTGTCAACGGATCTGGTGTTTCCTGGAGCATGGGGTTGGCAGCATGCTGGCCCGCACCCATGGTTGTTTTCTGGTATAGTGCCAATTCAACGGCTCCTCCTTTTCGACCGTTCAATTCCGAAATGGCTTGCGACGTTCCCACACCGGCAAACGTGACGGCTTGGCCCGGCGTGACATCAACTCCAACGAAGCCATTGTGTACCGCCTTGTTCCATGCGGCGTTGGTGTACATCGCATCGGATGTGTAATCGGATGCATGGGTTGATCGCACGAATGTGTACCAATCTTGATTAGCACCAGACCAACGCACAAGGCTTTCACCCCAAGGTCGTGTGTTGTGCAACGGCGAAATGGTTGGCTGTACCAGGTCAATTCGATCCGCTTCAATCTGCAAATCGCCCCATGACTCTAACCAGTGGTGGGTCGGAGCAATGACTTTGCACAATGATGCCGTCTCATCCGCTACTGAAGAAGTGCTGACCGTATGCTTCATCGTTGACAGCGCTTCTGCAAAGGCTGCTGCGTCAGGCGCATCATAAGCAGGGTTGCAGTCCGCCATGATCAGAACCTCAACGGCTCCTGCTTTCATGTCTGATGTCAACTGCTTCAGCGCAGAAGAACTTCCTTGAAACAAGGTCATCTCGTCATACGAAACCGTTGTTCCAACAGCTCCAAGTGCAGCGTTGATCGCATTCACTACTTGCTGCATAGCCAGATCATTGGCTCCAGCCATGACCAAGCCTTTAGATCCCGCTCGCTTCAAATCCTTCGCTGCCGCAGCCACTGCCTTGTTGGCTTCTTCTGAAAGTTGCCCAGCAGTCCCCTGACCAGTTACCATGGCCAACAATGCGGTTGCAACACGCCCCTGCTCTGATGGCTTCACCATCGTGCGTTGATCGGCGTTTGAACCGGTCAAGCTCATGTTGGTTTCAAAGGCATGAACCCGGGACATCTTACCCGACTCTGGCTTTCGCATGGCAGCCCAACGCTCCCCGTAGATAACGTTGTCCGCAAAAGAACCCAAGAAATCGGCTCCGATTGTCACAACTGCTTCCGCCTCTTCTAGGCGGTAAGACGGGAATGAGTTGACCCCAAAGTCGGCTTGTGCAGCCGCTCGGAAAGCGCCATAATCAATGGCATCATATTGGATGTGCTCCAAGCCGGATTGGGCAATGGCCCGCAAGGCGGATGGCGACAACACCGTGTTCGTCAACAATACTTTTCGTCCTTCACCTTGCATCACATTGGATACCGCGGCATCAACTGTCGCCCAATCGCTGGCTTCTCCCGCAATCTGGGGACCATCGAGGCGAGCGCTGTCATACAGGGAAATCACAGAAGCATTGACCCGTGCATTCACACGGCCGTAACCTGTTTCGGTATTGGACTTGATGAAAATGGGACGACCCTCACGGGTCTTCACCAACACATTCACGTAATCATGTCCGTCGTAATAGGTACTTGCGTAATGATTGGCCACACCGGGTGTGACTTCCTCAGGTTTGTTGGTGTAGGGAATGCTCTTAACGACTGGAGTCTCACACGCCGCAAGAGTGGCAGCCGTAAGACCAAAGCCCATGAACTTCAAGAAGTCCCTCCGCCCGGTATGGGTAGATTCGAGGCGCTCGTCGGTTAAAAATTCATCCACCGATTGCGCTTCAGGGAACTCTTGTCCTTGAATCGTCTTAAATGCTTCTGTTTCTCGAAGCTCGTCCAGTCCGGACCAATAGCGCTTTGTATTTGCCATGTGGCTGCGATAAGGGGTTCGCGATTGATGCTTAATAATGGCACTTGGCACACTCCCAGCCGCCAAGCTCCTTTACAGTAATTTTGTCGTCTTCCATGTACTTCCGAAGCTCTTCATTGCCTCGAAGGTTGTCCTTCAGGCGGTGATGAATATCTTCATAGTACCCACTGCTTGCCAAGTCAATCTCGGCTTTGTTATGGCATTCGATGCACCAGCCCATCGGAAGGGTTGGTTTGGAGAGTTCAATCAAGCCGGGATATTTATCCACCAGTTGGTTGATGTCTTCCACTTCAGCAACACGGCCGACCGTATATGTCTCGACATCACCGTGGCAATTTTGACACTGCAGGCCTCCTACAACAACGTGCTGTTGGTGACTAAAGAATACGTGATCAGGCAGATTGTGGACCTTGTTCCAACGAATCGGCTCTCCCTCATATGAATCCTGCGGTGAAGTGTAACCGATCTTTCCGGTGCCGTCTACGTAAGTTCCCGACGTTGGGTCAAAGCCAATGGCATCGTAAATCTTTCCAATCTCTGTCTCACCATATCGGCGGCCTTTTTTGACAGCCTTGTGGCAATTCATGCAAACATTCGTCGAGGGAATGCCAGCGTGCTTGGACTCGTAGGCACTGTGGTGGCAATACTTGCAATCCACTTCATTTTCGCACACGTGGACACTGTGAATAAACTGAATCGGTTGATTCGGCTTGTAGCCTTCTACAACTCCCACCCGCATCAAGCCTTGGTACCCGAGTACCGCACCATATGCTAAGAAGAACATACCAATGAGCGACACTGCCGCTCGGTTGTCCCATGTCCAATTGCGAATGCGCACCCCGTAAGGAGCATCTTCGAGCAAGTCGCCTCCGTCTTTTTCGCGGGCCGCATTGGTCAGGCTTCGGTTTACACCTGCAGCGGCCATCGCAATGATCAAAAAGAGCACCAGCAACATTAAGAACCAAGTGCTTCGTGTATCGGAGGAATCTGCGATGGGCAAATCGTCAACGGTCACACAATCTGAACCCGTATCGGCAATAGGAGCTGCATCGGGCGGATTCTGAACATACGCCATGATGTTCTTGATGTCGTCGGGAGAAACCGCTTGAGCAGTCATCCATCCGTAGGTTGGAACGTAACGGTCCACCAATGATTTGATGTACTTATCTCCCGATTCAGCTGCACCCTGTGGATTTTGAATCCACTGAACCAGCAACTCGTCAGTGGCACCCCACCGGTCGGCAATTCCAGCGAGCCCCGGCGCAGCCAGCACCTCGTTCGTTACTTTGTGGCAGGAAGCGCAGTTTGCATTGAAGAGCGCTTGGCCCGCCTCAATGTCACCCTCCTCCCAAATATCAGCAGCCGCTTGTGTGGCCGTCAACAGAAGGCATGCGGTCAAGATGTTTCTAAAGGCTCTGAAGCCCGTGTAAGCTACCATGGAGTTTGCTTTTCGCATCACAAAAATTGTCGCTCTTTTCGCATGTAAAAATAAGCACTGAAAGCCAATAAAACAGGCAGAAATAAGCCAAACTCATACCCCCTTTTTGCCGAATGATACGATGCTCTCCATAACCACCTGTTATACAGCTCGTTATACTTATTATAGCCTCTCGATTTTTTGTGACTTTTCCGTGACAATCGTTCAAACCCAAGCCTGAGTCATTGTCTAGCTTCATTTCATAACTTTACCGGAAATGCCAGGTTCAACCGAACATCCTTTTCGAGCATTCAGCGCATCAAAAGCGCTATTGTTTTCAATCGCTTTCGCAAGTGCGTATTCCAATGGAGCGCTGGCTCAGGACAACAACGCTTGGTGGAAGGGCTTGTTCCAACAAAGAAGCGCCGCCTGTGACTCAGCCGCTGTTTCTTCAGCTGATCCGGGAGAATCGACGCGGCCCGCTCCCATCACAATTGACGAGTCCTACTCCATCATTCCAGCGGAAAGCGGTGCAGCTGACCCAAATTCAATCGAATCAGATTCAGCCGTTCAACGCGTTCGAAAGGAAGGAGATTATCAATTGATGTGGGATCCGCGCATGGCCCAATTGGATTCTGCCTGGAAAACCGAATCTCATCCGTTGAATGGTTACCGCATCCAGCTTTTTTCAGGGAGCTTGCAGAAAGCGCGCGAATTCAGAGCCGTTGCGCGCCGACGCACAGATCTACCTGTGTACATGTCGTCGATGCCTCCTAATTATCGCCTGACCATTGGGGATTTCAGGAACAAGTGGGGCGCAGAAAACGTGAAGCAACAATGGCTGGGATTGTTCCCGCTTGCGCTTGTGATTCCCATGGAAATTGAATTGCCGACGTTTGCCCCTTCGTCAGAAAAGAACATTGGGCCAGCCGGCACCACTGAATGAAGATTTAGTCTTCGAGCGTTTGCTTTACTTCCACCTCCTCGTACGCCTCAATCACGTCTCCAACTTTGATGTCGTTGAAACGTTCGACGTTCAGACCGCACTCAAATCCTTTCGACACTTCTCGAACGTCGTCTTTGAATCGCTTCAATGAACCTAGTGTTCCGGTGTAGGCTACAACGCCATCTCGAATGACTCGGATTTTGTGGTTTCGATTGATCTTGCCATCCAAGACAAAACAACCTGCAATCGTACCAACCTTTGAAATCTTGAATGTTTCTCGAATCTCTGCAGATCCCACCACTTTTTCTTCAATCTTCGCTGAAAGCAGGCCTTCCATCGCATCTTTCATCTCTTCGATGGCCTTGTAGATGACGGAGTACAGCTTGATTTGGATGCCTTCTTTTTCAGCCAATCTCCGCGCCGCAGCGCTCGGGCGGACCTGAAAACCAATGATGATTGCAGAAGAAGCTGAGGCGAGCAAGATATCCGATTCTGAAACTTGACCAACCGCTTTGTGAATGATGTTCACTTGAACCTTTTCGGTGCTCAACTTTTGCAAAGAATCACTCAAGGCTTCAATCGAACCGTCCACGTCACCTTTGACAATCAGGTTCAATTCCTTGAATTCCCCCACGGCAATTCGCCGGCCGAGTTCTTCCAACGTAACTGAACGCTGGGATCGAACCCCTTGCTCTCGTTGAAGCTGCTGCCGCTTTGTTGCAATGTTTCGCGATTCACGCTCGTCGTCAAAGACATGAAAATTGTCTCCGGCACTCGGTGCGCCATCAAAGCCTAGAATGGACACGGGAACCGATGGCCCGGCTTCTTCAACGCGCGTGCCACGTTCGTTGAACATCGCTTTTACCTTGCCCGAATATTGACCTGCCAGCAGGGCATCACCCACGCGCAGTGTTCCGCCTTCTACCAACAAATTGGTCACGTAGCCGCGGCCTTTGTCAAGGGAACTTTCAACGACCGTTCCAATGGCACGCTTCTTCGGATTGGCTCGCAAGTCCAGCATTTCTGCTTCGAGCAAGATCTTTTCCAAAAGCTCCTGAACATTCGTTCCGTTTTTCGCAGAAATCTCCTGGCTTTGGAATTTCCCTCCCCACTCCTCAACCAGCACATTCATTTCAGAAAGCTCCTGCCGAATTTTGTCGGCATTGGCCTCTGGACGGTCCATCTTATTCAACGCGATGACCATCGGGATGCCTGCGGCCTGAGCGTGGTTGATTGCCTCTTTCGTCTGCGGCATTACTGCATCGTCAGCTGCAACAACAATCACGGCAATATCCGTCACTTGGGCACCACGGGCACGCATCGCTGTAAACGCTTCGTGACCCGGTGTATCCAAGAATGTCATTTTTCCACCTTGCGGCAACGTGACGTGGTAAGCTCCAATGTGCTGGGTGATTCCTCCGGCCTCACCGGCAATCACATTGGCACTTCGCACGAAGTCCAACAATGACGTCTTTCCGTGGTCAACGTGTCCCATCACTGTGACGATTGGTGGGCGATCCTCCATATCCGCTTCGTCATCTACTTCAATCTCAATGGACTCTTGCACCTCCGCGCTCACAAAGTTCGCCTCGTATCCGAATTCCTCAGATATGATGGTAATGGTTTCCGAATCCAATCGCTGATTGATGGAAACCATGATCCCCAATGTCATGCACGCCGAAATGACCTCATTGACGTTGGCATTCATCATGTTCGCTAACTCCGCTACGGTCACAAATTCGGTGAGCTGCAATGTCTTTGCATCCTCCTCTTGTTGCGCCAATTCCTGTTCTTGGCGCTCTTGCACCGCGCTTCGCTTTGCACGGCGCAACTTCGCTGAGTTGGACTTCTTTCCGCCACTCAAACGCGCGAGCGTTTCTTTGATTTCCTTTTGGATATCTGCCTGACTCACTTCTTTCTTCGGCTCGTTGCGTCGACCGCGTCCGCGCGTGTCGTTGCGTCCTCCTCCGGAGGTACGAGCCGTTTTCTCCACATCCACCTTGGTGATGCGCTTTCGCTTTCGTTTGTTGTCTTCTCCTTTGCCTGCTGGAGTCTTCTTCTTCTCAACCGGCAATTCAATTTTGCCGACGACGGTTGGACCGGAGAGCTTCTCAATTTTTGTTTGGTGCTTCTCCACCTTCTTGATATCGGGAGCTTTTTCCGCCTTCAACTCGGCAGCAGCAACTTCTTCCGCTTTCAACTTGGCCTCTGCCTGAGCAGCGGCCTCCTTTTTCGAGATTACCGCTGATTTCGCTGCGAGCATCGCCTTCTCTGCAAGCTTCTCCTTTTTGGTTTTCGGCTTCGCTTTTTTGGAGACCGCGTCCAAATCAACTTTGCCAAGCACCTTCATAGGCGAATCAGGATTGGTCTTATTCTCCTCAGCCGCCGGAGCTGGAATAAGAGCTTCCTCAACTGTTTCTTTCGTTTCCACAACCGGCTTTTCAGTAGGTTGTGGAGCAGGCGCCGGGTCGGATTGCCCGTCGTCCGCCGTTTTGAGCCGTTCAACAACCGGCTGCTGCTGGCTCTTTTGAAAAACAGAAAGGTCGAGTTCGACCTCAGGCTCTGCTGCTGGCGATGGCTTTTTTCGAGCGGAAGCCAAGGTCACGCTGGCGCGCTCCGTTACGGCTCGGTTTGACGAGCTCACTGCTTTTTCTTTCGCCGCTTTTTCATCTTGGAAATTGGCGCGAACAAGCGCCACAGCAGAAGCCTCGATTTTGGTGTTGGGCTTGGCATCGACTTCGATCCCCTTGCCTGCCAGAAAATCAACAATGGTTTGAATGCCCAAATTAAATTCTCGGGCAATTAGGTTGAGTCGTACAGGTTTGTTAGCGTCGGCCATTGGCAAAATTAGGGCTTAGAAATGCGAATTTAACAGGGAATGAGGTCTCTCGACAGGAATTAAGACAATTCGTCTTTCAAGATTTTCAAGACTTCGCGAATCGTTTCCAATTCAAGGTCGGTACGATTGACCAAAAATTCTTCATCACGGTTCAAAACAGAGCGCGCTGTTTCGAGTCCAATTTTGACAAATTCCTCCAAGATCCACGCATCGATTTCATCAGAAAATTCGGTCAATTCAACATCATCTGAAGAATCGTCCTCATCGCGGTAGACATCAATTTCGTAATTAGTCAGGAGTCCGGCCAACTTGATATTGTTCCCTCCCTTTCCGATGGCCAAACTGACTTGGTCAGACTTGAGAAAAACCTTGGCCTCACGGGTTTCCTCATTCAATTCTATGGAAGAAATTTTCGCAGGGCTCAGTGAACGGGTCACAAGGAGCTGTTCGTTCTCCGTGAAATTGATCACGTCGATGTTTTCATTCTTCAGTTCGCGGACAATGCTGTGAATCCGTGAGCCCTTCATCCCGACGCACGCGCCAACGGGATCAACACGTTCATCATAAGATTCAACGGCAACTTTGGCTCGTTCACCTGGTGCGCGAACGACTTTCTTAATGGTAATGAGACCGTCTGCAATCTCCGGCACCTCCTGCTCAAACAACCGCTCCAAAAATTCAGGGGCGGTGCGGGACAATACAATGCGGGGGTTGTTGTTCTTCATCTCAACGGCTGAAACCACGGCTCGCACGGTGTCGCCCTTCTTGAAGAAATCCCCAGGAATTTGACTTTCACGCGGCATCACTACCTCATTGTCTTCGTCATCAACGAGCAAAATCTCACGCTTCCAGATTTGGTAAACTTCTGCAGAAATCACCTCGCCAACCCGCTCCTTGTAGAGCTGATAGATGGCGTCTTTTTCGAGGTCCATGATGCGCCCGGCGAGGTTTTGCCGCAAGGACAAAACGTTGCGGCGACCAAACGATTCCAATTTGATTTCCTCTGATACTTCTTCGCCAACTTCGAAATCATCCTCAATTTTCAGGGATTCCGAAAGTGCGATTTCCTCGTTTTCATCTTCCACCTCACCATCGGCTACGATGACTCGGTTTCTCCAAATTTCCAAATCACCCTTATCCGGGTTGATGATGATATCAAAGTTCGAGTCATCCCCATATTTTTTGAGGATCATGGCTCGGAAGACATCTTCCAAAATACCCATCATGACCTCGCGGTCGATGTTCTTAAATTCTTTGAACTCCTTGAAGGAATCTACCAAATTGAGCTGTGTCATGCTTTCAATGTTTGCTGCTCGCAGTTAATAATACCTGATTGTTGTCTTACTATTTCTTCTTGAATGAAACTTGGACCTTCGTCCAATCCAATGCTTCCAGTGCGTAGGCGTGATCCTCCTCTACCCATTCCTTGGCCTTCCGGCCTTCAATGCGACGTTTTTCTCGGATTTGAATGATGATTTCATCCTCCGTCGCAGCAATCAATTTGCCCGCCACTTTTCCTGCATCACGAATTTTCAACTGAACATCGCGGCCAATGTTCTTTTGATACTGTCGATGCATTTTCAAAGGCTGATCCAGTCCCGGTGAGCTTACGTCTAGAGAAAAATCCTCTGCATCCCGGTCCAGTTCATCTTCCAAGTGCCGGCTCAAAGCAATGCACTTGGCAATGCTCGTTCCTTCGTCATCGTCCAACAATATCGAAATCGCATTTCCCTCGCTCACCCGCACGTCCACCACAAAGCCTGTACCTCCTTCGAGATAGGCTTTTGCGAGGTTACGAACGTTTTGTTCTTGGATCACGTGTGTGCGTTTGGTGAATACTCGGCGATCGAAGGTTGCAGATTTCTACAACAAAAAAGAGGGGTGTTGGGCCCCTCTTTTAATTCTTTCGCTTTTTGTTATCCGTACAAAGATAGCGCATTCTCATGGAATTCCTCATTCGAAATTTGCGAAGTGGCACTATTTTCGGCATGACCATTCAATCCAAACCTCGCACCATGTCTTACGTTCTGCAGATGATCGAAGAGGGAGAGCACCAATCCCAAGACTTCAAGATGCGGGTGGACGATGCGCGCAAGATTGCTCGAACCATCGTCGCATTTGCAAACAGTGACGGAGGACGCCTGCTGATCGGAGTGAAGGACAATGGAGGAATTGTCGGGGTTCGTGCCGAAGAAGAGGTCCACGTGATCGAAATGGCGTGCCAGTCGCACTGCAAACCCCCTGTGCCGTTCGAGGCGCAAATTTGGAAAGCCGAAGGGAGGTCCGTGCTCGAAATCCGCGTGCCACGCTCTGCCGGAAGGCCGCACTTCTGCGAAGACGAGCAAAACCAATGGCGCGCCTATCTCAGGCAAGATGACCGCATCCACCGAGCCAGTCCTGTTCAAGTGAAAGTTTGGCAATACGAGATGCGCATGGATCGATCGGAGTTCCGCTACGACCAGCACATCGGCAAACTGTTCGCTGCATGGCGTAGCGGCCGGCAATTGGGCTTTCGGCAGGTCGCACGAATGGGACGGATGTCTTTCGGTGATGCCGAGGACTTGCTCTGTCTTTTGGTGGTCTGGGGCATCGTTGAATGGGAGCGCGGTCCGAAAGGGCTCACGTATGCTTTGTCCGATGAAACCGCTCTCGACCAATTGGAGACCCACGGATCTGAATCGTTTCGTTGGAAAAATTATTCGTGACTACGAGGCAATATCCCGAACTTTGAGGCGTAACGTTTGAGCCAAGAAGAGCTGAAAAACCCCATGAACATGTGCCCATTGTATCGGAACATCACCTTGATCTGCATCGCAATCGCAATGCAAGGGAGCACATTGGTGTTCGGACAATTCTCCCCCTCGGTCGAGGCCGATGGCCAAGAAAATAGACAAACAGGGTCCTGGTCGGATTACTTTCCCTACCACCAAACACAAGAATTAGTCCATTGCCAAAGCGAATCGGAAGGAACCGCATTTTGGGCAGTGCGCACAGAGCAGGCCTTATTTCTTTACCACGAAAACGACAATAGTCTGCAGCGGCTCACCACCGTAGAAGGCATGAGCGAAAGCAATCCCACCGCGCTCGCTTGGGATGAGGACGGCGAAATTCTAATGGTCGGTTATGCCTCAGGAAAATTAGACTTGTTTTCCAATTCAGGCGACTGGCTGTATACGTTCAATGACATTCCACAGAGCAATCTCATCGGTGATAAGTCGATTCTTCAACTGATGTGGGGAGGGCCCAATGACCCTGACATGGTTTATGCCGCTTGTGGTTTCGGGATTGTTGCGATGAACATCCGCTCGCTCGATGTCCGGGATACGTGGTACCTCGAAGGACAACAAAACCTCCGTCGATGCGCTGGAATTGCGGTACAGGATGCAGGAAATGCAGCCCCCATCTATGTTGTTTGGACCGATGCCGGTGTTTTTGAAGCGCCTACAAACCATCCATTTCTGAGTTCCCCAGAAGCCTGGACCCGGTGGAGTGACATTCCACTCGAGACCGCTTCGTATGCCGACGTGGCATTTGCACCGGACGGGGATGTCGTGGTCCACATGAAAACCGGAGATGCTTCAAATCCAGACGAACTGTGGCTATTAAATGACGGTTTGTGGTCTGCTTTTCCAGGTTGGGAAAGCGGTGTTGTATTGGACCTCGAAACAACCGAAATCAATGCGAGCAATCCCGACTGGCGGATTGCCATCGCTGACTTTCAATCCATTCGATTGTTCAATGCAAATTGGGAGCAAGTGCAATTGGACTACGCAGCGGACGGGATTCCGCTCCGGGTGCGCGACATGGCGTTCAAAAACAAAATCACTGTGGTCGGAGACGAGACGATTGAAAGTTTTCAAGACTTGTTCATCGCAAACAATGAACAAGGCCTCTTGAAAATGGACATTACTGGCGAAGAACAAGACGACCACTGGGTGTTGGATGGACCGCCTGTGCCTTTGGTCCGGGACATTGACGCCTGGAATGACCGAGTGTGGATTGCCTCCGGAGGGATCGATGCCACTTGGACCAACATGTACCACAAGCACGGTTTTTATGGCTTTCAAGGCAATGACTGGCGTTGGATCAACCTCGGAGAAGGTGAAAACAATGTCAGCGGGATCAATGACCCGATGTGCGTTTCAATCGATCCATTGAATCCAAATCATGCCTATTTCGGCACGTGGGAAGAAGGCCTCATCGAAGTGCTGGATGACGAGGTTGTCGCCATTTTCAACGCAGCCAACAGCCCACTGCAATCGGCTGATTTTGGGGGGTCCCCTCGCATCGGTGTTGGCGGCGTGGACTTTGATGCGTTTGGCAACCTTTGGTTCACCAATGCTTATGCGGAAAACGGCCTGCACGTGCGTCTTAAAGACGGTACATTCGAGTCCATGGGTTTGGGGAATGCGCTGGGCAACGACGGTTGGCTCGGCCAAGTGCTCGTAGCGCGAAACGGCTATATCTGGTGCATCATGCCCCGGAACCAAGGCCTGCTCGTTTACGACACAAACAAAACGCCCGAAAACACCAACGATGACGATTGGCGCGTTTTAACTTCGGATGCAAACCAAGGAGGATTGCCTTCGGATGATGTTTATTCGATTGAAGAAGATTTGGATGGTGAAATTTGGGTCGGAACCGCTGCTGGACCCTGCGTGATTTACTTGCCCAGTCTGGTGTTCGATACGAGCAATGAAAACCCTGTTGCCTCACAAATACTGATCCAGCAAGATGGCAATTTCCAATTGCTGCTTGAAACGGAAGTCATACAAAGCATTTGCATCGATGGTGGAAATCGAAAATGGCTCGGCACGCAAAATTCGGGGGTGTACCTACTCAGTTCCGACGGAACTTCTGAAGTTGCCCATTTCGAAACCGAAAACAGCCCCCTCCCGAGTGACCGGATTTTTGACATTGCCATCAATCATCGCAATGGCGAAGTTCTGATTGGAACCGACCGCGGAATGATGGGTTGGCGCAGCGATGCCAATAATTTCGTTGTTGAAATTGATCAATTGCGCGCATACCCCAATCCAGTGACCGCCGATTTCGAAGGATGGATCACCATTGACGGGCTGGCTTACGAATCCACTGTTCACATCACAACATCCTCCGGGAGAGTGGTTGCCCAGCTGGAGTCTGAAGGCGGACGCGCAGTATGGGATGGATTGGACTGGGGTGGACAACCTGTTGGATACGGGGTTTACCTGGTCTTTGCAACGGATGAAAAGGGTGACTCTGCCGGAACGACTAAGTTCGCCATCATGCGCTGATGCCTTAAATTGGACCATGGCCCCCTGGAAATCCAAATTGCCCGACGTCGGCACCACCATTTTCACCGAAATGAGCGCCCTTGCTCAACAGCACGGGGCCCTGAACATGAGCCAGGGTTTTCCGGATTTCAATCCTCCCGCAGTACTTCAAGAATTGGTGCATCAGTCCATGCGAGACGGACACCACCAGTACGCTCCCATGGCGGGAAACCTCAAATTGCGCGAATGGATTGCCGCTGACACCGAGCAGCGGACGGGACACACGTGTTCTCCGGATTCCGAAATTACCGTTGGTGCGGGTGCTTCGTCGTTGATTTTTGCCGCCATCCAAGCCATCGTGCACCCAGGTGATGAAGTTGTCGTTCTCGCTCCTTGTTATGACCTGTATCAACCTGCCGTACAACTGGCTGGAGGGAAGCTTCGGATCGTCCCCTTGAAAAGCGGCAATTTTCACTTCGATTTTGATGCGCTTGCTGACGCCATTACAACCGAAACCCGCCTCGTCATCACCAACATTCCCAACAACCCCACTGGAGCAACATGGACGTTGGAAGAGCTGGATCAATTGGCCGATTTGATTCGGGAGACGGACGCTTTGATCTTGAGCGATGAAGTTTACGGACCCATGGTGTACGATGGCCAGTCCGCATTATCCATCCTGCACTCGCCAGCGCTTCGCGAACGCAGCTTGGTCGCTGCGTCATTCGGGAAAATACTGCACGCCACAGGCTGGAAAATCGGGTACATCATTGCACCTAAAAATTGGACCGATGAAATTCGGAAAGTCCACCAATACGATGTTTTTTCCACGGGCGCTCCTTTTCAAGAGGGCATTGCTCGGTTTCTATCAAGTGCCTCGGGACAAGCACACCTCAGCGAATTGGCACCCTTTTATCAAGAAAAGCGAGACCGCCTGCTCAAAGGGTTAGCAGGCAGTCAATGGCGATTTGAGCCGGCAGAGGCTGGGTATTTTCAAGTCCTTGATTACAGCCCTTTCGATGAACGTGATGATCGCGCAGTAACCCAGTCTTGGTGCAAACAACCAAAGGGGCTAGGCATCGCGCTAATTCCACTTTCCCCATTCTATCCCGCGCAAGATTCGAGCCTGAAACCACCCCAAAAAGTCCGGGTCTGCTTCGCAAAAAACACAGCCACTTTGGACGAGGGTATCCAACGTTTGCTGCACCTTCCATCCCTGCAGAAAAAATGAAACGAGGCATCACCGACCTGCGCGTAGCCGCGCTTCAAACCTCTCTGCACTGGGAAGATGCAGCAGCGAATATCCAACACATCGAGCACTACATGTCCCTGCAGGTTGGTGAAGTTGATCTGATTGTTTTGCCTGAAATGTGGTCCTCGGGATTTAGCATGCGCCCGGAGCGTGTTGCAATGGATTGGGACGATGCCTGGATCAAACAGACCGACCGCTGGCCTGAACCGCTCAAAGCCATGTTGCGCTGGAGCCAGGAAAAAAACGCTGCAATGGTGGGCAGTATTTCCTGCCGAATAAAATCCGATGGCCGATTCGTGAACCGTTGTTTTTTCGTTTCTCCAACCCAAGGCTTGGAATGGTATGACAAGCGCCACCTGTTCGGGTTTGCCGGCGAGGACAAAGTGTACACCGCAGGGGAAACGTCAACATCCGTCGCCTGGCGCGGATGGACATTGAACCTCCAAGTTTGTTATGATCTGCGCTTCCCCGTATTCAGTCGAAATTCGGCGGAACATCCATACGATGTTGTGGTCTATGTGGCCAATTGGCCCGCGGCAAGAATCCACGCGTGGAAGGCCCTCTTGCAGGCACGTGCCATTGAAAATCAATGTTATGCGGTTGGTGTCAACCGCGTTGGCTCGGATGGGAATGGGATTGAACACAATGGCCTGAGCCAGGTGTTTCACCCCAAAGGACACGCCTTGGCATCGACCGCCTCGAACGAAAGCACTTGGCTTACCGCCACGCTGTCAGCGAACGAATTGCTAGACTTTCGGTCTAAATTCCCTGTACTCGAAGATGGCGACTCGTTTGAAATCAAACAAAGGCATTGAGGCCAGTAACGTCCAAACCGGTAATCAATAAGTGAATGTCGTGGGTGCCTTCATAGGTCACAACGGATTCCAAATTCATCATATGGCGCATGATTGAATATTCGCCGGTGATGCCCATTCCACCGAGCATTTGACGCGCGTCACGAGCAACGGTCAAGGCCATGTCAACGTTGTTGCGCTTGGCCATTGAAATCTGAGGCGAAGTGGCTCGGCCCTCATCGCGCAACTGCCCCAAGCGGTGAGTCAGAAGCTGTGCCTTGGTGATCTCGGTGATCATCTCGGCCAACTTCTTTTGCTGCAATTGGAATTGACCGATGGGGCGATCAAACTGGATGCGTTCCTTCGCGTAGCGCAGCGCAGTATCGTAACAATCCAGCGCCGCTCCAATCGCTCCCCAAGCAATGCCATAACGCGCAGAATCGAGGCAGCTGAGAGGCGCTCCAAGACCATCGCGTCCGGGCAAGATGTTCGTCTTCGGAACACGCACATTGTCAAAAATCAATTCCCCTGTGTCCGAAGCGCGTAAACTCCATTTTCCATGCATCGTTGGCGTCGTAAAACCATCCATGCCTCGCTCCACGAGGATTCCTTTGATTCTACCTGCTTCATTCTTCGCCCAAACAACTGCAACATGAGCAAAAGGTGCATTGGAAATCCACATTTTTGCTCCGTTCAAAATGACATCGTCGCCGTCTTCTTTAAAGTGGGTGGTCATCCCACCCGGGTTGGATCCGTGGTCTGGCTCGGTAAGTCCAAAGCATCCCATCATTTCACCGGTTGCGAGTTTCGACAAGAACTTCTGCTTTTGCTCTTCACTCCCGTATTTCCAAATGGGGTACATGACCAAGCTGCTCTGTACCGATGCCGTGGAACGCAAGCCACTATCACAACGTTCAAGTTCCTGCATGATCAGACCGTAGCTGATTTGATCCAATCCGGGTCCGCCATATTCCTCTGGAATGTAGGGACCGAAAGCGCCAATTTCACCCAAGCCGGGGAGCAGGTGACGCGGAAACACACATTTCTCTGCCGCATCCTCAATGATGGGGCTGACTTCTTTCTTTACCCACTCTCGGGCAGTTTCTCGAATGAGTTTGTGCTCTTCCGTGAGCAAATCATCCAAATTGTAGTAGTCGTGGCCTTGATAAAGATCCGTGCGCATGATTCAATCCGTTATTTCGTTTGAGCCAACAAAGATAAGGCTCGAGGCACGAAGAAATCCCCCCATCCGAACGCTTCATGCGCCGTTGAGTGCTTCGTATGCCTTGTCAACCTCCAGATGGCCGGTTTGATAAGCCTGCACAGCAAGCCGATCCACCAATTCGTTGTTGGGATTGCCCGCGTGGCCTTTGACCCAATGGAACTTGACACGGTGAAGGCGAAATGCAATCAAGAATCGCTTCCACAAATCTGGGTTTTTCTTGTCCTTGTAATTTTTCTTCTCCCAAGAAAATACCCAGCGCTTTTCCACGGCGTCCACGACGTATTTGGAGTCGGAATAAATATCCACTTCAAAACCCGGCTTTTTCAGCGCTTCTAAGGCAACAATCACGGCAAGCAACTCCATCCGATTGTTGGTGGTGCGGCGAAACGCTCCGCTCATTTCTTTCCGGTGCTCACCTGACATGAGCAATGCTCCATATCCTCCGGGACCGGGATTCCCACTCGCTCCACCATCGGTGTATACCACGACTTTACCCATGCTGCAATGAAGTTTGCTCCGCTGCATCCTGAATCAATGCATCAATGGCTCGGGCATAATAACGATGTTCCAGTTGCGCTACTTTCTGAGCAATCTGTTCGGGCTCATCTTCGGGCTCCAGGGCGCACGAAGCTTGAAAAACAACATCGCCCTCATCATAGGCTGACGTCACCCAATGAACCGTCATTCCAGATTCTACGCAACCCGCTGCTTTGACCGCTTGGTGGACATGCATTCCATACATGCCCTTGCCGCCAAAGTCCGGCAGCAATGCCGGATGAATGTTCACCATTCGACCTTTAAAATGCCCCACCATTGCTTCCGGAATGCGCAAAAGAAAGCCTGCCAAAACCACCCAATCCACTTGGGATGAACAAAGCATATCCAAGACCGCGCCGTTCCTCAATTCCGACGCCTGAAACGGTGTTGTTTCCAGTCCTAGCGACCGCGTGCGTTTGTATATCCCCGCATGCGTTTCTGGACGATTGCAGCCCACCCAGACCACATCGGCCAATGCGCTGTCCTCAAAATACCGAAGAATCGCTTCAGCATTCGACCCAGAACCAGACGCTAAAACGGCGATGCGTTGTTTTTCCAAAGCGTTAAAATTCGAAGGCGCCCATGGAAGCGATGCGTTGCTCCGCGGCGGCCATCATCGTCTCCAACTCAACCATTTGTGCTTCCAGTTCTGGCCCGAGGGAATCTTCCGGCAAGTAGAGCGTTGCGGTTTGGACCATCACTTGTGCGACTTGTTTTGCAATACGCCGTTCTTGAGATTTCGAACGGAAACGCGCCGGGTCCAATGAGTGGTAATATTCCAAATCATCAGCTTGAATCTCAAACAATCGACGTGTCAGGTCTGACCCCAACCTTTTGGCCAAGGCTCGTCGTTCATCCGTCAGGTCAAAGACCTTTATGCCAGGGGCGGTGGAGGTAGATGCCAATTCCAAAAGACTTCCTTGAATGCTCACCAATACTCGGCTCATTGGAACGTTCTTCTCCGGCATTCTCACCAAAACCTGCTCAATAACATCCAATGCCCGATCCGGATCTCCTTCCTTCATGAGGGTTTCCGCTAAAATGGAAAGCTGCAGCCTAAAATTGGTGACCATTCGGCGATTGTTCTCATCCATGTAGATCCCGTCTTCGACATTGTCCATTCCTCCCCACGACCATTTGTCCATGACATTCTCGTACATCGTGTTCGCGGCGACACCGCCATATGCATTCGGATTATCATTTTGAGGGTAACGAATTGGGACCAATCGGTAAGCCAATCCCTCCAAGCGGAAGAATGATTGCAATCCCATATAACTGTCAGGGCCAGTCGTTACCGCAAAGTAGATGGGACGTTCCCAATTGTTGCCCCGAATCATGTCAAGCACCGCAAATTGACTTTTCAAAATGTAGCCTTTGGGCTTTCCATTCGATCCTGATAACGTAAACTCCAAGGCATCTAGCCGTTCGGGCATTTCTTCCGGTGAAAGGACGTTGTGCGCCACCAATGCCGCGCTATCAACCGGGATGCGCAAGCTATGCGAAGGCAATACCGCGTATTTCTTCCCACCGCCAAATGCCCTTGTTTTGGAATCATCGAGCGCGAATGCCATCGCAGATTCAAGGTCCATGTAAGGTGCCGAGGAGTTCGAAGGCCGGTCCAAAACGACCACATCACGTGTACCTTGCCGATAGCTTTCTTCGTCCATCAAGATGGGCAATGGTGCACTCTCATACGCTTGTCGTTTCATCTGATCGATGTACCAGTCCGTGTTGAGCAAACTCAAGTTGCAAATTCGAACATCCGTCCGGTAGCCTTCCACCTCTTGGACATACCAAAGCGGGAACGTATCGTTGTCTCCGTTCGTGAACAGGATGGCATTTTCCTCCAATGAATCCAAATAATTCTTGGCAAAGTCCACCCCGGTTCGTCGGTTGGCCCGGCTGTGGTCGTCCCAGCCCTCCGTTGCCATGAGGCACGGAACGGACATCGCGAGCAAGACCATGCATTGGGCCCGAAGCGATTCTTTCAGCGACAAAGCGTTCAGTAACCATGCGATTCCAAGCACCAAAGCCACCACTCCCGCCATGAACGCAATCGAGGCACTCAATGCATGTGGGCCACCCGACACCTGTTCCAAGCCATACAGCACCACTGCAGCAGTGGCGCTGCCACCCAATACCTGAACAAATTCCCGGACATCCGCCTTCCTTGCCCATTCGAAAAGGGCATAAACCCCCAAGCCAATCCAAATCGCAAAAGCGTAAAATGATCCCACAAATGCATAATCCCGTTCACGGGGTTGAAACGGATATTGATTGAGGTAAACCACGATGGCCATTCCAGTCAGAACGAACAACGCGGCAACGACCAAAAATTGCCTTGGATCTCGAATCGCGTGGAAAATCAATCCGATGAGTCCGAGCAGCAGTGGCAAATAATAAAACCGATTGTATGCCTTGTTGGCCTTGGCCACCTCGGTCAATTTTGATTGATTCCCCAAGCGCTGTTCATCAATGGAAGCAATGCCCGAAATCCAATTTCCTTCGGAGAAATTTCCATGCCCCTGGAAGTCGTTTTGTTTCCCCGAAAAGTTCCACAGGAAGTAGCGGAAATACATCCACCCCATCTGATAATCTTTGAAGTAACGGAAGTTTTCAGCTGTGCTGGGAACCAAATCGGCTTGGATTCGGTCGAGCATTCCTTCCATTTGACGCACACGACGGACGTCTTCTTGAGAGCCACTGCGATTTGCCTGCACCGTTGCTGAACGGATCTGGCTTTCCAATTGCGCTTTTTCGCCCTCCAATCGGCTGACATAGGCCTGGCCTGAAGTCAATCCAGACTGCAAATCGTTCACCATAAAGTTGACGAGGGTTTCTAAAATCCCATCGTCATCGAGTGGAGCGCGTTGCATGTTTCCAGACTCAAAATCACGCACCAAAAGCTCAGTTGCTGAGGCCACTTCGTACCGCTCGTCGAAACGCAGGTTATACGATCGGTATAGTCCATTGAGCGCGCGGCTCAGTGCTTCCTTGGACATTCCTGCTTTCAAATAGTCTGCTGCAATGTGCGCTTCAAATTGTTGGGCATTCATGGCCGAATCGTTCAGAGGACTCGTGAAAGAAGCAACCTGATTGTATCCCTTGTAATTGCTCCAACTCTTGTACGCTTCAATGTGATTGGCCTGCGTAGAATACATGCGAGGAAACTTCATCGTGAAACGCTCATCATAATTGGGGACGTTCGCTATGCGGTCTCCACTGTCGACGTATTCTTCTTGAATGCGCATCCGTTTCGTGCCATTCGCTGCTATCCAAGACTCAGCACCTCCTTCCGTTCGGAACGATTTTATTCGTTTGTCGGTGCCGCGGTCTTCCATGATGCTGAAGCTTTTCACGAAACTTGGACGGCCGTCTGTGTAAGGCTGCTGCTTCTCCGTTGGGCTCCCCCAGTATTCTCCCGTGGCGAGCGGTCGATCGCCATATTGCTCGCGGTTCAAATAGGAGAGCAACGCAAACAAATCTTCTGGATTGTTCTCGTCCATGGGTGGATTCGCGGCACTGCGAATCACAATCACGGCAAAAGTGGAGTAGCCAATCAACACCATGACCATCCCCAAAACGAAGGTGTTGGCGGCAACCCAATTTTTCATCTGCGTCCACCAAATGGCAAACGAAAGGAATCCAATGAGCACGGCTGCATAGACCATGACACCCGTATTGAACCCCATCCCCAAGTCATTCACAAAAAACAACTCGAATTTGCCAGCCAAATTCACAACGCCTTTGATCAATCCTTCTTGAATAAAGCCCAAAATTCCTACGGCGACAGCAGCTGTAATCAACAACCCTTTCCAAGAAAATTCATGCCGCTTGAAATAGTACACCAACGCAATGGCAGGAATGGCCAACAGATTCAACAGGTGAACCCCAATGGATAACCCCATGAGGTAGGCGATGACTAAAATCCAGCGCAAATTGCCCGGTTCGTCTGCTACGGACTCCCACTTCAAGATGGCCCAAAACACCAAGGCGGTGAACAAGGATGACAAGGCATATACCTCTCCTTCTACTGCAGAAAACCAAAAACTGTCGCTAAAGGTGTAGGCCAAGGCCCCGACGGCACCCGAGCCTAAAACGGCCCACGTCTGCCCCTTCGAAATCTCCCCCGATCCGCCGCCCGTAAATTTTTTAGCCAGGTGCGTAATGCTCCAGAAGAGAAAAAGAATCGTAAACGAACTGCTCAATGCAGAAAGTGCATTTGCAAAGACTGCCGCCGTTTCTGGCGTGGAGAATACCATGAGAAAACGAGCCAGCAACATGAAAAAAGGTGCCCCGGGAGGGTGGCCTACTTCCAACTTGTATGCCGAGGCAATGAATTCGCCGCAATCCCAGAAACTCGCCGTTGGCTCAATGGTCGACAGGTATACAATGGTCGCTACGGCCCAGATGCCCCATCCCGTCCAATTGTTAAGTTTTCTATAGCTCATATTCGTAGTGGCAATCGCTCTTGATTGGCCAGCACGAAGTTAATGCACCTCCCGCGATGAATCACGCTTAATTCGGGGGTGAATCCCCGTCGTTTTCAACTGTTTTTCCAACGTTCAGCGGAGAATTCTGAGCTTGGTGTGCACAGGTTCACGGCTTTTAACGGCCCAAGTAACAACGTACCATCCTTCGGGCAATTGAGCAACATTCATTGAACCTGATGCGCTGAACACCTCTTGATTCATCACCATGCGTCCATCAAGTGTATGAATGAGCAATGTTGTGCCGCCTGCGAAGTCAGTTTCTTTCCAGAACAGAGCACTGTTCGTTGGGTTCGGCCAAACTTCGAATGACGCTGCTGACGCTGCCGTTCCGAACAAATCAGAAGTCCCCGTGCAGTCCGAACAAATCTCCACCTCGGCAAAAACCCCTGCCGGACATTCCGG
>JADHRK010000038.1 GCA_016777435.1 Flavobacteriales bacterium
CAACTCGAAACGGCTCAAATCCAACGTGGGGTCGTATTCCCCGAAGTCTTGCACTTTTTGGTCTATTTCATCATCGGACAATTGCGCCTCATCCGATGCCACTTTTACTTCGAACGCCACATCATCGTCGTCTTTTTCGCCTTTGTTGTGTTTCGGTGGAGCGGGCGTAACGGGTGGAACGAGGCTTGTCTCTGGCGCGGTGTTGCCCTCCAATTCGGTCAACAGCTCATCCAATGTTGCTTCCGTATCGTCATCTTCTTCGAGAAGAACCGGTTCCTCCATTACGGCGCTTGAAGCTGGCGTGCTGATGTCTTCTTGTTCCCAAGGCAGATCGGAGGGTTCGCTATCGTTCAGCGGTTCATCATTGTCCGCGTTGGAATCAGATTCGTCCTCCGCAGCATTTCGGCTGTTCCAAGCACTCGCCTCGGCATCATCGGATGAAAACCATTGAGCAATGCTCGCCCATGAAAATCCCGAAAGCTGGTTCAGCTGAGGTTGGAGGTAATACGCGGTGATGGCCAGAATGATGCCGCCAAAGACGAGGCCATTGCCAAGCGTACCCAAATAAATCAAAGCGTTCTCCGTCAGAAAGTGCCCGGCTGTTCCAATCCAGTGGTCCCAAGCAGGCATTCCCCATTTCCCCAGAATGGATGCAATATAGCCGACGAACCAGGGACTGATTACGGTCCATAAAAGAGCCCAGCGGATCGTTTTTCCATTTCCACTTGATTTTCGCTGCGTGATCATTGGCCAAGACCAGAAGATGAAAAGAACAGGCAGGGAGAGGGCGCCCAGCCCAAGGCCCTGGCGTCCAAACCAAAAAGCCAGGAAAGCGCCTGAGCCACCCAGCCAATTTTGATAGGGTTCGCGATCGGTTTGGGCCGTGTCATTCAGGCCCTCTAGTACAATTGCGTAGTCAGCCGACCCCGTGAAAAGTCCCGAAACGAGCGCGCAACCCATGTAAATTCCTGCCACGAGCATTGAAACGCCGACTGCCGCTTGCAGCCGGGGATTACGGCACCGCTCTTGAAACGCAGCGAGCCAAACACGAAGCTTTCCGGGGGCTGCCTTTGTTCGGGGCGTCTTCTTGCTGTTTTTCTTTTCAGCCTCGGCCGCGCCTTTTTTGCGGTTGCGAGCGGGTGCAGGCTTGCTGCTTTTGGTATTTTTACGGATGGCCATTGCGAAAGCATAAACTTAAGAGGAGGAAGCCCCTGCAAAACCGCCTGCATCAGCGGCTTATCCACGTTGAAATGTTGGATTTGCGATAAGGCCTTGTTAGGTCACAATGATTCGCTATATTTGCACTCCAATTTTTGACAGATGGCCAAGAAAGGCAACCGCGTACAAGTGATCCTCGAATGCACAGAGCATAAAGACTCTGGCAAGCCAGGAACGTCACGATACATTACGACCAAGAACCGAAAGAACTCTCCGGATCGCATTGAATTGAAGAAGTACAATCCTGTACTTCGGAAGATGACCTTGCACAAAGAGATAAAATAAACTGAGTCATGGCAAAGAAAACAGTAGCATCCTTGCAGTCCGGCGGCGGAAAGCAACACACGAAGGTCATCAAGATGATCAAAAGCGCTAAATCAGGGGCTTACACTTTCCGTGAAGAGATCGTCCACAATGACGATGTCAAGGAATGGCTCGGCCGCGACTGAGCGAATAGGTCAGTTGAACACCACTTTGAAGAAGGGCCGCACTTGCCAAAGTGCCGGCCCTTTTTGTCCTAAAAGCCTCCAATTCACAATCCCCTCATGAGTTTTTTCAAACGCATTTTTTCAGGAAAGAAGAAGGAAAGCCTCGATTCGGGCCTTGAAAAAACCCGAACGAATGTTTTTCAACGACTCGCCAAGGTGTTTACTGGCCGCCGAAAGGTGGATGAGGAGTTGATGGATGATTTGGAAGAGGCGCTGATTACGGCAGATGTTGGGGTTGATACCGCCAATAAAATCCTAGATCGCCTGAGGAAACGGGCGCGTTTCGAGGCATATATGGAAGTGCAGGAATTGTACGAGATGCTGCGAGAGGAAATTGCAGGCCTTTTTTCCGATTCCGGAACGCGCACACTGGATGATTTTGACAAACACATTCTAGATTCGAGCCAGGGACCGAAAGTGATCATGGTGGTCGGCGTGAATGGCGTGGGCAAAACCACATCCATTGGGAAGTTAGCTTGGCGGTACAAGAATGAAGGGAAAAAAGTCCTTCTCGGCGCATCGGACACCTTCCGTGCTGCGGCCATCGATCAATTGAAAATTTGGTCAGAGCGGGCAGGAGTGGAAATCATTGCCCAACACATGGGTGCTGATCCTGCTTCGGTAGCCTTTGATACCTTGGAAGCTGCTGTTGCGCGCGATGCTGAAGTGGTGATTGTGGACACGGCAGGTCGCCTCCACAACAAAAAGGGTCTGATGGAGGAGTTGACTAAGATTAAGCGCGTAATGGACAAAATTGTCCCAGGTGCTCCCCACGAAGTATTGCTTGTTTTGGATGGTTCAACCGGTCAGAATGCGGTCGAACAGGCCAAGCAGTTCATGGCGGCCACTGAAGTCTCGGGTTTGGTGTTGACCAAATTGGACGGCACGGCGAAAGGAGGCGCAGTGCTCGCCATCTCTGACCAACTGAGCATCCCTGTGCGGTTCATCGGAATTGGAGAAAAAATGGAAGATTTACAAGATTTTGACGTCATTGAATTCATCGATAGTCTTCTCCCTGAAAATTGGGATGAATCCACCATTGCCTGAGTCTATACCTACGATCCAACTCCATGAGAACAAGAACCACCCAGCCGCGCAAAGTCAATGTAGTGACCTTGGGCTGCGCCAAAAACGTTTTCGATTCGGAAGTGTTGATGGGCCAACTACGGGCCAATTCGTACGATGTTGAACATGAGTCCAAATCAGGTGATGCTGGAATAGTGATCATCAATACCTGCGGATTCATTGAAAGTGCCAAGCAAGAAAGCATCGATACCATCATTCGTTTTTCAGAAGCGAAAGAAGAGGGGTTGGTTGATCGGGTGTATGTAACCGGCTGCCTCTCGGAGCGTTACAAAGACGAATTGAAAGATGGAATTCCGGAAGTGGATGCTTGGTTTGGAACCCGCGATTTGCCACGTTTGCTCAAGACGTTGAAGGCCGATTACAAGCGCGAGTTGGTGGGTGAGCGATTGCTCACAACTCCGGCGCACTACGCTTACTTGAAGATCGCAGAAGGATGCGATCGTCCGTGTGCATTTTGCGCGATTCCTTTGATGCGCGGCAAGCACGTGTCAACGCCGATGGAGGACTTGGTGAGGCAGGCGGAGAGTCTTGCCGCCAATGGGGTAAGGGAATTGATCCTGATCGCTCAAGATTTGACCTACTACGGTTTGGACATTTATCGTGAGCGAAAACTTGCGGAATTGGTTCGTCGGCTCAGCGATGTCGATGGCATCGATTGGATTCGTTTGCATTATGCCTTTCCAACGGGATTTCCGATGGACGTTTTGGATGCAATGGCGGAACGTTCCAATGTATGCAATTACCTCGATATGCCCTTGCAACATGCTTCGGATGATATCTTGAAAAGCATGCGGAGAGGGATTACCCAAGAAAAGATGGATCGCTTGATTGGTGATATCCGAAATCGCGTTCCTGAAATTGCGCTGCGGACCACTTTGATTTGTGGTTTTCCGGGAGAGACCGAAGCGCACCACCAGGATATGCTAGAATGGACAGCGAGAATGCGTTTCGAACGCGTCGGTTGTTTTACGTATTCGCATGAAGAAAACACGCACGCCTTTAAACTCGAGGACGATGTTCCCGAGGAGGTGAAGCGCAAACGCGTGGAAGCCATCATGGAACAGCAAGCGGGCATCTCGTATGAGCTCAATCAAAAATTTGTCGGCACCCGTCAGCGCGCATTGGTAGATCGCACGGAGGACGGCATTTGGATTGGACGAACCGAATGGGATTCTCCGGATGTGGATAATGAAGTACGCATTACCGTTCCAGGTGACGTGCATCTCCGCATGGGGGATTTTGCAGAAGTTGAAATTGAATCAGCAACGGAGTTTGATTTGCATGGCAAATTGGTCTGAACATAAGTACCCGGTGATGGAACAATTCCTCACCGTTCAAGGAGAAGGCGCCCACACGGGAAAAAGCGCCTGGTTCATACGCTTGGGTGGATGCGATGTCGGATGCGCCTGGTGCGATGTGAAAGAAAGCTGGGACGTGGAGGCCCATCCCAAAGTGAGCTGTGGTGCATTGGTGAAGCAGGCCGTGGATTCAGGTGCGCCAATTTGTGTGGTAACCGGAGGTGAGCCAGCGATGCATGACCTCGGTCCTTTGACGAAGGGGCTGCGGGATGCAGGTCTGAAAACCCACATCGAAACATCAGGTGCGCACAAGATGTCTGGGGAATGGGATTGGGTAACACTTTCGCCAAAACGCTTCAAAGCAGCAAGAGAGGACGCTTATGCACATGTTGATGAGTTGAAGGTTGTGGTGGTGAATCGCCATGACATCACATGGGGAGAGCGCCATGCTGAAAAAGTTACCGAAAGCACGGAGTTGTTTTTTCAACCCGAGTGGGACCGACGGGAAAAAGTTCTTCCCTACATCATGAAGCACCTCCAGATCCAGCCGCGCTGGCGCATCTCACTCCAGACGCATAAGTACTTGGGACTTCCGTGAGCCTCAGCGCTCCAGTACTTCAAACGTTACGTTGCCGGTGTTTCCATTCGCATCGTAAAAGTCCAGCATACGCAATAAGAATTCCCGCCCTTCCTCCGTCCGGACGCAATACAACTTATCGTAATCAACGGTGTACGCGCTGGTGCTGAGATCAAAAATCTTCCAATCGTATCCAATGGCATTCCATGCAGGGCTGAATTCCAGGTCATCCCAGCTGTTGGTTTTCCATGTTTCCCAATCTACTTCGCGGGTCTCGTAAACTTGAACGCGGTCCGTGGGAGTCAACAAGCCGACCACGAGGTAGGGGATTTCGCCGTCCAACAATTCCATGTATTGCGTGATGCAAACTTCCCACGCCGATGCCGGGGGTTCGACTTGATGAGCAGAAGAATTGAGTAAACTCACCTGGTGCCACTCGCAGCCATCGAGCTTTGGCACAGACACCGTGTCTGTGTTGAGGCCTTCCGCATCCGCAATTTGCAAAAGCCAACCGGTGTCATCCAAACCAATCAATCCCACGCGCGCAATGCCGAGGGGTTCGTTTTCTTCGTCCAACCCCAGGTCGACGAGTGTCAATTCATTTGCGACCAGTTCGAGGCCCACGTAGTAATCACCCACCATTCCTGCGGGGTCCATCACTTCCCACTTTTCCTCTTCCAACGCATCGAAATTGATGGAAGTGTGAAAGTCTGACGCTTCGGTCTCGTATGTTTTCATGGCGCGTCCCGAATTGGTCATCATCGCGGTGGCGCCGCTATTTTCGCGCAAGGCGATGCACCAGTCCCGCTGTTGGCAGGTAGCTTCAATGCGGTTTTCCTTCAAGCTGAAAAACAATTGTGTCTCATAATCAACTCCGATATTCGCCTCAATCAGATTGACTGATCCCGGCGTGCGTGCCGGGATGGGGAGTTCTCGTTCCACGCAACTTGTAAGAACAATGAATGCGGCAATGAAAGACGTTGCGATGGGGCGAAGCAGTCGACTCATGGGGTTCGGGATTCGATTCGGTACTGGACACGGAGGTTGAAACTCCGTCCCCAAGACATGAGGTTGGCAGCAGGCGAATGAGCCGCATCATTTGTGGCGCCAACAATGGCGGTCACATTCGTAATGTTTTTGGCGGTCGCGGTCAATCGCCAACGTGCGGCAGGGTCAGACCACTCGATGTGTGCGTCAATCCATGAGTAGGCTTCCGTGCTTTGCTGCTCAATTGATTCGAGATCGCTGCTCACGGCACGTTGTGTGGGGCCAATCCAGCGAATTGAAGTGCCAAAATGAATCGATTTGCTCTTGCTCCATTCCAGGCGTGTTGCACATTCAATCGCGGAAAAACGAGGGAACGCTTCTTCGGCTGCTCCAATTTGTTGTTGCGAACTGATCCAACTCGAAGCAGCATGCAGCTGCCAGCGATTCAGCTGGACTTGTCCATTCAATTTCAGTCCTTGGGATTGAAATTGGGAGAAATTCTGGTATCGGAATGTGCCGTCGAGTTGGTCAACGAGTCCTATTTGGTTGCGCACATAATTGGCAAAAATCTGCGATGAAAACGCCACACGTTCGTCCTCCCAGTCGTAAGCCAGCTGAGTGAAGTGGGACGTTTCCGGTATTAGATTTTCATTGCCATATAAGGAGTGGTTGACATCCACAAAGCGGAAATTTAATTCTTTCAGACTTGGGGCACGAAAGCCTTTGGCATAGGAAACCCTGAAACGTTGCGGGCCGTTTTTCCAGCGTCCTAAAATGCTGGGAAGGAAGGGCGCGGCGAATTGCGTGTTGTACGCCTTTCGCAATCCAAATTGCCCGCGAAACCGGTTGCTTTTCCAAAGGGCTTGCGCAAAGAGTGCGGCATCGGACATGGTTTTTGTTGCACCCGACATTCGCTGGCTGGTGAGCGTTTGATGGTTCATATCCCAGCCCATCCGAACCTTCAACATTCCGATGCCCCAGACATCACCGCTTCCTCGGCTCTGAAAGGAATGCATGGTCGTGGTGTCCTGTGATTCGTTTTCCAGTGGGCTGGTTTCGAGGTTGGTCAAGTCCGTAGCAAATGCTTCGCGCGACCTCCAAAACCGTTGATAAGAAACGAAAGCCTCCCAGGTGGAGCCGTCCGGTCCATAGTGCTTTGCTTCAAAGGTTGGCATCCAACGTTGGGTCAAATACCGATCGTCAAAGGCGGTCTGCCCGTAAGGCTGGCGGGGGGCGCCTTTGTTGTCGATGCGCTCAAACATTCCATTGAAGCGTGGCTTGATCAGCCAGTTTCCGACATGGTATTGTGTTTTCCAGCTAAAGGTGTGTTGGAGCTTCGGATTCCACAATTGCGTGCGCGTTGAGTCCGCTAGGTGATCGGCAAAGCCGTCCCAATTGGCATCGGATGGCGACCAGCCATCGAAGTAGTAGCGCGATAGGTGCAATGAGTGGTGCCTGCCTTTTCGATTCGACGACAACCCAACGGACTGGGATTGAACACCGACGCTTTCATATTGCACGGTGGCTTCCATTGCAGCAACCGCAGCGATGTCGGTGCGGGTAATGATGTTGATGGTTCCGGCCAGTGAATTGGTGCCGTATTCCACTGCCATGGGACCATCGATGATTTCGATGCGATCCACATTGTCCAACGTGATTTGGCTGAGGTCGATATTGTCGTTCATCCGACCCGTCAATGGAACGCCATCAACGAGCACATTGACGCTTCTCCCTCCGAGGCCGTTCATCTTCATAGCAGCACCGAGGATGGGATCTTGCGAAATGTCGAAGTTCAGTTGCGAGCGCATGAGATCGCGGAGCGAATGAGCTCCAAGCTTGGCAAATTCTGCCGCACGAATGGTGCGGATGTTGCGCATGGCGTCCTGCTCTTTTGTCCCCGACGCTTCTCCCGTCACCGTAGCCAAGTCGATTTCGAAGAGGCGGTTGGTCATCTCGATCAAGCTGCTGTCAGCCAAAGATGTTGCGGCACTTGCACACTTCATAGAAGGAGCGAAACACGTCAACACAAGCAAACAAAGTGCAGGAAAGAGCGAGTGGGGGTTCATTGCGCTGGGATCAGTCGACTACGAATCGGGATTGAATCCGGTTGCCATCTGCATTGATGCCTTCGACGAAATAGAAACCGCGCACCAAGTTGGACGTATTCATGGTCCAAGGGAATTGCGTGGGTTGGAACTGCGCAGCGGTGGCTCCGGAAGAGGTGCAAATTCGGAAAGTTGCTTGCTCAAATTGTTGCGGCGCTTGCAGGGTCAGGTTTTGTCCGGATTCAATGGGGTTTGGAAACGCTTGGATTGCCAAAGATTGCTTTGGATCAACGACAGTTGAAACGGTTGCTTCCACTTTTCCGATGCTGATGTTGCCTGTAGAAGCGCCATCAAAGCCCGTCATCACCATGCGCCAAACGGTTCCATCATTCGCAGAAACGAAATAACAGCGGCTGGATTCCAAGGCATAGCCGGCGCCCGGTACATAGCTTTTCCAATCGTAGCCGACTTCATTCGTGGCCAGCGAAAATGAATCAATGTTATAATCACCGTCTGTGTAGGGATCGTACAAATCATCAACTTGTTGGACCATGACGTTGGGATGGGCCAGAGCGCCGACCACGGCATAATAGGTGCCTTCTCCAATGTCCTCGGTGTATGTCAAGAACTGGAAGTCCCATGGCGCGTCGGGCTCCAAATCCAAGATTTGCCCGGTGCTTAAGTTGCAATATGCAAACAGCTTGCCTTCGTAGTCTGCCTTGTTGATTGCAAGCAGCGTCTCATTGGCTCCGTCGATGTCCGCCATTTGGAATTCATAAACACCATCGATGAGGGAGAGCAAAGCGAATTGCTTCCAGGTGCCATCTGGAAGTTCAATGAGGTACATTTTGTCCGATTCCACCTCATGAGTGATGACGTCATAGACGCCCCAACCGAGGTCGAACATTCCGTCTCCGCCTTGAGCGAAAGCGGCATTCGACCAATCGGAATGGTCGTTGCGCAATGGTGCAGGGGCGACCCAATTCTCGAAATCAACATTCAACCATTGCTCGAGATTGCCATAAGGGTACAGCATCATTCCCGTGCCGCAATTGATGCGAGCAGTGCTCCCCATGGGGCGTATGTCCAAGGCAATGTGCCAATCCGCCAGTGGACTTTGGGCTACGACGCCAGTTTCTAGGCTGTAAAATGCCATGTCTTCATACCCCGCTTCCAAGGAGAACGAATCTTCAATGACCGTTTGTGCGTGGCTGTTTGTAAAAGCGATTGCCGTTAGGGCCATCAGCATTGCATAGCGGAGAGGGTGGTGTAGCATTTTTTCGAATTTTAAGGGTTTTGAAAGGCTAAATTATAACGGGATTTTCGGAAGAGAATCGGCCATTTGTCAGTCCTTTGTCATACCGGTACTTGCTCAGGGATTCAGTCATTAAGAGGCACGATTCCAGTCACAAATGAATGTTGTTTGGCAACGAATCAGCGGTCAAATCTCAACTTGAGATGGCTGGTCTTGGGTTGCGTTCGGCAGCAAAGAATTTTGCCATCAGATTTCTCACTTTCGGAAAGACCGCTCACCCCATCTCGCACGATTTCACCATCAATCACTTCTGCTTGACAAGAAAGGCAAATGCCCCCTCTGCAGGAGTGAGGAACGTCCAAGCCCGCTTCCAGAGCGGCGCGCAATATGGATTTGCCGTCGCCGTGCATCGTAAAGGTTTGAATGCCCGAATCTTGCTCGATTTCAATCGTGCATTTTGGCCGTATTTGTATTTTTGTTGCTTCTGAACCGAGCACATTTTGCTGGGACTGAATGATGCGGTCGGTGAAGTATTCGGTGTGCCGTTGTGAAGCGGGGATGTTCCATTCGTCCAAAACGTCGTGCACGTTTTGCATCATCCCAAAAGGTCCACTGATCACATATTCTGCGGTCCTGGCCTCCGGGTTGTCGGTCAACCACTTTCTGACTTGGGACTTCGTGATGTGTCCCAAGGTATCTTCCTCTGAATTGGAACGTTCGGAAAAGAGTCGGTGCAGCTCGAATCGGTCATTTGACTTTAGATCATCCAATTCTTTTGCGAGCAGCGCATGGCGCGGCGTGCGCGAACCATAAAACACCCGAAACGAGTGCGCAGGGATTCCTGGGTTTTGCAGCCCCCACCGAAGCAGACTATAAACAGGACTGATCCCTATTCCTCCAGCGAAGCAAATGAAGGTTTTGGGTTCCTCGCTCCAGTCGTCCTTCCAAAGGTTGTTCTGAACGCTTCGCATTTCGAGTGTATCCCCGGTTTTCAGTTGTTCATGAAAAAACTGGCTAGCGATTCCACCTTTGACATCTTTTACGATGAACTCAGGCGCGTCTGAATCAATGGCTGAAATGAGCGAATAACAGCGGTTGAGTCGCGGACGGGTCGGCAATAGGAATTCAACGCTGGCGCCCGGTTGAGAGGCGATGGGCGCGTGACCAATGTTGTGCTTGCGCCGCAACTTGATGCGCACAGCATCGGGTGCTTCTTTGAGGCAGCTGTCTACAATCCACTCGCTTGGCTTCGCCTGCTTCATAACAGTATGACCTTGCGATGGATGGATTTGTTCGCATGCTTCCAGAATCTGCGTGATTGTGGGTGCAGGTTGCTTCTATTGAGGAAGTAAGTTGCTGAATATCAATCTTTGCTAGGAGAAAGCGATGACATCAAGGCTGCGAGCGAAAGACGGTCCATTGGCTCGTACTCCTGAGGCAGTTCGAAGAACGATTTTTTCCAGTCTTTGACCGCTCGATCGACCTTTTCTCGGACGGCAATGCGGTAGGTAGCAGGACCATCTCGGAGGGTGCAGGATTTTGGCAAAGCACCTACAGGCCAAGGGCAAGGCGCCGCAGCCTCATACCACTCGCCGTTTGGATCATCTGAAGCTGGGGGACAAGGTTCCAGCAATTCCACCGCGTGCCCAAGAAAATGGAAAAGCACGTGGAAGTTTTCACCGTCTAAATTTCCCATCCAAATGCGTTCGAAACTCGTCCCTCGTTCGACAATTTTCCAGGCCTGCCCGTTGGTGTGATAAGAAATTGTCTGCGGCAGGTAATCCCAGTCGGACGCTTCATTGTTCAGTGCCTGCACGTCGTAGGTGATTGTTCCGCTCCATGGCTTGCCGTTGTCCTCCGCTTGGGCTGATGGCAAACAAATCAACAACGACAGGATGCAAATGGCGTTCCGTTGGAGCAAATAGGGGAGCAATCGATTCAAAATGCGAGGGTTTCATCCAGTGCGTCTCGCACCTTATTTGCGTTGACGAGCACAAACCGTTCCAAAGCTTCATTCAAGGGGATGGCAGGTGTTTCCATGGATCCAACCACTTGTACAGGTGCATCCAAAGCGGCGAAAAGCTCCGTGCTTATGCGTCCGGCGAGTGCTTGAGCGAAACCATTGAGCACGGGCTCCTCGGTCACAATCAAGGCCCGGTGTGAACGATTGATGCGTTCGGAGACCATGTCAAAATCAACAGGACTAATCGATCTTAAATCCAAGATTTCAACGTGCTCTTCGAGCCCTTCAATGGCTTCTTTCGCCCAATAGACCCCTCGTCCGTAAGTGATCACCGTGCATTTGGATTCTCCGGCAGCGGTGCTTGCATGCGCAAGACGCGCTTTCCCAATGGGCACGCGATAAGCGGCATCCGGTTCGATGACTTTAGCGTCTTCCGTGCCGGGAATCTTGGACCAATACAAGCCTTTGTGTTCCAGAACGACAACGGGATTGGGATCGTAATAAGCAGATTTCAAGAGCCCTTTGAGGTCAGCGCCATTAGAAGGGTAGACGACTTTGATCCCTCGAATGTTGGCCAATACCGATTCAATGCTGGAACTGTGGTAAGGACCACCCGATCCGTAGGCCCCAATGGGAACCCGGATGACGCTGTGAATAGGCCATTGACCATTTGAGAGGAAGTAACTGCGACTCAACTCCGTGAACAATTGATTGAGCCCCGGCCACAAGTAATCCGCAAACTGCACCTCCACAATGGGGCGCAATCCGGCAGCGGACATCCCGGCTGTGGAGCCTATGATGAAAGCCTCTTGAATGGGAGTGTTGAACACCCGGTCGTCGCCAAACTTCTGCGCCAAGGTGGCGGCCTCCCGAAAAACGCCACCGAGCCGCCCCCCAACATCTTGTCCGTAGAGCAACGCTTCGGGGTGTTCGGCCAAGATTTCTTGCATCGCATGAAGCGCACAATCCACCATGAGGGTCGGTTCGTCATCGTCGCCAATTCGTTGACCTTCTTCCTCCTTGATGAGCGTTGGGGCAAGCGTGTGCGCCAGGAGATTTTCAGGTGTTGGCTCCGGCTTCAAGAGCGCCTCGTCAAATTGTTTTTGAATTTTTTCAGTCGCTTCGCGTTGGATGCGGTTCAATTCTTCTTCGTCAATTCCCAGGGCTACCAGTCGCTTTCGCAACCGCGGAATGGGATCGCGTTTTTCATGCGCTTCAAGATCATCACGGTACCATTCCTTGCGAACGCCACTGGTGTGATGCCCGAGCAATGGGACATGGGCATGAACCATCACGGGTTTTCGGTGTTTTCGGACGTGATCGAAAGCGGATTGCATGGTCTCCATGCTCGCTTCCGTATCGGCACCATCGATTTCGAAGGCTTTGATTTGGGGGAAGGCCTTGATCAGCGTGCTCACATCGTGGGATCGAATTTCCGAAGCATGCGCGGAAATGTCCCACTCGTTGTCTTGCACCAACCAGATGATTGGCAACTCCTTCAAATCACTCATGTGAAGCGCCTCGCTTACTTCCCCTTCCGTCATGGCTGCATCTCCGATGGAGCAAATCACCACCGGTGCTTCCCCCTCACGGTCGTGTCCCAAGCCCCGTACTTCCCGGTACTGAACGCCCATTGCGACTCCTGCCGCAGGAATGGCTTGCATGCCTGTTGCACTGCTCTGATGTGGAATCCGAGGGAGTCCTGGCTGGTTGAGCGACGGATGGCTGTAATACGTTCGTCCTCCAGAAAAGGGGTCGTCAGCCTTGGCCAGCAACTGCAGCATCAATTCTTCCGGTTCCATGCCCAATGCGAGCAAGAGGCAGTCATCGCGGTAGTAGGCGCTTACATAATCCTGTTCACCAAGCAAACGACCTGCAGCCCATTGAATGGCCTCATGGCCGCGAGAGCATGCATGAACGTATTTGGAAGTGAGCCGTGCATTCGCTTCATACAAATCGCTCATGGCACGCGCAGTGCTCATGGTCTCAAATGCATGGATGAGTGCTTTTACGCCAGTTTCGATGGTTGACAACGGTTTGAATTTTAGACGACTGGGTAAAGATAGCGCAGTCCGGATGGGCTACCTTCGTCGCTATGCATTTCAATTTCTGGAAATGGGAAGGCACGGGCAATGATTTCATCTTGTTCGATCAACGAGAATGGCCGGAAGTGCCTAACGCGGAGGACATTGCTGCGTGGTGCGACCGCGAGCAGGGCCTCGGTGCGGATGGGGTGATTTTTTTTCAACCGTGCACAGATGTAGATGCTTCCGGCAAGTGCGATTCCTGGGAAATGGATTACCTCAATGCTGACGGATCTCGCTCGTTTTGTGGCAACGGCAGCCGTGCTTTGTTTGCTTTTTTGCGCGCTCAGGGATGGATGAAGCCTGAGGGAGGTGTATTGCATGCATGCGATGGTGCGCACGCGGTGAAATGGCATCCTGAACTTGAAGTTCCCGCTGTTCAATTGATGAATGTAAACCCACCGATCAAAGCGCCGAATTGGGCAAGCTCCTCCGGATTGGCGGATTTTGTGGATACGGGAAGTCCTCATCACATTGAATGGATAGAACCGAGTGAGTTAGCTGCGTTTGATGTTTCTTCACGCGGACAGAGCATTCGGAATCAAGCGCATTACGCACCGGATGGTGTCAACGTAGATTTTGTTTCTTGTTCGGGTCCGGTAGCATTGCAAATGCGCACTTTCGAGCGGGGCGTGGAGGATGAAACAAAAGCCTGCGGCACCGGAGCCGCTGCAGCGGCTATTGCCGATTTTAATCGAAGGGGGGGAGCACACTTGCGCAAAGTGACCATGGCTGGAGGGGAGCTCATCATTGAATTTCAATCGGAGCAAGAGCCTGATTCGCCGTATCGCAAAGTGTGGCTTTCGGGTGCAGCGCAGCAACTTTCTCAAGGCGTCAAGGATGGA
>JADHRK010000039.1 GCA_016777435.1 Flavobacteriales bacterium
CAATTCCATGACTGCCTGGTTGTGCATTCCGGGGTCTTTGGTGTTCAGAAAAGCTTGCGCCAACGCTTCGATCGGCTTTTTGCCGGCGGGTTTGTCGATTGGCTCTGCTATGCCGGCCCAACGGCTGAGCACACGGAGCGCATTTCCGTCCACGGCTGCAGTGGGATCTCCAAAGCAAATGGAGGCAATGGCCGCAGCTGTGTATGGACCAACGCCCGGAAGTGCCTGCCAGTCTTTCGCGGTTTTTGGGAGTTCAAGCTTCCATTCATGGACAACCACGTGTGCGGCTTTATGCAAGTTTCGCGCTCTGCTGTAATAACCAAGGCCTTGCCAAGCTTTCATGACTTCCTCAGAATTCGCAGCGGCCAAGGCTTCAAAGTTTGGCCACTGGGAGAGGAATGAATTCCAATAGCGGGTGCCCTGTTCGATGCGTGTTTGTTGCATGATGATTTCGCACAACCAGGTCGCATAAGGCCGAGGAGATTCCCGCCACGGAAGGGGGCGTTGATTCGAAATGAACCAACTTTTGAGTTGTTCCCGGGCGTGGATGATTTCGTTTTTCGTGAAAATCTCGAAATTCTGCGCCATTATCCTGTTCATTTTAAATTGAATAACCCTATTTTTGCACCCCTTTTCAGAGGATTTCGAAACATAAACGAGACAAACCTACTAAGCAAGATGACCAAAGCGGATATTGTAAACCGGATTGCCCAAGAAACCGGGATGGAGAAAATGGATGTGCAATCTACTGTGGAGGCGTTCATGCGCTCTGTGCGTGATTGCGTAGAAAGTGGAGAAAATGTTTACCTGCGAGGTTTTGGAAGTTTTGTTGTGAAGACAAGGGCAGCCAAGACAGGCCGGAATATTCTCGCTAAGAAATCCATTCAAATTCCAGCACATAACATTCCTTCATTCAAGCCAGCGAAGGATTTCGTTGATAATGTGAAGGCGGGTGTCGCCGTCGACTAATGCCATGAGCCGCAGAACGGGACAAATCGCGACGATTGCATTGGGTTTGGGGCTGATTGGCTTCATCCTCTGGATGCCGAGAAAAGCCGAGTCAACTCAGGTTGTTCCGGCTACGGAGGCGGAGGGAGAATTGCCCAGCAATGCGGACCCTGTGGATTTGGCCGTGGAAAAGGTTTCTGGACCGAATCCAATGGAAGGCATTCTTGCTTTGCGAGCCCTTGCGGAGGGAGACGAGCCCAACGTGGACGCCGTAGTTTGGTTGGGGATATTCGGAGTGCAATCGGGTCAACTCGACAAGGCACGCGAACGCTTTTCGGAAGCGTTGTCCTTGGAACCAAGTCATTCTGAGGCCACGTGGCAGCTGGCAATGCTGGACATGGAAGAGGGGGCGTACGACCGGGCCGTGGTCGGTTTTGAGACGGTCATGGATCAAGACTCGTCTTACGCCAATGGGTTGTTTTTCACGGCACGATGCTATGAGGCAATGGGGAAACTCGACGCTGCTCGCATTCGTTACCAGGAATACTTACCTTTCGCTCCTGACACGGTCATTGAGCAACGGGTATTAGACTTCATCACTAGATTAGACTCCGGCACATCAGCTGGAATTAACGAATAAATATACAAGACATGCCAAGCGGTAAAAAACGCAAACGCCATAAAATGGCGACGCACAAGCGGAAAAAAAGGTTGCGCAAAAACCGTCACAAGAAGAAGTGATGTGCAGCCGGGGCGATTCGTTCCGGCTCATATTTCACTTTTTCAGTGATTAACCGATTCCTGCGTGAGCAAAGAATTGGTCATTAACTCTGTCTCAGGAGAGGTAGAGATCGCCTTGTTGGAGGATGGTCAGCTCGCAGAGCTGCACCGTGATCAGGGCAACAAGGGGTACGCGGTTGGGGATATTTTTCTCGGCCGAGTGAGGAAAGTATTGCCTAGTCTCAACGCCGCATTTGTGGATGTGGGACATGAGCGAGATGCGTTTTTGCACTACCTGGATTTGGGACCGCATTACAAGACCCAACAGCGGTATGCGAAGCTCGTGATGCAAGGAAAGCAGCCTGTTCCAGATTTGGGAAATTTCAAGAAAGATCCCGAAATTGACAAACGGGGAAAAATCAAGGATGAGGTTTCGGCTTCACAGCTTGTGTTGGTGCAAGTCGCGAAGGAACCAATTAGTTCCAAAGGCCCGAGACTAACTGCAGAGGTTACGCTGCCGGGAAGATTCCTGGTGCTAGTACCTTTCAGCGAGAAAGTTTCGCTCTCTGGACGAATAAAATCGGAAAAAGAGCGCACGCGGTTGAAGCGATTGATGCAATCGATTCGTCCTCCGGGATTTGGAATCATTGTACGGACGGTGGCTGAAGAAAAGGGAGCTGCGGATTTGCATTCCGATTTGGAAGACTTGGTCAGCCGATGGGGGGAAATGCACAAACGGCTGAAAAACGCCAAGCCTGGAAAGCGGGTGCTGGGTGAATTGAATAAAACCAGTGCTGTGCTTCGCGATGTTTTGACTCCGGATTGCACCAGTATCCGGGTGAATGAAGCGAAACTCGCCGATGAGGTGAAAACTTATCTGCAAAGCATCGCACCGGAGAAAGAGAGCATTGTGAAGGTCTCTAAAGACAGGGATCTGTTCAACACGCTGTCCATTCATAGGCAAATCAAGGCCGCATTCAGCAAGCAGGTGAATCTGCGAAGTGGTGCTTATTTGATCATCGAGCAGACCGAAGCGATGCACGTCATTGATGTGAATAGTGGAGGGAGAAAGGCAGGAGCAAAGGATCAAGAAGAAAACGCCCTCCATACCAATCTGGAGTGCTGCGAAGAAATAGCCCGTGTTTTGCGACTGCGGGACATGGGCGGCATTATTTGCGTCGACTTCATTGATATGGCCAAACGTGAGCACAACAAGCAGCTTACGGACGCCATGAAGAAAGCGATGAAAGGTGACAAAGCCAAGCATAACATTCAACCCCCAAGCCGGTTTGGTGTTGTCGAGATGACGCGTCAGCGTGTTCGGCCTGTGGCAGACGTCAAAACTTCTGAGAAATGCCCAACCTGCCGTGGAACCGGTGAAGTGAAAGCATCAATCTTATTCACGGATAGCATTGAAGCGGGAATTCGTGGCGTGACCGAAGGGAAGTCCCTGAAGCGCATCACCATTATGCTGCATCCCATCATTGAAGCCTATGTGAAGCAAGGCTGGTGGAATTCAATTCTTAAGAACTGGCAACGGAATTATGGAATTAAGATTCACTTGGAGTCCAATTCTTCCATGGAGATTCTGGAGTTCCACCTTTACAATGACGAAGGAGTAGAATTGGATATTCCAGGGGCCAAATGAGGATTGCCTCAACGCGCGAGCTCTTTGGGATAACAGAGGAATGACTTGCTGACGGTGCGCGTTAATATTTCACGGTTGAGTTGATCGGACGCCTCTGCGAAATCTTGCACGGTGCCATTCTTGAATTGAATGCTGATGCCCTCTTCGCTGTACAGACTGTTATGGATGGTGTCATTGATCACAAATTGGGTAGCGTCTTCCCGGCTGAGCCCCAATCCCGTGGCAACGTTCTGAATGGTCGTTTCCACTTCGTCATTGGAGAAAGGCTGAGAACGCAACTCGATTTGGAATAGATTTCGGTGCACGATTCGCTTGCTCAATTCGCTCAAAATGGGGTCGTCGTGGTGTTGCCAAACTTTCAAGGCACACGTGATGTCGCTGTCATCCAGTTCGCAGAACCGATTGAGAATTTCAGGATCCGCAATGAATTTTGCGCGATCCAGCGATTCGTTGATGAAGATGCTCAACGCCGGAGTCGTGAAAACATCAACTCCGGATAGCGCCAATGCTTTGGCCCTTTTCAAAACGCGCATCAACATGAATTCTGCACAGAGGACAGTTCGGTGCAAATAGACCTGCCAATACATGAGCCTTCGCGCCATGAGAAATTTTTCGATGGAATAAATCCCCTTCTCTTCGACCACCAAGCGGTCGTCTTTGACAGCGAGCATTTTGATGATACGTTCACTTCCAATTTTGCCCTCTGCCACCCCGGAGTAGAAACTATCCCTCGCGAGGTAATCCATGCGATCCATGTCCAGTTGAGAAGAGACCAATTGATGGAGAAAACGCTTGGGATGGTGGTCGTTGAAGATAGCAATGGCCGTGTCCAACGCGCCGTTCAATTCTTCATTTAACCGACTCATGATCAGGGCTGAAATATCTTCATGCCGCACCCCTTTGACAATGCTGTGCTCGAGGGCGTGACTGAAAGGCCCATGGCCAATATCGTGCAGCAGAATTGCAGCGCAAACCGCTTCACCTTCCTGGTCTGAGATGTCTGTTCCCTTGGCGCGCAGGACGGCAATGGCTTCTTGCATCAGGTGGAGCGCTCCAATGGCGTGATGAAAGCGGTTGTGCACGGCACCTGGATACACCAGATGAGACAACCCCAATTGAGAGATCCTGCGCAAGCGCTGAACGAACGGATGATCCATCAAATCGAATGTGAGTTCGTGTTGAATGGTGATGAACCCGTAAACCGGGTCGTTCAGGATTTTGTTTTTGTTGTGAGTTGACATCGATGCGTCCAATATCAGTTGGGTTCGAAAGTGCGTTTGTTAAAAGTGCAAGTTAACTTGTACGGCATACAGCAAACGCAACTTTACCTATCTGATTTGACCATGCAGCGAACACCGAGGATATTATGGGCCGATGACGAGATTGATTTGCTCAAGCCCCATGTGCTTTTTCTGGAGAGCAAAGGCTTTCATATGACCCCGGTGAACAGCGGTGTAGAAGCCTTGGATTTGTTGGCTACAGATGTGTTTGATCTCGTGTTTTTGGATGAGCAAATGCCGGGGTTGAACGGATTGGAAACCCTCCAACGCATCAAGGAGCAACGTCCCCACTTGCCTGTGATCATGATCACCAAGAGCGAAGAGGAACAAATCATGGAGGAGGCCATCGGCTCGAAAATATCTGATTACCTCATTAAGCCGGTCAATCCGAATCAAATCCTTTTGTCCATCAAGAAGAATCTGGACGAGCGTCGTTTGGTGACCGAGAAGGCAATGACGGATTACCAGCGAGAGTTCAGGGAGATTTCGATGCAATTGATGGGACGGTTGAATGCGGGCGATTGGACATCGATCTACCAGCGCTTGGTGCACTGGAAATTGGAATTGGAGTCATCACAAGATGAGGGGATGAAAGACATTCTCGAAATGCAATTCAAGGACGCCAATCGGCAGTTTGCCAAGTTCTATCAGAAAGAATACGCGGAGTGGATGGCTGGCCCTGACGACGATTCCCCAACCCTGTCACACCGATTGCTTCCCGAGCGATTGCCACAGGTGCTCGAAAAAGCCAAAGACGGTCAGCCTGTATTTTTGGTTGTGATTGACAACCTGCGGATGGATCAATGGCGCATGATTGAACCGCTGCTGTTGGATAAGTACCGTGTCGCCAAGAATGACTCCTATTTTTCGATGCTGCCCACAGCTACGCAGTACGCTCGAAATGCGCTTTTTGCGGGCCTAACTCCCGCCGAGATTGCACGTGTTTTTCCTCAGTATTGGGTCAGTGAGGATGAGGAGGGAAGCAAAAACCGCCACGAAAAGGCCTTGTTTCAAGCCATGCTGAAGCGCATTGGTTTTGAGGGGAAGTCAGATTACCATAAAATCACCAACCTCGCGGCAGGACGAAAGTTGGTGGAACAATTTCACCAATTAAAGGGGAATGACCTCACAGCCGTGGTCTACAACTTTGTCGACATGCTGTCGCATGCCCGAACAGAAATGGAAGTCTTGAAGGAATTGGCTGAAGATGAAGCGGCTTATCGCTCATTGACTCATTCGTGGTTCGAGCATAGCGCCTTGAAGGAGTTGCTGGATAAGATGGCGGAGTGGAATGCACGCGTTGTAATTACTACGGACCATGGCACGGTCCGCGTGGGCAATCCGGTGCAAGTCAAAGGGGAGCGCAGTACGAATTCGAATTTGCGGTACAAGGTTGGGCGGAACCTCGGTTATGATGCAGGAGATATTTTTGAAGTCAGGGAACCTGAAAAATTGGGGCTGCCGCGTCCGCATGTCAGCAGCGCGTACATCTTTGCGCGCGAAGACGATTTCTTAGTTTACCCCAATAAATACCATCATTTTGCTCAGTATTTTCGGGACACATTTCAGCACGGGGGTATCTCATTGGAGGAAGTGGTGATTCCGTGGGTGGAACTTGAAACGAATTAAGACTGTGTCATTCTTGCGCCATGGGTGAATTGCAAGTGGTATGGAAATCGGGGCCTTTTGAGTTGGCCCAATTGGAAGATGTTGCCCGATCGCTTTGGGCTCAATTAAGCGCGCGCATGCGTCACGATGAAAACGACAACCCCCTCGGTGTAGTGGCGCTGCAAGGAGTGATGGGTGCGGGGAAAACCACGCTGGTGCGCGCGGTGGGACAGACCGCTGGCATTGATGGTGAAGCAGTGAGCCCAACCTTTGGTTTGGTACAATGCTATGAGCGGGTCGATTGGCGCCTTTTTCATTTGGATTTGTACCGCCTCAAGGATGAATCCGAGGCTTGGGATTTGGGGCTAACCGAGTATTTTGATGCGGAAGCATTGTGCTTTGTGGAATGGCCAGAACACGCTCCGGGGCTTCTTCCCAATGATTCGTTTCTGCTTCAGATTATTGTGCATGGAGGCCATGACAATGGCGCGCGGGAGTTAATTCTCAGTCATTCATAGTAGTTCGTCCTTTGGAATTAGTACTTTGCCTCACGTATGAGCGATCATAGCAAAAGAATCCAGTCCTTGGCGCGCGAAGCAGCGCTCTTGCCGCAAGAAGAAGTGCTGCAAATTTCGGCGCGCAATCAAGAGCTTGTAATCGGTATTCCAAAGGAAGAAAGCTTGCAAGAGAAGCGCGTGGCTTTGGTGCCCGAGGCAGTGGCGCTGTTGGTCGCTCGTGGCCACCAGGTATTGATTGAGTCCGGAGCGGGTGATCAAGCCCATTTTCAAGACAGCGACTATAGTGAATCCGGCGCGCACATTGTGTACGATCGCCGCCAGGTTTTTCAGACGGGTATGGTGATCAAGGTAGAGCCGCCGACTTTGGAAGAAGTGCAGTTGATGGGCATGCGACAAACCATCATCAGTGCCCTGCAATGGACGGTGCAGCCGAAGGGATTGCTGGCCGCTTTGGCCGCGAAGAAAACCACGGCCATTGCTTGGGATTTTTTACAGAATGACAACGGAATCTTTCCCTTGGTTCGAGCCATGGGAGAAATTGCGGGAAATTCAGCCATCCTGATTGCTGGAGAGTTGCTTGCCGGGCCGCATGGACGAGGCAGTCTTTTTGGAGGAGTCTCCGGCGTCCGTCCTTCGGAAGTCGTCATCATTGGTGCAGGCACGGTGGGTGAGTTTTCGGCCCGAGCCGCCATTGGTTTGGGAGCATCTGTGAAGGTTTTTGATAATAGTCCGCACCGCCTGATCCGCCTGCAAAATGCTTTGGGTCAGCGCTTGTGGACTTCAACGATTCAGCCCTCTGTTCTTCAGGAAGCATTGAAAACGGCAGACGTCGCTATCGGAGCAATCCGGGGCTCTGGACAGCGTGCTCCTTTGGTGGTTTCAGAGCCGATGGTGGCGGGTATGCAGCGCGGTTCAGTGGTAATCGACGTCACCATCGATCGCGGAGGGTGCTTTGAAACCAGTCGCGTGACTTCGCATGAGCGACCGACTTTCGTAGAATTGGATGTGATTCACTACTGCGTTCCCAACATGCCATCCCGTGTGAGCCGGACGGCATCCAAGGGATTGAGCAATATCATGGCGCCTTTGTTGTTGGACTTTGCGGCTGACGGCGGAGTGGAGGAGTCTATCCGCCGCAACCCATTCGCGCGGTCAGGGGTGTACATGTTTAATGGACAAGTGACCCATCCGGGCCTTGCCGCCGAGTCTGCACTCCCTTTCAAAGACCTCGACCTGTTGTTGGCATCATTCTGAGCCTTTCGTGGCATTGGTCATTCCAGACACGACACGTTGAATTTCACTGAGTTTTAGCAAAGCTTCAACCGGGGTGAGGTTATTAAGATCAAGGTCTAAAATTTGCTCCCTGACTTGCTCGAGCACGGGGTCGTCGAGCTGAAAGATGCTCATCTGAATATCGGACAATTGCGAAGTGGCCGCCTCTTGAACGCGAATCGCTGGCGTTTCGTCACCTTCCATTCCTTGGCGACTGTTCTCGAGTTGCGCCAGCACTGTTTTGGCGCGCCGCACGATTGACTTTGGCACGCCTGCTAATTGGGCAACATGAATGCCGAATGAGTGATTACTTCCCCCTGCCGCAAGTTTTCGAAGAAAGACGATTTTGCCATCGACTTCTTTGACAGTGACATTCAAGTTTCGAATGCGGCTAAAGCGATCCTGCATGGCATTGAGCTCGTGATAATGTGTCGCAAAAAGTGTCAAGGGTCGCTCAGTCTGCTGATGCAGGTGTTCTGCAATGGCCCATGCGATGCTCACTCCGTCATACGTGCTGGTGCCACGACCGATTTCATCCAAGAGAACGAGGCTTCGATCGGTAAGGTTGTTTAGAATGGCTGCGGTTTCATTCATCTCCACCATGAAGGTCGATTCACCTGAGGAAATATTGTCCGAGGCACCCACGCGAGTGAAAATGCGGTCGAGCACGCCGAGTGTGGCGGAAGCCGCGGGTACAAATCCACCCATCTGTGCCATGAGGGAAATCAGTGCCGTTTGACGAAGCAGTGCAGATTTTCCGGCCATGTTTGGTCCCGTAATCATCAGGATCTGCGCTTGCTCGCCGTCCAAGGTGATGTCATTAGCAACGTAACGTTCTCCCGCCTTTAGTGTTCGTTCAATCACAGGGTGTCTCCCGTTGCCGATCTGGATGCTATGATCGCTGGACATGCGGGGACGGACATAATGGAATTCCTCTGCAATTTGAGCCAAGCCTGTCAGTGCGTCCAATGCGCCAATGACTTGGGCATTCTCTTGCAAGGCAGCGATTTCGTTTGCGGTTGCAGCGACCAAATTTTGAAAGCACTCCCATTCCAACGTGCTGGTTTTGCTGTCGGCATCGAGGATTTTCTGCTCGAGCTCCTTCAATTCTTCGGTGATGTAACGTTCCGCTTGGGTCAGTGTTTGTTTCCGAATCCATTCGGTAGGAACCTTGTCCTTATGGGTGTTTCGAACTTCCAGGTAGTAGCCGAAAACTTGGTTGTAATCGATTTTTAATGAGGTGATTCCTGTGCGCTCCGTTTCGCGCTGGCAAATCGCATCCAGGGCGGCATTTGAGTCGGACTTGATCGTGCGCAAGCTGTCAAGTTCGGCATTAACACCCAATTGAATGACTTGTCCCTTGTTTGGGTTCACCGGGGGCTCATCCACCAATTCAGACGTCAGGCGCCGGAGCAAATGATCGCAGGGAGACATGCGCTCGAGATATGGCAATAAGGGGTCAATTCCTTCGGCAGCGAGTGCAATTTTGTGTGCGCTTTGGATTCCCAGCCGCAATTGAGCCAATTCGCGGGGATTGATTCGTCCGGTGCTTGCTTTGGAGGCCAATCGCTCCAAGTCGCCCATGCTTCGGAACAAACCTTGCATGTTTTCACGCAGCTCATCCTGATCAAATAGAGCGTCAACTGCGTTGTGCCGCTGCTCGATCGAAGCGATTTCGGTAAGCGGCATGAGGAGCCAGCGGCGGAGGGTCCGCGCACCCATTGGTGATCCCGTTCGATCAATTGTCTCAGCGAGGGATTGGCCGTCGGGATGATTGGCTTGCACCAACTCCAAATTTCGGATGGTGAATCGATCCATCCATAGCGTTCCTGATGCGTGCAGGGTTTGAATTTGCTTAATATGCCGCGGTCGGTCGTGCTTCGCGTGTTCCAGATAGTGAAGCACAGCTCCCGCAGCAATCGAGGCTTGCGGTGATTCATCCAGTTGAAATCCCTTTAGATTGCCGGTCTCGAATTGTTTGTGAATCCGATCCGTGGCATAATCAATTTTGTAAATCCAATCGTCCAATCGGCTCACGTGCCAGTCTTTCCCAAATTCGTCTTCAAAGGCTTTTTGCAGCGGTTTGGAACAAAGAATTTCCGAAGGTTGGTGGGCTCTCAATAGGCGATCAACCAATTGTTTGTCTCCTTCTGCAATGGCAAAATGACCTGTGGAAATATCCAAAAATGCCACGCCTGCCGATTTTTTGTCCCAATGGAGGGCCGCGAGATAATTGTGGGCTTTTGAATCCAGTACTTGGTCGTGAAAGGCAACTCCGGGTGTGACCAATTCAGTCACTCCCCGTTTCACAATGCCGACCGCCTTTTTGGGATCTTCGAGCTGATCGCATACGGCCACACGATGCCCTGCTCGCACTAGTTTTGGCAAATAACTGTCGAGCGAGTGATGGGGAAAGCCAGCCAATTCAATTTCAGAAGCACTGCCATTGCCCCGTTTGGTCAGTACAATGTCCAATGCTTTCGATGCCTTGATGGCATCCTCTCCAAAGGTTTCGTAGAAATCCCCGACTCGGAAAAGAAGCAGCGCATCAGGATAATCGGTTTTCACCCGATTGTACTGCTTCATTAGCGGTGTTTCTTTCCTCGCCATCGGAAGTCTTAGGCCACGCGCAACCCTGAATTTTTATCACCTGAGAAGCGACTCTCAGCAAATTTCCGGTTGATGATTAGCTTCTTCTTTTCGCCTCCGGGCATCTCGTACATGGCTTCGTTTAAGACAGCCTCCATGATGCTGCGTAGACCGCGTGCGCCGAGTTTGTACTCGACTGCTTTTTCCACGAGGTAATCCAATCCGGATGCTTCGAACTTGAGTTCGATACCATCCAAAGCGAACAGTTGTATGTATTGCTTGCACAAGGCGTTTTTCGGCTCCGTTAGGATGCTTCGTAGCGCCGAGGCGTCCAATGGCTTGAGGTGAGTCAGTACGGGAAAGCGACCGATGAGCTCGGGAATCAAACCAAATGATTTGAGGTCTGCGTGTGCCGCGTATTGCAAATAGGACTCGTCGTCAATGTGCGCTATTTCCTGCTGATAACCAATGGAAGAGCGCTTGATCCTGCGCTCGATGATTTTCTCAATTCCCGAAAAAGCCCCGCCGCAAACAAACAAAATATTCTTGGTGTTGATGGTGATGAGCTTTTGTTCCGGGTGCTTTCTTCCGCCTTGCGGCGGAACGCTAACTTCGGCTCCTTCAAGGAGTTTCAATAAAGCTTGTTGAACGCCTTCTCCACTGACATCACGGGTGATGGAAGGGTTGTCACTTTTTCGAGCGATTTTATCGATCTCATCGATAAATACGATGCCCCTTTCGGTCCTTTCCACGTCGAAGTCAGCGCTTTGCAGCAGCCTGCTCAAAACGCTTTCAACATCTTCACCGACATACCCCGCCTCAGTGAGCACTGTCGCATCAGCGATGCAGAATGGAACATCGAGCATTCTCGCAATGGTTCGGGCAATCAGCGTTTTTCCGGTTCCCGTCTCTCCGAGCAGAATAACGTTTGATTTATCGATTTCAACAGCGTCTTCAGCAGTAGGGTAGACGATGCGTTTGAAGTGATTGTAGACACCAACACTAATGGTCTTTTTCGCTTCTTCTTGACCGATCACGTATTCATCGAGGTGGGCTTTGATTTCCTTCGGTAGTTTGAGCTGGAAATCGGACTTTTCCGGTGTGTCTTTTCGTTCTTCCTGAAGGATGTTGTCGGCTTGTTCAATGCAATTGCCGCAGATGTGTCCGGTGACGCCGGCGATGAGCACATCGACATCTTCCTTGGCTCTTCCGCAGAAGGAGCAGTTTATAGGGGTGGAACTCATCGTAGTTGATTTCGGGAATTATTTCCGCTCAAGCACTTCATCAATCATTCCGTATTCCTTGGCTTCTGACGCAATCATCCAGTAATCGCGATCGGAATCATTCCAGACTTTCTTTTCTGTTTGTCCGCTGTGCGTGGCGATGATGGCGTAAAGTTCTTTTTTCAACTTTTGGATTTCGCGAGCGGTGATTTCGATGTCCGAAGCTTGACCGCTGGCACCCCCAAGTGGCTGGTGAATCATCACCCGGCTGTGCTTTAGGCCTGTTCGTTTTCCCGCGGCTCCTGCGCAGAGTAATACGGCCCCCATGGAAGCCGCCATACCCGTGCAGATCGTGGCGACATCCGGACGGATGTATTGCATCGTATCGTAAATCCCGAGTCCCGCGTAAACGGAGCCTCCGGGTGAATTGATGTAAATCTGAATGTCTTTGGTCGGGTCAGAAGACTCCAGGAACAAGAGTTGCGCCTGCACGACATTGGCGATGTAGTCGTCGATACCGGTTCCTAGGAATATGATACGGTCTGCCATGAGCCGAGCAAAGACGTCCACTTCACGGAAGGGCATCTGGCGCTCTTCAATGACTGTTCGAGTCAAGTTGTTGGGTTGGTCGTATGCGTGAGAAATGAAGTCCCTCACGGTTTGGCTGCTTAGTCCGCGGTCCTTGGAGGCGAACTTGATAAATTCGTTGCGATCAGTCATGCACCAAAATTACATCACATGGCATCGTATCCACTTACTTTTTGCAGCCTGAATACCGGCATTTATGAACGCGTTATTCCACGCAATGCCTCACTTCAAAAAACCGCTGGGCTCAGCGAACTTCTGCAGCTAGCTTGGCAAAGTCATCAAAACTGACCGACTTCTCCTTGATCGTCACTTTCGGCTTCAGCTCATCCACCACCTTCCGTTCAATGATGATGTCTGCAATCCGCCGACGTTCTTCGTCATTGGAAAGCGCATTTTTCGCAAAATTGTCCAGCATCTCACCTTCCAATGGCATTCCATATTGAGCGTACTGTGCGCCAATCACACGTTTGGCCTCCTCTTCCAGCTCCTCCGCGCTGACGCGCATGTCAGCATCCTTCATGACCGCTTGTTGCAGCAATTGCCAGCGCATGGATTCGGCGTAATTCGGGTACTCCTTTTCCATTTGTTCCTCGGTCAGAGGCTGCTCATTGTTCATCTGAATCCAGCGTTTGAGGAATGCATCGGGCATCTGGATTTTCATGTGCTCAATTAAATCGACTACGAATCGCCGGCGGAAGACGTGCTCGGCATCGCGGTCAAATTGACTGTGCAATTCTTCAGAAACTTTTTCTCGGAATTCTTTTTCGGTCGACACCACGTCTTTTCCGAGCACTTTATCCCATAACTCTTGATTGTTATCATGCGGCGCAAGGCGTTTGATTTCCTTTACCTCAAACTTGAAATTGCCTTTCAAATCATGGACTTGCTCATGGTTGATGCCGAGCATTTTGCCCAAATCATCATGCCCGTGCGAAATTTTGTGGGGATCCAATGTGAACGTATCGCTCACTTTTGCCCCGGTAAGCAACTTCCGCGACTTTTTGTCCGTGAGGTGTTCCAGAGCAATATTGGAATCGCTCTCAATGCCACCTTGCATCGGTTGATCGGAAGCGTCGAGCTGCGTAAAGTGCCCCATGATGAGGTCGCTATCAGATGCCACTTCAGGTTCGCTGATGGAGCCGTGGCGCCTGCAATGGTCTTTTGTTG
>JADHRK010000040.1 GCA_016777435.1 Flavobacteriales bacterium
GGCGCCATCCAGGCTGCTGTGGATGCGGATCAGATTCCGGGTGCTGTGCTCCTCACAGCCGAGAAAGGAGAGGTCGTTTTGCACCGCGCCTACGGGCACGCCGATCCACTTTCGGAACAACCAATGTTGCCCAATACCTTGTTTCGCATTTGCTCCCAGTCCAAGGCCATTACCGCCACGGCTGCAATGATTTGTTGGGAGAAAGGGTTGTTGGGCTTGGGTGATGCCGTCGCTCAGTACATTCCTGCATTTGAAGGGATAGGGGTTCTGGATTCTTTGACCGCTGACACCTCTTTCTCGAGCATTCCAACGGAGAACGTGATGACGATCCGACATTTGATGACCCACACCAGTGGCATACCCTATGGCGAAATTGGTGATCCCCGTTTCGAAAAACTCTACGCCAAATACGACGTCACGGACTTGTTTCCACGCGACGAGCGGAGCACGTTGGAAAACGCAGAACGCATCGGCCAATTGGCACTTGCCCACGAGCCCGGTTCAAAATGGACGTATAGTTTGGGCCTCGACATACTGGTCGCCGTCATCGAAGTAGCCACAGGTCAACCCTATGCCGAATTTGTCGAAGCTGAGATCTTTGAGCCGCTGGGCATGAAGGATACGCACTTTGTTGTGCCCGAGGAAGATCGCTCGCGCTTGTCAAATGTCATGGAGCTTGATGAAGGGAGGCTGAGTTGGCAAACCCATTTGCATCCTTCGTATTCCATCGATTATCCTGAACACGAAGAATGGCCGCTGTGTTCCGGCGGCGCTGGATTGACGAGTACAGCGAGCGACTACGCAAAATTCCTTCAGATGTACCTCGACCGGGGGGCATATGGAGAAGGGCGTATCCTTAAAGAAGCAACGGTAGACAGCATCATGGCAGACCAGGCACCCGGTTTGTTACCTGGACCTTGGCGTCAAGGACTGGCTTTCGGAGTCAAATCTACCGAACCTGGAGAAGGCCGCTTCTTTTGGAGCGGCTATTTCAATACCCAGTACTATGCAGATCCCATGACGCAAGAAGTCGTTGTGCTCATGAAACAAACGTATGGATTGCAAATTGACACCACAAGCACAGCATTCAACGACCTCTTATGGAATTGATTCCTCAGATGTTGTAATTTTGTGGCATGCGTCCATATTGCCTGAGCCTGTTCATGCTGAGTTTTATCGTTCAGCTGTCCTTTTCCCAAAACTTAATCATTCACGATCCCCAGCAGCGCTATGACGAGGCTGAGAGTTTGTTCGACCCGAGTATGCTCCGCCAAATGGATGTCACGTTTGAAGACGACAACTACCACAATGTGCTCGTCAATGCGTTTTTCAATGAACCGTCCCTTCGAATTCCCGCGAATGTCACCATTGATGGGGTTTCCGTGGACAGTGTAGGTGTTCGTTACAAAGGCAATTCCACCTTTTGCCTTCCCAACGACGCGGGAAGTGTCAAGGTGCCTTACAACCTGGATTTCAACCATTGGATCTCGGGACAAGACTTAATGGGATACAACAAGGTCAAATTGGCCAATGCATGGCTCGACCCCACGTATTGCAAAGAATACATCGCAAGTAGGATTTATCGGAAATACCTCCCAACGCCCGAGATCAACCTCATTGAGTTGCATACCCAAGGTGACTACACCGGACTTTACGTCAACACAGAGTCCATCAATCGCCAGTTCTTGAACAAGCACTTTGATGAGAATGATGGCGTGTTATTCAAGTGCGATGGAGCCGGCGTTTTCTGCAGCGAAAATGGCGGAGGCGGCACCGATGGTGGCATCCCTTCATTGGGCTACCTGGGTGCGGACACCACCAATTACTTCGACAGCTACACCATTAAGTCCGACGACGGTTGGGGAGCGTTGCTTGACTTGATCAATACCTTGGAATTCGCCCCTGAAGACCTGGGCGATGTGCTGAACATTGATCGTGTGCTCTGGGCCATGGCTGTGAATACGGTGGTCAGTAATTTGGACACCTACAACGGATACTATGTCCACAATTACTACCTCTACCAAGATGTGGAGGGCCGGTTTCAAATGATTCCGTGGGACTTCGACAATTCTTTTGTTGGAGCCATTTTGGGCTGGAGCTATTGGAGCCCCAATGATGTTTATCATTTTGACCCATTTTTCACAGGCAACGGAGCTGCGTGGGATGAGCGTCCTTTGATGCAATACCTGTACAGCCAGCCGCTTTATCGTGGACTTTACCTCGCGCACATTCGCACGATCATGGAAGAGTCGATGGAGATCCAAGAAATTGCCAACGAAATTTCGGCAATACAGGCGCTCGCGAACGATGCAGCTGAGACCGACCCGAACGATCAATTCCCGTTCGTCTACTTCAATACCAATGTAAACAGTGCCTTCTGGGCAGATTGGGGCTTCGCAGGGATTCTCAGTACCGTGGAAGAACGCATGGATTTCTTGAGCAACCACCCGGAAGTTTCAGATGACGCGCCCATCATGGGCACCGTTGTAGTTGAAAATGGGATGGTCGAGGTGCCCACCATCGACGCCACGGGCTTGGAGCTGATGTGGACTACCGGTGAAATCGCAAGCGACTTCCAGTCCATTGCCATGTATGATGACGGGACGCAAGGAGACGCCATTGCGAGCGATGGAATGTATACAGCGATTCTCCCCGAAACGAATGGAGAAAATCTGATGTTCTACATCCGCGCATCCAACGCCGATGCCATTTCATTGTCACCAGCCCGCGCGGAGTATGAATACTACATCTATGGCAATGTCACCGGCGTGGATGAATTTGAATTGACCACCATGGAAACTGCTCCGCAGTGGACCATTGCGCCGAATCCGGCCTCCGAAAGTTTCTCGTTGCGCAATTGCCCTGCTTTCAGCACAGTGACCATTCTGGATTTCCAGGGCCGCGTGGTTATGGAAGGCACTTGGGATGGCCGCCCCATCGACGTCAGTCAGTGGGCAGGCGGAGCCTACCTCGTTCAAGTGGGCGAATTTGGAAGTTCTCCCATGCAGAAGTTGATGGTTCGCTGAAAAAACACTCCAATTTACACGAATCTTGTTCCATCAAAAAGCCCGGCTGACAGTTGTCAATCGGGCTTTTTATTTCGTGAAAAATCAGATTCTCAGCTGATCTTAGAATTGTACGCACCAATGGCTGCCCCGCCGAGCACACCGTGTACGATGCCCACAATCCACTCAACCAGCAAGCCTTGTGTGTCCCAAATTACAAATTGCGCACCCATGAAAAGATTGGACATCGCAAAAACAATTGCCATGATCATGGCACCTTGATAAGCTCCTGCTTTTGCATCATTGACCCCCATTTTGTCGAACGTGTAGACCAGCAGGTAAGCGCCCATGATGTTCCCCAAGATGATGAATGCCATGTTCGGCTCAGCATTCATGCAACTCGCAAAATTTGCAGCCATCTCGGCTCCAGCTTCAGCCGTAAGGAGGCCATAATAAATTGCTCCGAAGCCAAACATAGCCAGAAAACCCAGTAGGGTTCCAATCGTTCTCTTTTTCATGGAATGAAAGATTAAAGGTTAGTCGTGCTAACTAAGCACATCAATCAACGGACTTCACCATTGAGCCCCATAAGTTTTGAAACATTGCACGTGGATGAAGTGGCGCAATCCTTGATTACTGAAAATACGATAGCAAAATATCCATGGTGCCATCGGGCTCCATCCAGTGCGCGGTGTGCGGTGGAATGCGGCATGTATCGCCTGCACGGACCACAACAACTTCCTCTCCCACCATGATTTTCCCGCCGCCGGCTGTTACTCTTACCATCTCCCATTCATCATGGGAATGGCTTCTGCCGTTTCGTTCAAAATGCAAAAACTCTACAAGGGGCTTGCCGGCTGCTTCCGCCAGCACCTCCATGAATCCAAATGATGTTTCTCTGTGATTCAATGGATTGCGCTTGATAATCATGAGTCGAAGCTATGTCTTTTTAATGGGCCATCCCTTAACTTTCTGCTCAAACCTTGTCACATAGAGGACTCAGCGTGGTATTCCCTGATGAACAAAACTTTTTGATTGAAATGAAACAAACACTCCTCTCACTCGCCGTAATCTTTTTTGGGATCGGATCGGCCTTTGGCCAGACCACGCTCGATCTCGAATTGAACGGTACGTCATCTGATTTAGATCCATTTATGTTTGAGGTCCAGCTCGCTTTCGATGTGCTCCCAGATTCAATGGGCACCGGAAACGAAATGGGCTCTGGTTGGCAACAGTATGAGCCGAATTACACCTTTACAATGTTCCCAGTTGGAACGCTTACCACAGAATACTACTGGGAAGAGTCAATTACCAATTTATCGATGTATGTAGCCGTCATCTGCGGCGAAGACACCCCGATTTTACCTCCGATTGACTTTGAAAGCAACACACTAGAAGACATCGTTTATGTGGCCAGTGTCGATGTGGGTTGTGGTGATAGCGATGTCGAATGGGACTGCCCAAACTTGATGGGGTTTTCGTAGAACCCGTTGAACTCCCAAATCTAGTCCCACATGAGGCTCCTGAAACGTGGCAAGTGCAACCCGCAGCGGCAGGGTTATTCATCACTGAAAACCGCGCAAGTCAGCGCTTCATCGTTTCGTTGATCGGAATGGACGGTCGAATCTTGCTCAAACGCTCAGGAACTGCACAGTTGGTCATTCCTTGGAGCGCATGGACCGAAGGATGCGCTGTCATCACCATTCAGAACGATACGGACCAACTCAGCGCGCGCGTTTGCCAGCCCCATTGATCTCGAACACTCGGGTATTTCGCATGCTCTCAGCGGGTATCTTTGCGCCTTTTTTCAGACGCATTGCAGCCCATGAGACTCGCCCTATTTGACTTTCGCCAAACTGTAGATTACCGCCTCGAAGTATTGAGCGGATTGACGGTGGCAATGGCGCTCATTCCAGAAGCCGTTGCCTTCGCCCTGATTGCGGGATTGAGCCCTTTAACCGGCTTGTATGCGGCATTTGTGGTGGGCCTTGTGGCGAGTGTCCTCGGCGGCAGGCCGGGAATGATCAGTGGCGCCACAGGAGCCATCGCTGTCGTCATTGCCTCTTTGGCGGCCATCGAAGGTCCCGAATACATCTTTGCAACGGTGATTTTGGCGGGCATGCTTCAACTCGTTGCAGGCTTCCTGAAACTGGGAAAACTGATGCGACTGGTGCCGCAACCTGTTATTTTTGGCTTTGTAAACGGCCTCGCCATTATCATCGGTGGAAGTCAGCTCGATCAGTTCAAAGACGACGGTGGAGAATGGCTGACCGGGGGATCATTGGGAATCTTCGTGGGATTGACCTTGCTCTCCATGGCCATCATTGCTTTTCTGCCCAAGCTGACTAAAAAAGTACCCGCCGGATTGACCGCAATTGTAGTGGTGTTTGCGATTGTAGCCGGCTTGGGACTCGATACCAAAACGGTTGGTGACATGGCATCCATCGAAGGTGGCTTCCCTCCATTTCACATTCCAATTGTGCCATTCACATTGGAAACGCTGACCATTATTTTCCCCTACGCCGCAATTGTAGCTGGAGTTGGATTGATTGAAAGCTTATTGACCTTGAACATCTTGGATGAAATCACAGGCACACGTGGGCACGGAAATCGAGAGTGCGTGGCACAAGGTGCCGCGAATATTTTGAGTGGTTTGTTCAGTGGAATGGGCGGATGCGCCATGATTGGACAAAGCCTCATCAATGTGAGCTCCGGGGCACGTGCCCGACTCAGCGGAATTGTGGCTTCGGTCATGCTCCTGGTTTTCATATTATTCGGGGCTCCACTTATTGAAAAGCTGCCCATGGCGGCATTGACCGGCCTGATGATCATGGTCGCAATTGGCACCTTCGAATGGGCCTCGTTGCGCACGTTCCGTCGCATGCCCACTTCGGATGTGTTCATCATGGTACTGGTGACCGTCATCACCGCGTTCATGCACAACCTCGCTTTGGCGGTATTTATTGGTGTGGTGGGTGCCGCCCTCGTCTTTGCTTGGGACAACGCCGTGCGTATTCGTGCCCGGAAACGAATCGATGAAAAAGGCTGGAAGCATTACGAGCTATACGGCCCGCTGTTTTTCGGATCCACTACGGTATTTGCAGAGAAATTTGATATCGTCAGCGATCCCCAGCACGTGGTGCTGGACTTCAAAGAGAGCCGGGTCATGGACATGTCTGCCATCGAAGCCTTGAACAAATTGACCGCTCGTTATGCCGAAGTGGGCAAAACGGTCCATATCCGTTACCTCAGTGAAGATTGCCGCGCACTGATTGACAAGGCGGCGTCCATCATCGAAGTCAACCACTTTGACGATCCGACCTACAAGGTGGTTCGAAACCTCAATTGAATCCCGCCCTCCCTATTCACTGGGCGTGCGAGCCGTTGCAGTAGGGCGGGTTCTTCGTTTTCTTGCACTGGCAAAGGGCCACGGGCTATACAGGTGGAGGCATTGATGGTCGAGGAGCTTTCGCCAGAGAACGCGTGGCAAAAAACTGCACGCTTCAATCCTGATTCAGAAGCAGGTGCATGGAAACACCTCAAAACGTGGACAAGGGGAATGGTGCCCGCTTCAATTCTTTAAGCTCACACCCTTGAACCTTCATTCCGGCAAACCGGCGGGATCCTCTTCTGAAGGCAAGTCCAACAGTCGATCACTCTCATCGTGATCCAGCGTCCCCACCTTACGAAGCTTGCTTTCCATGACATTGGTGCGGGTGTTCCGCAAGTCTTCAAGCGAGCGTTTGGCGGTGGATAGCTGCTTGTCGACAAGCTCAAGTTTGCTTGAAAACTTCCCGAACTCCGTCTTCACCGCTTCCAAAATTTTCCAAACCTCGCTGCTTCGTTTGGTCACGGCCAGTGTCCGGAAACCCATTTGCAAACTATTGAGAAGCGCAGACATCGTGGTCGGTCCCGTGATGGTGATGCGATGCTTACGCTGCAGCGTTTCAAACAATCCCGGATGACGTAGGACCTCAGCGTACAGGCTTTCGATGGGCAAGAACATGATGCCAAAATCGGTGGTATGCGGCGATTCCACGTACTTCTCCGAGATGTCTTTGGCAAATTTCTCAATGGTTGATGTCAGCGCCTTCTCTGCTGCGGCGATCCCCTCCAAATCTCCAGCCTCACGCGCGTCCAATACGTTTTCATATCCCTGCAACGGAAACTTGGAATCGATGGGCAGCCAGACGCTATCATCGTCTGAATTGCCTGGCATGCGAATGGCAAACTCCACCCGCTCACTGCTGCCTGGACGGGTGGCGATGTTTTCCTCGTACTGCTCCAAAGGCAAAAGCTGTTCGATGATGTTCGCCAATTGATATTCCCCTAGAATCCCTTTGGTCTTCACATTGGTCAGGACCTTTTTCAAATCGCCCACCCCGCTCGCCAGGTTTTGCATTTCCCCGAGTCCTTTGTGCACCAGTTCTAGCCGCTCACTGACGATCTTGAAACTTTCTCCCAAGCGTTTCTCGAGTGTGTCTTGCAGCTTTTCGTCGACCGTCTTACGCATTTCTTCCAAGCGCTTTCCATTGTCCTCTCGGATGTCTTTCAGCTGTTTTTCAACCGCACCCCTCACGTCTTTGAGCGCCTCCAAGGATTGTTTGTTTTGCGACTCCAGTTGTTTCAGCAAATCACCAAACTGGAGGCGCAAGGTGGCAGATTGCTCTTTGGAATTCTCTTCCATCTTTTTTTCAAAAGCCTCCTGAAGTTTTCGCTGTTCTTCCCGTTGCGCTTGAGCCTGCTCCGCTGATTCTTTTCGATTTCGCGCAAATTCATCCCGCATCGATTCGGACAAAGCCTTTAAATTCTCATCCGAATGGGCTTCGCCACCTCCGAGCTTATTGCGCATACCGAGTAGGAGAAAACACGCGACGCCAGCAAGAACGGCGGCTAAAGCAGCAAGTACAATGAGCATGAAATGGAAGCAGTTGGTGGAAATGGACGCATTCAAAACTACAAATGAAATGGGCAACCGCTACTTTTTTCCGTGGGTTTGGGATTCGAATGCTGGTAGAAGAAGTTGGTGTGCTGGACCACTTCATTGTCAAACTCGCGGTGGAATTGTGGGGTCTGCGATGCCGAAATTGGAGGCGAAAGCCAAGACCAATCCCCTTTCACGTCCCGGTCTTTGCGTGCTTCCGCCTTGCAAAATGCTTCAAATTGCTCGCCCAAGGCATGGTGATCGCCAACGGTAACCCCCGCTTGATCAAAACTATGCAAAACGGCACGGTTCAGCTCCACCAACGCCCGGTCTCTCCACAACGTACGGTTGGATGAATCATCAAGCCCCATCACTTTCGCGACACTCGGCAAAACGTTGTAACGGTGCTGATCCGCGAGGTTGCGCGCACCAATCTCGGTTCCCATGTAATAACCATTGAACGGCGCAAAAGGATAAACAATGCCCCCAATCTTCATGGCCATATCGGCCAGTAACGGCACGGCGTACCACTTCAAGTTCAATGCGTCAAAACCGGACATTTCGGGATGCGTCAAATGCACTTCTTGAAACAAGTCAGGCTGTTCCTTGAATACTTCTTGAATCCGCGTTCGTTGGCCTTCAAGGATGAATTGCCAAGGCAGCGGGGTAAAAGGAGTTTGAGTCGAGGGCTTCCATCCTTGCGCCATGCATGCATCGGTCAATGCAAGGGAATCCGGATCACCGAGTACCCGGCCATCGTCCAATCGAAATCCCGCGTACCGCGTCAATTGGTGATTGGCAATGCGAACGGCATCCGCACTCCCCGGGCGGCGCGGAGCGAAAACACTGATGATGCTTTTGATGCGGCCGCCATTGAAGGCATCCTTGAGGTGCCTTTTCAGCGCACCTGTGATGGCATCTGTGGCATCATCTTCGGTGTGCAATGTGCGCAAATCGCGCACTTCAAGGGAGCGCCAAAGGTGGCGACCAATGCATCGATTGCTGTTGCGCCAGGCCAGACGTGCTCCGAATTGGAGCTCCTCTGCGGTGTGCGTGTATGTCCCAGATTGCTCAATTTCGTCGGAAATTGCACGAAAGCGTGATTCCATCCCTCCGACTCTGTCCAACGCTTGATGCGCATTCTTGTCAGACGCCATGGAATCAAGAAAACCCTGAGCCTCTGCTCGTAAATGGGTTTGGGGTTCCGGCTGTGGCTTTCCACTCATGTCCTTCATGTCGTTAAAAACAGAAGCATCCGCAGAATGTTTGCCTTCAATCAAGGAATGATTTTTAGGTGGCATTTGCTGGTTAATTCAAATCAGTTGTAGGGAAGACTCGAAAGTAAAAAGATGATTGAGTAGTGCCCATCACCCACTGACTTGGATCATCGCCGCCACCTCCTTGGCCTTGTCCACCAACTCCATGACATCACAGTCCTTTTGGTCAAAGGCCAGCGCAACCGCCATGCGTCGGTAGGGCCGAAGGGTGGGCTTACCGAAAATGCGAAAATCCGTGCCGGTAATGGCGGCAGCTTCGGAAAGGCCCGTGAAATGCGGCTGCCGAGCCTGTTCATTCGACTGCGCATCTTTAGGCGCAAGCACGACCGCACTGGCGCCATTCCGCTGGTGCTCGATCGCCGGCACCGGCAAACCCAGGATTGCACGGGCGTGCAATTCAAATTCGGAAAAATTTTGGGTACGCCCCAAGGTTACCATACCCGTGTCATGCGGTCGGGGAGAAAGCTCTGAGAAATAGACCGTTGCGGGCTCCTCCTCATTCGCCCGTTTGACAAAAAACTCAACACCCCAAATGCCGCTGCCTCCCAGTGCATCCGTTACCACAGCGGCCATTTCCTGTGCCGTGCCCAGTGCAGATGGTTCCATTGCCGCCGGCTGCCAGCTCTCTTGGTAATCTCCTCGTTCTTGCCGATGGCCAATCGGCGGGCAAAACAAGGTTTCTCCATTGTCCTGAGTCAAAGTCAGCAAAGTGATCTCGTAATCGAATTCAATGAATGATTCTACAATAACCTCTGCCAAATCGCCCCGAGATCCCTCGAGGGCAAACTGCCAAGCTTTTTCGACGTCATCCATTGAGCGAATGACCGATTGGCCTTTCCCAGAACTCGACATCAACGGTTTGACAACACACGGCATGCCCACTGCTTCTGTTCCTTCTTTGAGCGTTTCAAATGACGTGGCATATCGGTACGGAGCTGTTTTTAGCCCCAAATCTTGTGCGGCCAGATCTCGGATCGCCCGGCGGTTCATCGTATAGTTTGCGGCACGGGCCGATGGCACCACCTGAATTCCACGGGCTTCATAATCGTAGAACCGTTCGGTGCGAATCGACTCCACTTCAGGCACGACGATATCAGGGCGGTGTTTCGCTACAACGGTATCCAGGGCATCGCCGTCGAGCATATTGATCACCTCGCATTCCTGCGCCACCTGCATCGCAGGCGCATCAGCATATGCATCGACCGCGACCACATATTGGCCCAATCGTTGAAAGGCAATCACCAATTCCTTCCCGAGCTCACCTGAACCCAGCAGTAAAACTTTCTTTCGCATGGGGGAAAGTTAGCACGGAATTGCGGGGCAAATGGTTTGCGTTTTTCACAAGTCCTTGGCCATGCTCGATTTGATTTTGCTTAAATTCGAAAAAATCAAACCATGACTCACTTTTCATCCTCGCCGTTTCGGGTGACCATTGCTTTCGTCATTTTGGTGATTTCCGCGCAAGGATTGGCCGCGCAAGAAGATTGCATCGATCCGAGTTTAATCGACCCCACTGCATTTTGCCCGTTCATCTACGCACCGGTATGTGGCTGCAATAACGTGACCTATGACAATTCATGTTTGGCCCAGGTGATTGATGGGGTGACTTCCTGGACATCGGGTCCCTGTTCAAATGGCGACAACATTCCGCCTTCCCTCAACGTACCGGATGACTTGGTCGTTGAGTGCGGCGACTCATTCGAATTTGAACCGGCAACTGCCAGTGACAATAGTGGATCGGTAGAATTAACCGAATCCACGCAATCCATTTCTGGACCGTGCGCTGGCACCGTGAGTTACATTCGCACGTTCACAGCCACCGATCCCTCCGGAAATTCTACCTCGGACACCCAACAAATCGAAGTCGTGGATACCACACCGCCCGTCATCATCGACCCACCCATGGACATGACCATCGGCTGCTCAGACCCGGTGGAAGCTGAAGCAACCATGTTTGATTGGGCTGACTCGTTTGCAGGTGCCACAGCCGAAGATGCATGCAATACGGTGACTTGGAGCAATGATTTTGACGCCATCCCTTGGGTTACATGCGAGGAAACCCTTCTTGTGACCGTATCATTCATGGCCACTGACGGATGCGGAAACAGCGTCAGCCAGACGGCAACGTTAACCATTCAACCCAATCTAATCGATGTGGAACCCTGCACGGATTTGGCCGGGGTTGACTTCGGATTTTGTGATATGGTCATGGGCGTTGGCATCATCAACGGCAATTGCTCCTCCATCAGCGGCTGCGGTGCGCAAGTAGGGGCCATCAATTACGCTGAGGCATTGTACGATTCCATGGATGATTGCATGCTAGCCTGTCCGATCATTGAATACGGAGGGTGTACGTATACTTATGCCTGCAATTACGACCCCAACGCCGCTTTTGAAGACGGATCATGCTTGTTCCCACCCGAACATTGTCCATTGAATCCCGAGACACCCGGTGGGGGTTGCATGTATTCCGATGCGACCAATTTTGATGCGGACGCCAACTGGGATGATGGCACCTGTTTGTTTGGGGATTGCGTAGACGCTTGTCCGGAAGACATCAACCAAGATGGCATCGTAACCACAGCAGACCTCCTTCAATTCCTCGGTGCATTTGGCCAAGAATGTTAATCGAATCCAACGAATATGGCTGCGAGTGAACCGTTCTCTGCCCCCTACTGTGCCCATGTCGCCACTTTACCAGCAGACAGTGTCCACCGGAATTATCACGATACCCAATACGGCTTTCCGGTGCATTCTGATGACGAATTGTTTGGACGGTTGATTTTGGAAATCAACCAAGCGGGGCTTTCTTGGACCACGATTCTAAATAAACAAGCAAATTTTGAAAAGGCCTTTGACGGCTATCGCATTCCACGAATTGCTGCCTTTGGAGCGAAAGATGTGGCCCGTTTGCTGGGCGATGCGGGAATCGTGCGCAACCGCGCCAAAATCGCGGCGGTCATCCACAACGCGCAGCAGGTCGAAGCACTGCAAATGGAATTTGGATCCTTCAAAGATTGGCTCGATGAACAAGGAAATCTCGAGCTGGACCAATGGATAAGGCGATTCAAACGAACGTTCAAATTCACCGGTGGTGAAATCACCCGCGAATTTTTGGTCAGCACGGGGTACCTGCCCGGCGCACATGCGACCGATTGTCCCATTGCGGCCATCGTTCAAGAGGCGACGACCAACCACAATCACACACCACCTCAGCCATGAGTCTTTTAGAAAAAACACTAGTGGAACTTCAAACGCGGGCTTCGAACGTTCCCAAGGAAGTGAACACAGACAGACTGGCGGCGCTGGATCGCGTGGCGCATTGGATCGCATCGCAATCCTCCTCAGAAAACATCGACATTACGGTCATTTGCACCCACAACAGCCGCCGGAGCCATTTGGGTCAGGTGTGGCTTCAGGCAGCAGCTTGGCAATACGAATTCGACAATCTGCGGACATGGAGCGGAGGCACGGAAGGCACGGCAGTGTACCCCAGTGCTGCTGAAGCACTCCGAACCCAAGGCGTTAAGCTGAGCCAAAACACCGACCGGGAAAACCCCATTTATCGCATTCAACTTCAATCCGGAACGCCGCCCTTCGATGTGTTTAGCAAGCGGTATTCCCATCCGTCGAATCCCCAAAATGGATTTGGGGCCATCCTCGTCTGCAGTGAGGCGGATGAGGCTTGCCCTATCGTTTCCGGCGCAGCTGCGCGGTTTTCACTGCCCTATCTAGACCCGAAAATCAGCGATGGTACGGCAGAAGAGTCACGCATCTATCAAGAGCGGTCCTTGGAAATTGGCGCGGAAATGTTCTACATCGTACAGCACGCGCGTGCAATCCTGACAACCACCCAACCGTAAGGAGTTGCTGTTGGCGGCACGAAATCAGTCGCTCGAACCGAACACAATCTCGGATTGGTGCCAATCCTTGAATAGCGCGCAATGCATGATTCATGGCCTTCTCCTCGGAATAGCAACCAAAAAAGGGAACCGGTCTGTGACCGATTCCCTTTCCTTAAGATTGCTAAAAATGATTATTCGGCG
>JADHRK010000041.1 GCA_016777435.1 Flavobacteriales bacterium
ACTGTCAAGGTGTCCTTGAATAAGACTTCCCATATCCACACCTTTGAGTGCGCTTCCCACAAAAAGATGCGACAAGCCGCGCAACCCAAGGGCGATTCCTGCGGCTGTAGCACCCGTTCCGGCGCTGACAACCACCGCATCCCACGGATGCTCAAGATCTTCTGATGTGATCAATCCTTGGCATCCCATGGTCCCAAGTGCATCGCCCGCTCCTTCGGGAATGATCCAAGGATTGCCGAATTGGTCTCGGAGCCATGCCTTGAAAAAAGGCAAGTGTTTCTCTCGGTATTCGCCCCTTGAAACAGGCACCAATTTCATCCCCCAATCCATGCAATCTTGCAGGGTGGGAGTGGGGTTTGCCAGTTCTTGTGGCTCGGCGCGGACCATTCCTATTGTTGGGATACCCAGTGCCCTTCCGGTCGCGGCGGTCGCATGCAGATGATTCGACCACGCTCCTCCAAATGTCAAGATTTTAGGCTGAGCCATGCGCAGGGCTCGTTCAACATGGTACTGCAGCTTCCAAGCTTTGTTTCCAGGCGCAGGACCGGAAACCGTGTCAAGTCGCCGCATGGAAAATTCAACCCCAGCTTCTTGGGCAATCGACCATGCGACGGGCTCTGTGCGGGGCCGAGGCAAGGAATGTGCCGAAGAATGTGCCGGGGGATGGGACGACGGTTTCATAGGTGGTAAATTTGCAACATGCGGAGCGATTTGGAACCCGAAGATTATTATTACAGCCCGGAAGGCTTCGTGGTCTTCACGGAACAATACCACCTCAAGCGAGGTCACTGTTGTCAAAGCGGGTGCAAACATTGCCCATTCGGCTACGATTCCCGCACTGGAAAAATTCGAAAACCATGACCACTTCCATGAACCCCGATGAGCTGAAGGCCTTTCAATTGGAAATTGCAGGAGGCATTCCAACCCCTTTGCCCGAGGCTTCACCGCGCTCAGCGAGCTTGAGCCACGCCCCAGTTCGCAAGGATATTTTGACACCGGCGGAAAAGGAGCTGGCGCTGCGCAATGCACTGCGTTATTTTCCTGTGGAAACACATCCGGTTCTTGCGCTGGAATTCGCACAAGAACTCAAGGATTATGGGCGCATTTACATGTACCGATTGCGTCCAAAACACCCTGTCTTTGCTCGGCCCATTGAAGCGTATCCCGCCCGATGCCAGCAGGCAGCTGCGATCATGTTGATGATTCAAAACAACTTGGACCCTGCGGTTGCGCAACATCCTGAAGAGCTCATCACCTATGGCGGAAACGGTGGGGTCTTTCAAAATTGGGCACAGTACCGGCTGACCATGCATTACCTCTGCCAAATGACGGAGGAACAAACGTTGGCGATGTACAGCGGCCACCCCATGGGATTATTCCCTTCGCACAAAGACGCGCCACGTGTTGTCGTTACCAACGGCATGGTCATTCCGAATTATTCGAAACCGGATGATTGGGAACGCATGAACGCGATGGGCGTATCGCAATACGGTCAAATGACCGCAGGTTCATACATGTACATTGGACCACAAGGCATTGTCCACGGCACTACGATTACGGTCTTGAATGCCGTGCGGATGAACGACAAAACGGGCACCGGCCCCGCGGGAAAACTCTTTGTGACGGCAGGTTTGGGCGGCATGAGCGGAGCCCAACCCAAAGCCGGTAATATCGCTGGGGTCGTCAGCGTCACAGCGGAAGTAAATCCGGACGCAGCGTACAAGCGACATGAACAAGGATGGGTGGACCATGTGGTCACGGATGTGGAAGAACTGGCCAAGCGAGTGAGGCGTTCGGTAGAAGCCAAAGAGGCAGTTTCCTATGCGTACCTCGGCAATGTGGTGGACGTTTGGGAGGAGTTTGATCGGGCAGATCTCTTCGTCGACTTGGGCTCAGACCAGACTTCTCTGCACAATCCTTGGGCAGGAGGGTATTATCCCGCAGGACTTTCCTTTGATGCATCCAACGAAATGATGGCTCATGATCCCGATGGTTTTGCAGTGCATGTCAAGGAATCATTGCGCCGGCATGCGGATGCGGTCAACCGTCACACCGCTCGAGGGACTTATTTCTTCGATTATGGAAATGCTTTTTTATTAGAGGCTTCGCGGTCAGGTGCTGACATCATGAATGAGGATGGTACGGGCTTCCGTTACCCCAGTTATGTCCAAGATATCATGGGGCCGATGTGCTTCGATTTTGGTTTTGGTCCCTTCCGTTGGGTCTGTGCGAGTGGAGAAGCGGCGGACTTGGAATTGACGGATGCCATTGCCTGCGAGGTGCTTGAGGATTTGAAGAAAGAAGCGCCTGCTGAAATTCAGCAACAAATGGACGACAACATTCGCTGGATCAAAGGTGCTCAAGCCAACCGCTTGGTCGTGGGTTCCCAGGCGAGAATCCTGTACGCTGATGCGTTGGGCCGCATGAAGATCGCCAAGGCCTTCAACGATGCGATTGCCCAAGGTCGTTTGGCTGGGCCGGTGGTGCTGGGCCGCGACCATCATGACGTTTCAGGCACGGACTCCCCTTTCCGCGAGACCTCCAATATTTATGACGGATCGGCATTCACTGCGGACATGGCGGTCCAGAACTTTGCGGGCGATGCCTTTCGAGGAGCGACGTGGATTTCGCTGCACAACGGCGGTGGCGTTGGATGGGGCGAGGTGGTCAACGGTGGTTTTGGGATGCTGATTGATGGCAGTGCAGATGCAGAACGGCGGCTGACATCGATGCTTCATTGGGACGTCAATAATGGCATTGCACGGAGAAGTTGGGCCCGCAACGAAGGCGCAGAATGGGCCATCCAACGAGCCATGCAGCAAGAGCCGCTCCTAAAGGTCACCCTGCCAGCGCATGCCGACGATGGCCTCATCGCCGACGCACTGAAGTAATGGATGAATTGTCCGGACTGCCGGAATCTTGGCCCTTGAAAATCATTTGAGCAAGCGTTAAAAACTGCGGAAACGTTTTAACGATATTTTCGTTTCCAATGGGGAATATTCACCGTATTTTCGCGCTCCGAATGGCTAATATTGCACCACATCAAGGCATGGATCGTGCTGAATTTTTGCTCCAGCACGCGATGGAAATTTTCATGCGCTTGGGGATTCGTTCGGTGAACATGGCGGATTTAGCCAGTGAAATAGGGGTTTCCAAAAAAACACTCTACCTCCATTTCAAGGATAAGAATGACTTGATCCAGCGTTGCATGAGTGCGCACTGTGATCAGATGGAGCAGGTAATTTCGGAAGCGGAAAATAGCGAGGGAAATGCCATTGATTCAGAATTGGCAATCATTGACTTTGTCCATACCGTCATCACCAGGATGCACCCGAGCATGTTGCATGATCTGAGAAAGTATCACCCCATTGCATTTGACACCATCAATAAGCGAGAGGACGAAATCATTTTGGGCACGGTAGAACGGAACATCAAGCGAGGGCAAAAAGAAGGATTGTATCGCACGGACATTAGCGCAGTGCTGACCGCTCGGTTCTTGGTTGCCATTGGTTATGAAGTAAAAAAATGCGGAGAGTGCGGAACCTTCCAGGGACAAATGACTTTGTCGGATTTGTATGTGCAGTCTTCCCTTTATCACATCCGAGCCATATCCACAGAAAAAGGTGTGAAGTACCTCCAAATCAAACTGGAAAAAGAAAAGCTGTTTCAATGAAGATCACCATGACCCCCTTTCACTCGGCCGCTCTGGCCATTGGCTTTGCAGCCTTTTTCTCGCTCAAAGGGTCGAGCCAGGAAGTGTATTCCATTTCGTTGGAGCAGGCACAACAAATAGCTTTGGAAAAGGCATTTGCGGTGCAGTATGCTGCGCTGGATAAGCAGAAGTCCGAACGGGATGTCAAAGAAGTGCTCTCGAAGGGACTGCCCCAGGTGAGCATTGTAGGGGATTACAGCCAATACATTGATATTCCTACACAAGTGGCTGCGGGAGACGTCTTTGGATTCCCGGCTTACCTCACGGATTTTTTCGGCGGGGTTTCGGAAGCCACCGGAGTTGACATTGATGCCCCTCCCTTCGATCCGAATGCTCTTTCCGAATTTCAATTTGGCCAGAGCCACACCGCCAATTACGGGGTGCAAGCTTCGCAATTGATTTTCAGCGGCTCGTATTTCTTTGGATTGAAGGCTTCGCAATTTTTGGTGGAATCGCGTGAGCGCGGCCAGCAGCGCACTGCCGATGAGGTCATGCAGCAGGTAGCAGAAGCGTATCATTTTGTGCTTGCTGCGCGTGAAGGTTTGGCGCTGGCCAATGAAGCTCTGGCCTTGGTTAAAGGCACGCGCGATGAGGTGGCCGCGATGAATGAAGCGGGGTTTGCAGACGAGCTTGCGGTGAGCCAAATGGACTTGGCCATCAATGACCTTGAGGCCCAGGTGCTGGCTTCGCAGGGGCAAATCACCATGGCCCAGGGCTTGTTGCGCTTCCAGATGGGCATTGCTCCGGATGCGAAATTGACGCTGACAGATGGCATGGCCGACTTGATGGAGAACGGAAATGAGCTGGAATGGATGAGCCGTGATTTCAACCCGGAAGAAGTTCCAGGAATTCAAGAACAGGAACTTTTCTTGGATTTGGCAGAACTGGATGTCAAGAGCCAAATAGCACAAGGTTGGCCGCAACTTTCAGCGTTTTACACCAATCAAAACAACGCTCAACGCGACGCATTTGATTTCTTTCAAAAAGATCGGGCTTGGTATCCCGTTCAGTTGTGGGGCGTGAACTTTTCCATGCCTGTTTGGACGAGTTTTGGGGGACGCCAGGCAGTGGAGAAAAAGAAAATCAGGGAAGAGCGCGCTCGCGTTGGCCTGAATCAGATCACCCAAGCCGCAACCATGGAGTTTGACAATGCACAGGTGGGTTTTTCGAACGCGGTCGCTATGCTCAATAACGCGACCAACGGTGAACGATTGGCAGAAAAGATATACAACCAGTCAGAAATGCGCTACAAAGAAGGCATGGTTTCGAGTTTTGACATGAATGAGGCTCGAAACCAATTGCTCGATGCCAAAATTCAAACTCTCACGGCTTCATTGGAGTGGTTAGACGCCCGAGTCGCATTGCAAAAGTCCCTCTCCGCATTTGAGTGATTGCCCGAAAAAATCAAGAAAGAACAGAACGATGAATAGTATATACACAGCACGCATGAAAACAGCATTGGGCATTCCCACGGTGATTTTAATTTTGACTTTGGCCGGTTGTGGTTCAGCCGAAACAGAAGGTTCAGAAGCGATTGCATCTGAGCAAGAGACGCCTGTTTCGGACCTCTTCAAGGTTGGCATTACGCGTATCACCCCACAGGCATTCACCCACCGTTTTTCGGTTCAGGGCAATGTTGAAACGGACAGGAACGCTCTCTTGACAACGGAATTTGGGGGCGCCATCGAAGAGGTGCTGGTGCGCGAAGGCCAGCAGGTGTCGGAAGGCGCTCCTTTGGTGCGGGTCAATACCGATGTAATGGAGCGTTCAATGTCTGAATTGCAAACCCAGCTGGAACTTGCCCAAGCAGTATTCGATCGCCAAGACCGTTTGTGGGAGCAAAAAATTGGTTCGGAGATTGAGTTCTTGCAAGCCAAGGCGCAATTGGAAGCATTGAAGCGGTCCAAGCAAACGTTGGAAGAACAAATGGAAATGGCCACGATGCGTGCACCGTTTGCGGGAGTCGTGGATCGATGCCTGGCCAAAACAGGGGAGTTTGCAATTCCTGGAGCACCCCTGGTGCGCATTGTTAACTTGAAGGATCTGTATGTGCGAGCGGGCGTGAGCGATCATTACGCAGGCAAAGTAGCCCAGGGCATGCCGGCGGAAGTCATCGTCAGCGGTGTGGATTCGATTCGCACTGAGGTGGGGCGTGTTGGGCAGTTCATCAACCCTTCCAACCGAACCCTTGAGATTTCGTTGCCGCTGCCCCAAGGCAGCAAGTTTTTGCCCAATATGTACGCAAGTGTCTGGCTGCAAGACCTTGACTTGGATAGCGCGATGGTATTACCGAGTGCGTTGGTCCAGCAGGACATCAATGGCGACGAGTTTGTTTTTGTGGCAGAAGGCCAAAGCGCTGTGCGCACCATCCGTAAAAAAGTCATTGTATCTGGCATGGGCTCTGGCGATAACCTGCTCATCACCTCTGGCCTTGCATTTGGCGACGATGTGGTTTCCCGTGGGGCCAATCGCATAGTGGAAGGACAAGAAGTAAACCTCATTACGGACTGATTCGATGCAGGACCAACCCCAAAACCAAAAGGCGCGTGAGTTCGGATTGAGCTCATGGAGCGTGAACAATGCCACGACGGTATTTGTGCTTGTCGCCATCATTATCATTTCAGGGCTGTATAGTTACCTGACAGTACCGAAGGAGAGCTTTCCTGAGGTGGTGATTCCCGAAGTATTCATCGGAACTCCCTACCCCGGAAACAGCCCGTCGAACATCGAAAAACTGATTACGCGCCCGCTCGAAAAAGAAATCAAAACGATTACGGGGGTGGACGAGATCACATCAACGTCTATTCAAGGCTACAGCGCCGTGGACATAAAATTTGAGTTCGATGTGACTTCAGATGAGGCGCTGCGCAAAGTTAAAGACGCGGTGGACCGAGCCAAGGCCGACCCCGATTTTCCGGATGACCTGCCGGCGGATCCCGATGTTTTTGCTTTGAATTTCTCCGAGTTGCTTCCAGTGATGAATGTCAACTTGTCGGGCGATTTCAGCCTCGATGAACTCAAACGTTATGCCGAGGCGTTGGAAGAGGAAATTGAAGAGCTCCCTGAGATTTCCAAAGTGGACATTCGAGGGGTCATGGACAAGGAAGTGGAAGTGGTGGTGGACTACCTGCGTGCGGAAGCGATGCAGGTGAGCTTCAATGACATTTCAGGCGCAATTGCACAAGAAAACATTACCATTTCAGGAGGGGATTTATTGGTCGACAACTTCCGCCGTTCCGTGCAGGTGGTTGGGGATTTTGAATCGACGAAAGACATTGAAAATGTCATCATCAAAAGCGAGAACAACTCCCCGGTCTACTTGCGGGATGTTGCCCGGGTGCATTTTGTTGAGCAGGAGAAAACCAGTTATGCGCGGGAGTATTTGCAGCCGGTTGTTTCACTGGACATCATCAAGCGTGCCGGCGAAAACCTGATTGCGGCATCGAATGGCATCAACAGCATCATCGCGGATGCGAAAGCCGATTACCTGCCGGAAAACTTGAATGTTTCCATCACCAATGACCAGTCAGATCAGACACGGACGCAAGTAGATGAATTGCAGAACTCAATCATTTTTGGGGTGTTGTTGGTGGTCGGGGTGTTGCTGTTTTTCCTCGGATTGCGCAATGCGTTATTCGTGGGGGTGGCGATCCCACTCTCCATGTTCATGAGCTTTATGATATTGAGTGCATTGGGGATTACGTTCAACGTAATGGTTCTTTTCTCCCTTGTTTTGGCGCTGGGAATGCTGGTGGACAACGGCATTGTGGTGGTGGAAAACATCTACCGACTGATGGACGAAGGGAAATCGTCAACCCAAGCGGCGAAACAAGGAGTGGGCGAGGTGGCTTGGCCGATCATTGCCTCAACCGCAACCACGCTGGCGGCATTTTTGCCCTTGGCTATCTGGCCCGGACTCATTGGGGAATTCATGAAATACTTGCCGATCACATTGATGATTGTCCTGAGTTCGTCCTTGTTTGTTGCCTTGGTTATCAATCCTGTTCTGACGGCTGCTTTCATGCGGGTAGGGGAGGATGGGGTAAGCAAAAAACGCGCCCATCGGGTAACGCTTTCGCTGGTGATTTTTGGGGGAATATTTTTGGTGGTTGGCGCCACAGCATTCGGAAATATTTTGCTCATTGCAGGCCTGTTGACCATCGCAAACGCTTATGTGCTGAATCCCGGAACACGCATGTTTCAAAACCGGTTCTTGCCGCGTTTGGAGCAGGGGTACGACCGCTTCTTACGTTACGCTTTGGCCGGTCGACGCCCTTGGACGTTCTTCTTTGGAACGGCGGGCTTGATGGTTTTGGCCTTTGTTCTGTTAGGTGCCTTCCCGCCCAAGGTGGAATTCTTCCCAAGCAACGAGCCACAATACCTGAACATTTTCATCACCAAACCCATTGGCACTGACATTGAGGAAACCAATCGCGTCACCCGCGAGATTGAAGGAATGGTTTTGGAGGTGATGAATGAAGAGCGCTTTCAACGGCCCAATCCGGAAACGGGTGAGATGGAGGCCTACATTGCCAATTCGATCATTGGCCAGGTGGGCAATGGAACGAGCGATCCGCAAGAAGGACCGTCGCTGGGTAACACGCCACACAAAGCGAGAATTGCGGTCAACTTCGTAAAATTCCAAGAGCGGAGAGGGCAGTCAACGCGGGATGTGTTGCGCTCAGTACGGGAGCGTTTATCGGGCTATCCAGACGCCGAGATCATCGTTACCAAAAATTCTGACGGACCTCCTCAAGGCCCCCCGATCAACATTGAAATTCGTGGGGACGATTACGATGATGTCTTGGCCACGGCCAATTCAATGCGTCAGTTTTTGCGGGATTTGGATTTTGAGGGAGTGGAGGAGCTGAAGATTGACGTCGACAAGCGGAAGCCGGAGTTACCCATCACCATCGACCGGGAGAAGGCTCGTCGCTACGGACTATCGACGCAAAATATTGGTTACACCATCCGAACAGCCTTGTTTGGGCGGGAAGTGAGCACCTTTAAGGACGGTGAGGACGATTACCCTATCAATGTGCGGTTTGAGGAATCATCGCGCAACAATGTGGATGCCTTGATGAATCAAAAGGTCATTTTCCGAAGCGCCTCCGACGGTCAAATCAAAGAGGTGCCAATCTCCGCTGTGGCTACTGCCGAAAGAAGCACCACCTTTAGCAGTGTAAAGCGAAAGGATTTGGATCGATTGATCACCCTAAGTTCCAATGTTTTGGAAGGGGCGAATGCCAATGAGATTGTGTTGCAAATGCAAGCATCATTGGAAAATTTCAACGCCCCTCGTGGTGTGGAATATGCCTTTACGGGCCAACAAGAAGAACAAGCCAAAGAGTTAGCGTTCTTGTCTCAAGCCCTTTTGCTGGCGCTATTCCTGATCATTCTGATCATTGTGGCGCAGTTCAATTCCATCACTACGCCATTCATCATTGGGTTCAGCGTATTCTTCAGCCTCATTGGTGTTTTGCTGGGCTTGGTCATATTCCAAATGGACTTTGTGATCATCATGACCATGATTGGAATCATTTCCCTTGCGGGCGTGGTGGTCAACAATGCGATTGTTTTGATTGATTACACGGATTTGATCCGCGAACGCAAACGAAAGGAGTTGGGGGAGGAAGATCACCTGCCTTTTTCCGAAGTGGTCGAATCCATTGTGCAGGGGGGACGAACGAGGTTGCGACCGGTTTTATTGACCGCGATTACCACGATTCTGGGCTTGTTGCCATTGGCGATTGGACTGAACATTGATTTTGTCACGTTGGTGACCGAGTACGACCCACGGATTTACATCGGCGGCGACAACAATGTGTTTTGGAAACCCATGAGTTGGGCCATCATCTACGGACTAACCTTCGCGACCTTCCTCACATTGATCATCGTTCCCGTGATGTACTGGTGGATCAATCGAATGCTCTACAAGTACCGATTGAAGGAGACGGTTTAACCTCAATCTCCGCGTTGCTCGCGTTGCACGCGACTGGGAATGCGGGTGAGGATTTCGTAAGGAATGGTTCCGGCATCTGCGGCAAAGTCTTCGATGCGTTGCTGGATCCCAAATACCTCAACCTCATCGCCCGCTCGTGCATTGGGAATGGCCGTCACGTCGACCATCACCATGTCCATGCAGACTTTTCCAACGACCGGCGCCTGCTTCCCATGAAGCACCACTTTCCCTTGTCCGTTGGAGAGGTTCCGGGGAAAACCATCCGCATACCCCAAGGGCAATGTCGCGATGCGTCGGCTGTGATTCGCCGCGTCTTCCAAACCGTAACCAACGCCTTCTCCAGCCGGAATATCATGCAGTGATGAAATCACCGTGTGGAACCGAACGACAGGCTCCAATTCCAGGGATTTCGAGCGCGACGGTTCTACGCCAAACAATGCAATTCCAATCCGCACATAATCTCCGCTATGCTGCGGAAATCGAACAAGTCCTGCAGAATTGAGCAGGTGGGACTTGATGTTGGGTTGGACTTGCCGAAGGGTGTGAACGACCTTTTCAAACCGAAGGATTTGCTTTTCCGTGGCGTCGTCTTGTTTGGGGCGTTCTGCGCTGGCCAGGTGGCTGAATACCGTTTTCACTTCTGTAGAAGGTCGGTTTATGATCTCCGTTAGGGTTGACGTGTCGGTGTCACCAAACCCCAGCCGATGCATGCCCGTATCAATTTTGAGGTGAATGGGCCAGGGCTTTGTCGCGCCGCTTTGCCGGCACGCATCGTTGAAATCGTCAAAGTGTTGGAGGCTGTGGATGCACGGCTCCAATCGGTACTGCAGGAGAGAGGCAAAAGTGGACGGTTCAGGATTGAGAACCATGACGCGAGAGACAATGCCGTGTTGACGAAGTTCGACCCCTTCTTCTGTGCAGGCCACAGCCAGCAGGGTTACACCGTGGAATTTCAGCAGGCGCGCGATGGCCGGACCATTGGTTCCGTATCCGGAAGCTTTGATCACCGCAATCAGATCCGTGGATGGATTTGCAAATTCTCGCACATAGGTGCGGATGCGCCGAAGGTTATGCCCCAGAGCAGAAAGATTCAGCTCCAAACGAACCGCATGACTGCGGTGCATAAGCGTTGGAATCAAACGCTCGAATTGTGCTGCCCTAGCGCCCTTGATGAGGGTGTTTTTCCCCTGAAAACTGAGCGGATTCGTTGCCAAAAGTTCCAGCGCCTCCTCCACGGTGCGGAGAGTTTTTTCAGGGGCAGCGCCGAGGCCGTCGAAAGCAGGACCAATGAGCCATACCGGATCCATACCATGGCTGCGGACGAACGAAACCAATTGTTCGGTCCCCTCGGCGTCTATGCCGGGGATTTCCCCAATAATGGCGGCGGGTTTGAACGGACCAGGCAGCCGGCTCAAGTCTTGAACGGCCAGTTGAAGGGCATCCCAGTCGTTGGTGTAGGCGTCTGAAATCAACCACGACCCATCGGCTTTTTGCAGCCGCTGCATGCGGTGGTCGAGGTCTTGGAAATGCAATAGGCTTTCACGAACGTGATCCTCACTCAATCCCCATTCCAAGGCGAACAGCGCTGCGGTCATTGCATTTCGGTAGCCAACTTCCCCTGAGAAAGGCAGTCGCCAGATCGATTCAATCCCATTCCAAGCAATGGATACACTGCGCCCGTGATCTTGCACGTGGCTCTTGACCCTCAGGGTGTTGTCCGGGGCTTCTCCCCAAGTTTTGACCGCGATGTTTTGGGCCGTTAGCAATTGCTTGGCCAAGCCAAGCTGATCCGGCATCACGACCCACTGGCAACCTTGGAATAGGCTTATTTTTTCCTGAGTGAGCGCCGCAACGCTTTCGAAGTTTTGCAAATGAGCGTTGCCAATGTGGGTCAGAATGCCGTGCGTGGGACGAATCGCGTGCCAATGGCGTTGCATTTCTTCGGGCTCTGAAATTCCCGCTTCAATGAATGCGATTTCGTGGTCCGGCAATAGATCGCCCAGCGCCAACGGCACGCCAATTTGACTGTTGAAGCTTCGCGGATTTCCGCAGGCATGGTGGTCCTTGGCGAATAATTGCATCAACCATTCTTTGACCGTAGTTTTGCCGTTGCTGCCTGTGATACCGACGGTCGGAACGTCGCAAACGGTTCGCCAGTGCCGGGCAAGATCTTGCCATGCATGCATTGGATTTGCTGCGACGAGCACATCGGAATCGGGCAACGAGGGAAGGGGGGTTTCGGATTGGACCAAAAAATACCGCGCGCCCATGCCGTGGGCGGCTGCCAGGTAATCATGTCCATCGTGCCAGACACCGCGAATGGCGATGAAAAGGGTTTCATGTGCTGCGGTTAATGGGAGTTGCCGGGAGTCTTGGGTCGCGCGCAAACGGGCTTCGTGGTCCGCGTTCTTGCGTGTTTGAATCAAGTTGAAATGATCCTGCCGGGGCCGGTCGTTCAACCAGTTTTTCCAGTCCCTGACGGTCATTGGTCGTTGGCCTCGTTGCGTGCGGCTACAAAGGCCTGTCGGGT
>JADHRK010000042.1 GCA_016777435.1 Flavobacteriales bacterium
TGTACGCTACTTCAACGAACTCACCAACCTAGCGATTCTCACGGAAGAAGTCGGTGAATTGGCTCGGATCATCGCCCGACGTTACGGCGAGCAGAGCGAAAAGGAATCCGACCGAAACGCCGACCTCGGCGATGAAATGGCCGACGTGCTCTGGGTACTGATGGCACTTGCCAATCAAACAGGCATTGACCTTACCGAAGCTTTTCGCACCAACATGAAGAAGAAAAGCACACGCGATGCCCAACGTCACATCAACAATCCAAAATTGAAATGAACGTCCCTCTCTTTCCCACGATTGCACTGGCACTTGCTTCCATTTTCATTTTTGGAGAATCTGCAAACGCGCAACGCAATCGGTCCAAAAACTGGCTTGCGCCGACTACGGCCGAACATCGGATGGCAGCTCAGGAAGAAGTCCGAAGCGCCTCCGAAAACACATGGACAGCAGGATTGCCCCTGCGCAATGTTGGCCCCTCCATCATGAGCGGTCGGGTTGCGGACGTTGCGCTGGCGGGTGCTGATGGCCGGTCATTTTATGTTGCATATGCCTCCGGAGGTTTGTGGTACACGGAAAACAACGGCACGAGTTTTGAGCCGCTATTTGATGATGCCTTGAGCATCACGCTCGGAGCGGTCGCCTATCACGCGTCTTCAAAGCGCATTTGGGTCGGCACAGGAGAAGTCAATTCATCCCGCAGTTCGTATGCCGGCACAGGTGTTTACGCGAGCGATGACCAAGGCATGACCTGGGAACACCTTGGCTTGCCCGAAACCCAGCACATCGGCCGAATCGTTTTGGACCCCAACAATCGGGATGTGGCGCACGTTGCTGCGCTTGGACCCCTGTATTCTGCCAATCACTCAGGAGGGATTTACCGCACTTTAGATGGCGGAAAATCCTGGCAAAAAACACTCGAGGTGCAAGGCATTCATGGATTGGCCGGTGCGGTAGACCTCATCATGGACCCCAACGATGCACAACATCTTTTTGCCGCAACGTGGGACCGAACACGCCGCGCATGGGATTTTCAAGGCAACGGTCCCGGGAGCCGCATTTGGGAATCGAGCGATGGAGGTGATTCTTGGCAGGACTTGTCTGCCATTGAAGGGTTTCCCCAATCCGAATTTACAGGGCGCATTGGACTCTCCTTTTATCCCGGCGGGAATAACAGCGAGGGCGCACAGCTCTTTGCCTTATTGGACAATCAAACACCAATGCCCTCCGAGAATGATGATACGGAAGGCTACCGAGCCGATGCATTCATCGGCATGAACCGACTCGAATTTGGCCAATTGGACACGGCATTGCTCAATGCTTTCCTGGTAGACAACAACTTCCCCGAAGAATTGACGGCCCACGCCATTTTTGATCAGGTAGAAAAGGGTGATTTGGAGCCCGAATCACTGCATGATTACCTGACAGATGGGAATAAAGCCTTATTTGAAGCGGAAATTGCAGGCGCTGAAGTTTATCGACTGAAGCCATCATCAGGAACGAACTGGGAGCGCACGCACACCGATCCATTGGAAAATGTCTGTTACACCTATGGGTATTATTTCGGGTTGATTCAAGTGGACCCCACAGACCCGGATCACCTGTGGATTGCCGGCGTTCCATTACTCGAATCCAATGACGGTGGAAATGAATGGCATTCAATTGGAGCGGCCAATGTGCACGTCGATCACCACTTCCTCTGGTCCAATCCTTCGAATCCAAAACACCTCATCAACGGCAACGATGGAGGCATCAATATATCGTGGGATGGCGGCGCGCATTGGATAAAATGCAACAGCCCAGCAGTGGGACAGTTTTATGCGATTGAAGTGGACAATGCGAACCCCTACAACATCTACGGCGGACTTCAGGACAATGGCACTTGGGTCGGTTCCTCTCAGTACGAAGCGTCGCCGGGATGGCAACAAAACGGACAGTACGGTTGGAAGATGATTGGTGGTGGCGATGGCATGCAAGTGGAAGTAGATCCTCGCGATCCCGATGTGGTGTTTTCCGGCTCTCAATTTGGCTGGTACAGTCGGCAAGACCGCCGAAGCCGAAAGTACAATAGCCTTCACCCACATCACGAACTGGGTGAAACACCATTGCGCTGGAATTGGCAAACGCCCATTTGGCTCAGTCGCCACCAACCCGATATCCTTTACATGGCATCCAATCGGCTGCATCGTTCGTTTGACCAAGGAGGTCAATGGGAAACTTTGAGCGGCGACCTGACCCGAGGCAGCGTTCCTGGCAATGTTCCCTTTGGCACCATCACGAGCCTGCATGAGAGTCCGCTGCGGTTTGGACAGTTGGCCATTGGCACCGATGACGGTTTGATCCAAGTGAGTCGAGACGGTGGGTACAGCTGGACCAGCCTGAGCTCTCCCGTGCCACAAAACTCAGAAAAAGAACAAACCTTATGGGTCAGCGAAGTGCTCTGGAGCCACCACGCCAAGCAACGACTTTATGTCGCCCTCAACGGTTACCGGCTGGACCATTTTGAGTCGTACGTCTTTGTCACGGAGAACGACGGCAGGACTTGGGAGCGCTTGGGAACTCCATCCGATTTGTATGGCATCCCCGGTGAACCCGTCAATGCCATCATTGAATCTGACTCGCATGCAGGCCTGCTCTTTGTCGGAACCGACGGAGGCGCCTATGCCAGCCTTGACGCAGGAGCGACTTGGGGTGTCTTACACCCGGATTTACCGAAGGTGCCGGTCCACGATCTTGTGATTCAAGAGCGTGAAAATGAATTGGTCATCGGTACGCATGGCCGCAGCATTTGGGTGCTCGACTTCGATCAACTTTTGGAACAATGGCCGGCCAATCAAAGCTGGATCGAGGCTGCCCCGAAAGCACTTGAATTGGACACCTTGGTCGCAATCACCTGGCGTGAAAGCTGGGGAGAACGCGGTTGGTCTTGGCAAGAACCGGCTACCATTGCCGCGGATTTGGATTGCTTTTTTCCCAATGAAGCGACTGGCGCTTGGTGGGCTGAAGATTCCGTTGGCAACCGAACCCTCTTGGCCGACGCTGTGCAAATGGAGAAAGGTTGGCAACGCGAAAAAATACCGATGCGCCTGAACGCTGATTCGGACTTCCTAGGTTTGGGTGATTACCGACTCATCTGGAAAGGAACATCGGAAGAACACGCAACAAAACTAAGCATACAGGCCAAAGAAGAAGAATAAGGTCAATCTGTTGATCGGAAATCCACGGGCAATACACACACCGGAATGGGCTGCATCTTATGTTGATTCGCCTGATTTAATTTCCGGTAGATCGCCATTACCTCGTGTTCACGGGCAGACCAATTTTGATCCGACGAATCCACCTGGTGCATGGCCCACTCCAATTCAGCATAGGTGGCGCCAAGCTGGTCCTCATCCGTGCGATCATCCCCCCACAACCCATCGGTCGGCGAGGCTTCTTGAATGGAATCGACCACGTCCAGTGCTTTCCCAAGGGCAAAAACCTCGGACTTCATGAGGTCTGCGATGGGACTCAAATCCACTCCACCATCGCCATACTTCGTATAAAAACCGACGCCAAAGTCTTCTACTTTATTACCGGTACCAACGACCAATGCCCCTTGCTGCGCAGCACATGCATACAAAGCAGTCATCCGGATTCGGGCGCGTGAATTGGCCAAGGCTAGACCGTTTGACTGATCTGAATCATTGGGAAGCACAGAAACCAAGCTTTCATAAACTCCCGTCAAATCAACCGTCTCGGCTGCGACATTCGCATATTGCGCTTGCAACGAACGAATATGCTCTTGGGCCCGGCCCACCTGATCTGCGTGCTGGTGAATGGGCATTTCCACCAACAAAGTGGGCAATCCCGTGCGCGCGCAGAGCGAAGAAGTCACGGCTGAATCAATTCCACCGCTCACACCGACGACCCATCCCGCCGTTCCTGCTTTGGTATGGTAATCTTTCAACCATTGTTCGATGTAGTCAATGGTGCGAATTGGAGAATTTAGATGCGGCATATGGAATTAAAACATCAGACCGAAGCAAAGTTCAATCTGTCCCGTTTTTCCTTGCATTTGAATGGGCACTGGCAATTCTTCCCCTGTCACACTATCAAACTCATAAACAAGGGACTCAGCCGCCTGGGATTGCAAAACACCAAAGTCTTCGTATTGGCTACGAAGCCCCACATTGTAGCGCAAAGCAACCACCAAAGCAGTGGAACCCGTCAATCTCCGTTCAGCCCCTAACCCAATGATCATGCTGGGGCGAAACAGACGAGTGCGGTCCGCCATAGAAACTTGTTGGCTTTCCGCTGCCTCAAGTGCTGGCTGGCTAAAAACCAGTTCAATGACGCTTCCCAGTGAATCGAGCGTCGCGAAAGAAGTAGTTTTTTGACGTCCTTCTGAACGCACATTCAATCCAAATCCGACCCCGAATTGACCAAAATAAGTGGTATAACCAATCTCATTGGTGCGCATCTTAAAGGTCAATGGAATTTCCACATATTGCTGCTTTTGAACCAGCTGAACAGCCGCAATGGAGAGGCCATTCTCGTCCTCTTGAAATGCCAGATGCTGGGTAATGCCACCGTTGTAAAAGACATTCACCCCCGTGCCAATGGCATATTTTTCGGTGAACATGGCGTCAAACACAAAGCCATATCCAAAATGAGCCTCAGACTGAACAGCCGCATGCGAAAGCTCTCTGGGCTGCGCCATGGAAACATTGGGCGCCAATTGCAATCCCAAATGATAGCCTTGGCTTTGTGCGTCATTGGGACTGAAAAAGAAGATGGCCAAACCAGACGTTGCCAATAAGGTTCTCAAGAAATTTCGAAAGCGAGTTGACTGTTCCATCTTTGCAATGATTCAAAACTAATGGCAACGCTTCAATGATTCCAATCAATCGCCAGACAATTCCCACCGTGAATTGTTCACTAGCGCGCTCCGGCCAACGCTACTTTTCCGCCGCCATGGCAATCGCCTGCATTTTACTAAGCAGTTGCAGCGACGAACGTTGGTCCGTGCCGGAATCTGCATTGCCCGCGGAGCCCACAACGCCGGCGCTGGATGTGCGCAAAGTCATCGATGCGCTGCCCCAAAACGAAAAGGAAGCGCATGCCAACTGGACGAACACCGTCGGAGCATTCGGGGCATTCTATTCGGAAGACATCCTCCGAATTGGCGCAGCCAACGACCCTGAGACGATCCAAAAAATCAAGGAATTCAGCGTTCATCCCGACGTGGTCCCCATCGAATCCGCCATTGATTCCACCTCCGGTTCCGCTCAAAATTTGGCCCGAAATGAAGCACAACTCTCGCAAGCCCTTCATCGATTTCATTACTTTTTACCGTCGGAGTCCACCCCCCGGATCACTTGGATGAACAGTGGGTTCAACTTTGCCATTTACCCCACGTCATCCCATTTAGGAATCGGACTCGAATGGTTCTTAGGACCCGAAAATCCATTGGTCCAGACCCTTCCCCCCCAAATGTTCCCCCAATACATGCGGGCAAAAATGGAACCCGAACGCATCCCAGCTACCGCCATGCGAGGATGGCTATTGGTTCATTTCAGCGAGCGGTTTTATGATTCGAGCAAATGCATCAACGAACTGCTCTACTGGGGGAAAATCATGTTTCTACTGGAGAAGTGTTTGCCTCAAGAGTCTCGGTCCAACTTGCTCGACTGGAGTGCGGAAGACCTGCAATGGGCGGAAGCCAACGAGCAGTCTATTTGGCTTGAATTGCAACCCCAGGACATGTTATTCAATTCCAATCGCATGGAATTTGGACGCTGGTTCGATGAAGGGCCTTTTACCCGCATTGGCGGCATTCCCCAAGAAGGACCGGATCGACTAGGAGCGTGGTTGGGATTGCGGATGGTCAACGACTTCATGAAAGAAAATCCCGAATGGTCGATGGTCGACCTCATCAACCTGCGCGATCCTCTGCCAATTATTAAAAGTTATCGGCCCGCGTAAGACGGATTCCAACCGACCTTTGCCGCTTCAAATTCAACCACCATGACCACCTCAAAGATTCAAATTGACATCACCACTGACGAGAACAAAGTTCCTTCCCAGATTCAATGGTCTGCTGAAGACAGCGATGTAAGCAACAAAGTGGCAAAAGCAATGGCCTTGGCCATGTGGGATGAAAAGGATGGCAATGCCGTTCACATGGATTTGTGGACCAAAGAGATGAGTGTCGAGGAAATGCGGCATTTCATTTGCCAGACAATGATGACCATGGCCAGCACCTTGGAACGCGCAACCAACGATAAGGCCCATGCGGATGCGGTGAGGAGCTTTACCGAAGAACTAGCGAAACGTCTGGGTGTCCTCAAAGATTAAGGCGCCTCGAACAAGGCATTGGTCTGCTCGATGAAGCGCAGGACTTCATCGCGGCCTTCCCCTTTTTCTGCGCTAGTGACATAAACCGGAGGCATGCGGTGCCATCGCTTCAGCATTTCGGCTTCGTATTTCGGGAGAAACGAAGCGCGTTCCTCCAGGTTCAATTTGTCCACCTTCGTGAAGACCATCACAAAAGGCAATTGATTCTCTCCCATCCATTCCATAAACTCCAAGTCTACTTTTTGAGGAGAATGCCGGCTGTCGAGCAGCATCATCACGCACATCAAATTGGGCCTGCTTTTGAGAAATTGTTCGCTGGTCCTTTGCCATTTCACACGGCTGGACTTGCTGACTTTCGCGTAACCAAAACCAGGCAAATCCACCAGATACCAGCTCGCAGGTGCGCCGTTTTTCTCCCGATCCTCATCGATCACAAAGTGATTGATCAATTGGGTTTTTCCCGGAGTTGACGAAATCTTCGCCAAGCTATTCCGGTTGGTCAGCATATTGATCAGCGAAGATTTACCCACATTGGAGCGGCCAATGAAGGCATATTCCGGTCGTTCCGGTGGCGGGCATTCTTGCGGATGCGCGCTCGACTTCATGAACTCGGCGTGCTTGACGTCCATGGCCTCTTTACTTCCCGATGCCGCGGGCATCATACCATGCAGAAAGAATGCGATTGAACTCCTCCGGATGCTCCATCATCGGGGCATGTCCGCATTTCTCAATCCAGAAAAGGTCACTGTCCGGGAAACCCGCATGAAACTCTTCCGCCACCGCTGGAGGCGTAATAATGTCATTCTTGCCCCAAATCAAACAAACGGGCGTGTTCATTTGCGGCAAATCCTTGGCCATGTTGTGCCGAATGGCGCTTTTGGCGATGGCCAAAATGCGGAGGATTTTCTCCCGGCTGTTGACCGCCTCGAAACACTCATCAACAAGTTCATCCGTCGCATGCTTTGGATCGTAAAACGTCACCCCCACCTTGTCCCGGATAAATGTCTTGTCTTCGCGGCGTGGAAAGCTGTTCCCAAACGCATTTTCATACAGTCCACTGCTTGCCGTTAAGCTCAACGAAGCCACACGGCTCAGGTTGTTTTTGGTGAAAATCAACCCCACGTGTCCTCCCAGACTGTTGCCCAACAGATGCACGCGATCGAGTTTCAATTCGTCGACAAAGCCCTCAATGTGTTCCGATAAATTCTTGGCGCTGGTCTTGAGCATGGGGAGCTCGTATATGGGCAACATCGGAATGATGACCCGAAACCGTGAAGAGAAGTCGTCAAATACGTCTTTGAAATTACTCAACGCGCCGAAGAGGCCGTGAAGAACAACAAGCGGCTCTCCGGAACCTGCTTCGATGTATCGGTAATCGCCCCGCTCAATGATGTCTGGTGTATTCATAATTGCTCTGGTGTAGAACCTTCCTTAAAACGGAAAGCACAAAGGAACGGCAATTCTGGCTTGGGGCATGTGCACGATCAGGCTTCGTTTCACCTCTCTGTGTTCACAATTACTGTTGAAAACATGTTAATAGCGTCATCACGGCAAAATCGTCATTTTTTCGCTTTGAGTTGCTCTGACTCATTTATAACGATTTGACTCTTTACAACTTTTCCACAAAGTGGGAGAAAGTGTCATACAGTGGGAGAAAGTGGGAAATCTTGGGTAATTTTGAAAAGCGAAAAGAACCATGTTAAATCTGCTCGGAGAATACAATTGCAAAATCGACGCCAAGGGGCGTTTGATGTTTCCTGCGCGTTTGCGGAAGCAATTGAGCAGCGTATTGCAACATGGACTTGTTGTCAACCGAGACATCTTCGAGGGGTGCCTGGTGATCTACCCCCAACCCGAGTGGGACAAGGTGAACCGAGAAATGTCTCGCTTAAGCCGCTACAACAAAAAACATCAACTGTTTCAACGAAAATTCATGAAGGGCGCCACCCATGTTGAACTCGACGGCTCAGGCCGCATCAACGTTCCAGCCCTTTTGCTCGAACATGCCGGGATTGAATTGCCAAATGACAATGAAATCATCGTATCCGGCTTGGGTGAAAAAATCGAGGTGTGGAGCAAAAACCGTTACGACCGCAATGTGCTGGACGACGTGGAAGATTTTGACTTCGGTTCGCTCGCCGAAGAGGTCCGCAAGGACATCGAACCCTCCAACGAGATTTGATTCATGGACGCCGCTGCATACCACATCCCAGTCCTCGCACCTGCGAGCCTTGAAGGACTCGGCATCGGTAGCAAGCAAGGCGGCGTATTCGTGGACGCTACGTTTGGCGGCGGGGGCCATACCCGTATGATGCTCGACGCCTTGAACGCGGACGGGCACATCTATGGCATGGACCAAGACAACGATGTCCTCGACAATGTCCCGAAAGACGAGCGCTTCACACTGCTTCCCGAGAACTTTCGGTACATGCGCAATTTCCTCCGGCAAGAAGGTGTCCAACATGTCGATGGCATCCTCGCCGACCTCGGTGTTTCATCCCATCAGTTCGACACCGGAACTCGCGGGTTCTCCATTCGGTTCGAAGGTCCGCTCGACATGCGCATGAACCAATCCCAGCCAGTATCAGCCGCCGACGTAGTTGGCTCCTATTCTGTCCCGGAATTGACCCGTGTTTTCCGGCAATACGGTGAGCTTAAGCGGCCCGACAAAGCGGCATACGCCATCGAATCTGCCCGGAAAGAGGCGCCGATCACGCGCACCAACGAGTTGATCGCTGCATTGAGCACGCTCGCACCGCGAGGCAAGGAGAACCAGTACTTTGCTCAAGTTTTTCAGGCACTGCGCATTGAAGTAAATGATGAACTCGGCGCACTTCAAGCGATGTTGCTTTCCTCGGTTGAATTGCTTCAGGAAGGGGGCCGGCTGGCGATCATTTCCTACCACAGCCTGGAGGACCGCTTGGTCAAACACTTCATGCGCTCCGGGAATTTTGATGACAACATTCCGCGTGACTTCAAGGGACAAGCCCTTTGCCCTTTCCACCTTCTCTCGCGAAAAGCCATCATCGCTGACAGCGAAGAGCAGGATTGCAATCCACGTGCGCGAAGCGCTCGACTCCGCATTGCAGAGCGCACGGCTTTGACCAGCGAACAAATCAAACAGGCAACGGCATGAAGAATCCATTCCGCGCCCTGAAATTGAAGTTCAAGAAGAACAATGCGCCATCTAAAAAACCGGCAAATCGGCGCCTTACCGCGGCTGAAATGGCCGCGCAACAGAAGCAACTCAAAGAACGAAAGGAACGAGAAGCCGCACGATTGAAAGCACAAAAAAGCATCAATCCCAATGCGCCACGCAATCGACCAAAGCACCAATCTTCAGAACCAAAAGGCACGCCCAAAAAATCCTTCTGGGCCTTCCGATCGCGCCGAAAGAAAGACCCCCAAAAACGAGAACAACGGCGTCAGAAGAATGCAATAGCGCCCTTGATTCGGGATTTGCTCAGTGGAGAATTCCTGACACGAGAAGGCGTGACCCGTCACATACCCTATCTCCTGTTCATCAGCGGACTTTTCATTGCATACATCGCAATGGGGTATCAGTTTGAACGCATGGAGCGGGCGAAAATTCAAAACAAACGGCACTTGCAGGAGCTGAGTGCCGAATACAAAACCATCAAAGCACAATTTGAAACCCAATTGCAACAGAGCCGTGTGGAGCAAAGCATCGCAAACATCGGCCTGAATCAACCCGTTGAGCCGCCCTATTTATTGGAGCAAAAACAACGCACACCATGAAGAATCGGAAAGAATTCTCCACGAGGGTATGGCTTGTTTTTGGGCTCTTCGTGGCGCTCGGCTTCAGCATCTTTGGGCGCATCCTTTGGATTCAGAGTGCAGAACATGAGCAATGGAAAGAGGTGGGTGAACGCTTCGAATCGAGCGTGCGCGACATCACTCCCTCACGCGGCCAAATCTATGCTATCAACGGCAATGTGCTTGCCACTTCTGTTCCCATTTTCGAAGTCCGTTGGGACAGCAAAAGTGAGGCCATCAATTGGGACACATTCGACGCTGAATTGGATAGCCTGTCGCAAGGATTGAGTCAAATCTTAGGCGATCGCAGTCCAAGAGAATACCGAGAAGTGCTTCGAAACGGTCGCAATCTGGGACGACGAAACACCCTCATCGCTCGGCGCGCCTCCTACATTCAGCAAAAAAGACTCGCGAAATTGCCCTTCATACGCCGGGGACGATTCAAATCGGGATTCACGTTTGCTCGAACTGAACAGCGTCGCAAACCATTCGGTGATTTGGCTTCACGCACGATTGGCATCGACCGAAATGAAAACCGTGTTGGCCTAGAAGCTAGCTGGAACACCGAGCTGTCTGGAAGCGTCGGCAAGCAAATTCAACGCCGCGTTGCCGGTGGCGAGTGGATGCCGGTATCCGATGATTTTATCGTTGAGCCACACGCTGGATTGGACGTGATTTCCAGCATTGACATGCACCTCCAAGACGTCGCTTCCAACGCCCTTCGCCAGCAACTTCAAACGCATGACGCGGCCTGGGGAACCGTGGTTTTGATGGAAGTCGAAACCGGAATGATTCGGGCCATGGCCAACCTCACGCGCTCAACATCTGAACCCCAGGAAGGCGAGCCCGCGGAATATTTCGAATCCTTCAACCATGCCATTGGCACGGCCGTAGAGCCCGGATCGACCTTCAAGCTAGCTAGCCTCATGGCCGCAATGAACGACGGAGATGTCAAGCCCGAGGATGAAATCGACACCGGGAACGGAGTGACTTATTTCTATGGAAAGCGAATGTCTGACTCCAATGCAGATGAAGGCGGTAGCGGAATTTTGAAGACATCTGAAATTTTCGAAGTGAGTTCGAATGTGGGTACTGCGCTGACCATTAAAAAAGCATTTGGCGAAAATCAGCAAGGTTTCTTAGACGCCCTTAAACGCATAGGAGTGCAGTCAGCAACCGGAGTGCGTTTGGCTGGCGAATCGCAACCACTTGTTTATGAAAACGTCGGCGATGGCCGATGGTCGGGACTATCCCTAACCCAAATGTCCATTGGGTACGAAGTCACGCAAACACCGCTACAAACCCTCACCCTGTACAATGCAGTGGCCAATGGAGGCACTTCTTTGCGGCCACAATTGGTCGAACGCCTCGAAAATAACGGACAGGTCGTCAAACTCTTCAAGCCAGAGGTCCTCAAGCACTCCATCTGCTCCAAACGTGTGCTCGATGCATGTCAAAGCATGTTGAAGCGTGTGGCAGATCCCGAAGGAAACGGAACCGCTCAGTACGTTTTCGCCAAAAGTCCCTACCGCGTAGCTGGAAAAACGGGGACGGCTCGCATCGCCGGACCCAACGGGTACGATGGACGTTATCGCGCTTCTTTCGCGGGTTACTTCCCTGCCGAATCCCCGCGTTACTCCTGTATCGTGGTGATTGCCGACACGAAAAGTGGGGTTTATTACGGTTCGAGCATCGCCGGACCGGTATTCCGGGAACTGGCCAACAAAGTCTACGCCACCGACCCTTCCTTCCACACCACAAGTGCTGGACTCTTGGCTGAAAAATGCAAACTGCCCGGGTCGAAAGATGGTGCACAGACGGACCTCATTCAGCTGTACCAGGCTTTCGAAATGCCCTACCAGGGAAACAGCTCGGGGGATTGGGTCACCGTAACCACGAGCGACAGCGTGGCCGTGCTGCGCCCCCGATCCATCGAAGCCAATCGCGTCCCAGATGTTCGCGGAATGGGATTGCGGGATGCATTGTACTTATTAGAAAACGCTGGATTGCAAGTGAAGACACTTGGAATGGGCACGGTTCGCCGCCAAAGCATTGCACCCGGTTCTG
>JADHRK010000043.1 GCA_016777435.1 Flavobacteriales bacterium
CAAAAGCACCACCGTCAAATAGATCAGCCCTGCTACAAGCAGCACAAATCCGGCATTCGACAGCAACACAGCCCCCATCAAATGATTGAGCTTGAAGGCGATACCCGTAGTCAAAATTGCAGCTCCAATCAGAACCAAGGAGAGTGGGATGCGGTGTTTCATTTTTCGTTTCATTTTTCAGTGCGAAGGGTTGCCTCACTCTGCGGAAGAATTGTCCTTTGGTTAAAAAATACGTCGGCTGTAGCCAAAGCGCAGTTGATACAATGAGGAGTTTAATGCGGTATCAATGCCTTCCATTTGTGATTGTCGGTAATAGGTGAAGTCAAAACGGCTGTTGTCGTTGATGGCAAGGAAAGCGCCAGCATGGAAATTCCAGCCTTGGATGGCGTCCCATTCTGTTTCCGCCATCAGTAACCACCCTTGACGACCTGCCCTACACATAGCGGCAGCTGAAAACCTCAATCTTCCCGCGTACAGTCGCACATTGCTCCTTGCACTCCACCGTTCATAGGAGTTCCAGTCCGCACAAATTCGGAGATCCATGGGTGCTGCTTTGCCCACGGAAAGCCCTTGGCTCGGGGATGTTTCAAATTCAGCATTGAGGCTGATGCCCAAGCCCTTTTTCTGGGGCAAGGCGTTCCATTTCACACCGAATCGGGCTTGTTGAGGCGCTCCGAGGCTTTGGGCCCATTGCGCTCCTGCACGAAGTTCGACACGTTCTTTCCAGCCGTAGCGAATCAAACCAATGGGCACGGCATAACTGAAGTCAGGCACTGGGGCGTCACCGATGGTCAACCATTGTGCGTAGCCTCCGGCCTCGATTTGTCCTGATCCTTGTGGAATGATGCTGCTTGAAACAGTTTCCATTGGACGTTCAGCAAAGTCGCTGTAACCAGTGACCTCGGATTGTGCTGATGCCGATAAGCTCAACAACACGAAAACGAGCGTCAGCAGATTTTTCATATTTCGAATATACGGAACGCGCAACGGCGGATGCTTTTCCACACATTCATCCAACTCATTCTCCCGGCAGTGATATCACACAACTCGTGTAAAGCCCAAAGCATCCAAATCCAGAACTGATGTTGCTGTAGGCCAGCAGCGGCTCGGTAAACAAGGGTCCACCCGACGGATTCGCAATCAGTTCGAGCGTGCGATAATATTCATACAGTTCAGGGCTCAAGGCGGCTAATTCCAAAGTCGCCCTATTCGCCAGCAAGGCTTCCAAATCTTCACCTGATGAATATTGATCCACTTCAAAGCGCAAACTGTTCAGGGAATTTGCGTCGCTGACGTCCTCGATTATCAGTCCATCCGCAAGGCTGTTGTATTCGATTCGCGTGTCATCTTCAATGTCCGGAGAGACCCATGTGCTATTTTCCCAGAATTCCTCTTCCTCTTCCTCTTCCTCTCCTTCATTTGTTTGTTGAGCCTTGAGGATGAAAAAGTCCCTGGAACTCGGGCGATCCGGTAAGGTCAGCTCCAACGTCCAACTACGCGATAAAAAATATTTTGTCACTTCCCCGTCTGAGTATTCATCGACATCCATGCTGTTCAAGGCGGTGGTCATGGCGTAGGCATAATCGCCCAATGAGTCGATTTGTGGTGGCACCATTTGGGTCGCAGTGGCGGTTTCAAATGCATCTTCCTCGCATTGCAATGTCCACGAACCCGAACCCAGTTCCACGTTGGGCAGCACGTGGCCAATGCCATTCACCCAGTCGGTCTGGCCGCCCCACGTGTAGCTTGTTCCGCCTTCATGCGTGAGGGTGAAAAGTGCGTTTTTGAGCCTTTTGCTCCCCGTCGTATCGAGAATGCCTGCTGAGGTGTGGGCCCGGGCGACCAACGTGTCCGTGGTGGGACGGCTGATCAAGGTCACGGCCAACTGAGGCGTGTGTGTCGGAAAATCGATTTCCTGCACAACACCATTGCCGAGCCTTTCGCAGCCAATGAATAGCAATGCGAGACACGCAAAAAGGAGGGGAGAAGGGAGGCTTTTTCGATTCATGGGATCAAAATTCTGCACGCCATGCAATGGACGGGATGATGGGGAAGATGCCGTACTCCACGATGGAGAGTGAACCGTCAACATCTTCTTCTACAAGGGAGAAGAAGGGGTTGAGGTTGTTGTAGACGTTGTAGATGCTAAATATGAAGGAACGCGAATAAGCCGCTTTTTCTTTGGACAATGTGAGCGAAAGGTCTGCCCGGTGATACGGGCTGGTGCGGTAGGCATTTTTCTCGCTCGGCACCTCCACATTTAATGCATCGAAATCGCTGGAGGCTGTGGTGAAACTCGATGGCAAAAACGTCCGGAAGGTGGACTCGGGCAACGTGAGCGCCCGTCCTGTGCCGTAAACCCAAGTCGCTGAGAAGTCGATGCGATCGGAAAATCGGTGCATCAACACAACGGAGGCGTCGTGCCGCCGGTCGTAGGTGTAGGGAAACCAATCCCCACTGTTGATGGCGTCAAACTGCCGGTTGGCCCAACTGAGGGTGTAGCCAATCCAACCGGTGGTGCGTCCAATTTTCTTCTGGAAGAGCCATTCCAAACCATAGGCGTTTCCTTGCCCTTGAGTCACCTGGTCTTCCCAACGGCTGTTGAACGTATTGCCAAAGCTGGCGCCTTCCCGGTAACTGATGAGTCCGTCCATGGCCTTGTAGTAGCCTTCAATGCTCACCTCGATCTCCCCAAACGTCTTGGCCCATCCCGCGGCGTATTGCGTGCTCAATTGGGGCGTGACCTCGTCGGTGGCTGGCACCCACAAATCAGTCGGTAAGGATAGCCCTTCGTTGGTGAGCAGGTGCACAAATTGCTGCATTTGCGCGTACGAAAACTTCAAAGCACTGCCATCCTTCATTTTCCAATTCAGAGCGGCCCGAGGCTGCAACGAAGGGAAGAACGTTCCATTCACTTGCAGCGCGGTGGCGTGAACACCAAAATTCGCTTTCACTCGATCCGAGAGCTGCACTTCATCTTCTAGGTACAAAAAGCGTTCAACGGATTGCAATTCCGATGAGCCAAACGTCGTGTCAATGCCTGGAAAGTCACTGTCTTGAAATTGCAGCGTTGTGGCACCGGGGTTGAATTTTCGGAGGGTGATGTTGCCGCCGTAACGGAGGTAATGCTTGTTGTTGACGGCATTGCTGAAGTCCATGCGCGCCGCATAATCGATAATGCCCGACCGGTACAGACTGGCGAAGCTTGAGGACGTGGAGTCCGCATTGTTTTCGGTTTCGCTGAATTGAATGCCGGTGTTGAAGTTGTACTCACTCTGGGTGAGGGTGAGGTTGGAGAAGAGCTTGGAGTTCCACTCATGATTCCAACGCGCCGCCAACACCTGGTTCTTCCAATCCAACCCAAAATCAAAGGTCGACGTGCTCACCCCTTCTCTTTCCGTTGCCGCCAATCCAAAGTCGTCTTTGCCATTGAAAACACTCAAATACACGCGGTCTTTCGGACCAACTTTCCAATTGACCTTTCCATTCAAATCGTAAAAGAAGTAGCGAGGATCGGTCTCAACCGATGGGTCATTCGCATTGATGGAATTGATCACAGGATTGAGCAGCAGGTCGAGGTACGTTCTGCGCCCGCTCAGCATGAAAGAGGCCTTGTCCTTGACGATGGGGCCTTCCACAGTAAACTTGGAGGCGAGGATGGAAACGTTTGCAGTTCCGTGATATTCCCGCATGTTGCCGTCCTTCATGTTCACTTCCAATACGGAAGACAAGCGACCACCGTACCGTGCCGGAAAGCCACCTTTGGTGATGCTCATTTGCTTCACCGCATCGGCATTGAACACAGAGAAAAAACCGAACAGGTGGCTCACGCTGTAGAGCGGCACGCCGTCCAATACGATGAGGTTTTGATCGGGACTTCCACCCCGAACATAAAGCCCCGAGGTGCCTTCGCCACCCGACTGCACCCCCGGCATCAATTGCAAACTCTTCAGAAGATCCACTTCTCCGCCAATCGCAGGCAGCCGGCGCACCTGGTCCATGGGGATTTCCATCTTGGACATCTGCACTTGGTCTTCAATGCGGTTGAAGCTCTCGCCGGTCACGATGGCTTCTTGAATCGCTACGCCAGAGGCCAACTCCACGTCCATCTTTTGATCATCCTTGAGATCGAATTCATACGATTGGGATTGAAAGCCAATGAATGAAACACTCACTTTCTGAGGCCCTGTCGGCAGTTGCAACGAATAGTAGCCATAGGTGTTTGAGCTTACGCCTGCGTTGATACTGGTGCACCATACGGTGGCACCAATGAGGGCTTCGCCGCTTGCCGCATCGAGGATGTAGCCGCTGAGTTGATAGCCTTCGCTCGACGATTGCGCTTGCAACGCATTTGCTGAGGCGAGTAACATCACACAAGCCACAGCAAGGGTGGTTGGAAGAAAAAGAAATCGACTCATGCAGGTAGTCTTAGACTCACAAAGAACGTATCATTTTATTGAAATGATATAACGAGCAGAATTAAATGCTTTCGTGTCGGAATGTCAGATGAACATCTGCCAGCTTGGAATGATTCTCCATTTACATCTAAATTGCGCTATGATCTCATTGAAATTGAACCGGCTTTTTGCCACTGTCTTGTGTTCTGCGATTGTTTTTTCTTCTCAAGCTCAATCCTGGACCTCCGTCTCTCCCTTGCCTGATGGCTTTGTGAGCAACCACAGTTTTGGATTTTCCCTGAATGGCATGGGTTACCTCGTTGGGGGTGAAACCACTTCGGGTTACAGCAACGCCTTTTATCAGTACGATCCTGCGAGCGATGCCTGGTCGGCCTTGCCGGATTTCCCCGGAGAACCGCGCGGATATACGATCGGAGACACCTGGAACGGGGAGGCTTGGTTCGGTTTTGGCCAGTCCAATTCCGGTGCTTTGAACGATTTGTGGGTTTATAATTCCGATACGGAGACTTGGACGGAGAAGGCATCATGTCCCTGCTCGGCACGCACGCATCCGGCATTCATTGCGGAAGCAGGTAAGGTTTTTGTTGGACTTGGCGGAGGTCCAAGCGGGGATACGAATGATTGGTGGGAGTATGACATGGCTTCGGACTCATGGAGTGAAAAGCCCGATTTTCCCGCTTCGGAGCGCCACCATCCGTATCAGTTTGGCATCGACGGCGATGTCTATGTTGGATTCGGCCACCACGCGGCTGACATCTACAATGAATGGTACAAATACGAACCAGCGACGGAGGTGTGGACGGAAATGGCAACGTTGCCAGCGGAAGGCAGGGTCGCGGGATCTCAACTCGCTCACAATGGCATGGGATATGCGCTCAGTGGTGACGGAGACGATCACAGTTCGATGGAGACGGGCGAGCTATGGCAATACGACCCCGAGACTGATGCATGGAACCAATGGCCGTCGCATCCGGGGATGTCGCGCTGGGCACCGGCTTCGTTCATCATCAACGACGAGATGTACTTGATCAATGGCATGAGTCTGGATCCGGGGTCATTTGATTACATGGAGACCAACTGGAAATTTGCGATGGTGCCTGAGTCCGCCACGGACATGGAAGTGACGAGCTATTTGGGTGAAGACATCATTTGCACCGGTGATGAATTGCCCATCATTGTTCGCCTGACCAACATGGGCTCCAATGATTTTGAAGCGGGAAATGCGATGGCCTTGACGGTTCAAATGACCATTGACGGCGAAGTGGTATTGTCCTCAGATTGGTCGGGTTCGTTGTCGACGTTCCAATCGGTGGATTTTACCCTTGGGACGTACACTTTTAGCGGGGCGACGGATTTTACCATTGAGATTTTGGCATCGGATGAGAACGCCAACAACGACAGCTTGGACGTGAGCATTGCGACTTCACCGGAAGCCACGACGCAATGGGCGGTTGAATTGAATACCGATAACTATGGAGACGAAACGGGTTGGGAACTGCGCAATGCATTGGGAGCATTGATCGATTTGGCCATTCCAGGCTCCTATCAAGGTGAGACTTCCTATGAGTTTACGTTGTCATTGCCCTCCACGGGGTGTTACACATTTACATTGACCGATGATTACGGCGATGGAATGTTTGGCTCACAATGGGGGGGAGTCAATGGTTCTTGCACCATTCGTTCCCTTGACGCGAATGCAAACCCCTTGAACGTGATTTTTGATTACGATGGTTCGTTTGTTTTTGATGAACTTTCACAAACGATCGATGCAAGCAATTCTCTGGGGATTTCAAACGCAGCCAGCGATGTGCCTTTTTCCGTGCAAGCATTCCCCAATCCGTTTGAAGATGTCATTCAAATTGCCATGCGCGGCGGAGTTCATGACCGTCATGGACCCGCGTCGATGGGTTATGAAGTGCGCGACATTCAAGGTCGATTGATTGAGCAAAGCACTGCTCAATTCGCTCCAGGAGAAATACTTTCGCTGGATGCTTCTGCTTGGCCATCAGGTGCTCTCATCATACAATGGAGCCTGACCAATCACACGGGTTCATTGCAGACGTTCAAGCGCTGATTCGCTATGAAGGATTACGTGCCGGATCACGTAATAGATCAATGGGCAAAATGCAGATGGCCGCGGACTTCAATCGGAGCTGATGAAAAGGGAGCCGTGTCATCCGGTTCCAATTCATACACCAAGCGCCAATTGTAAACACTGTTCTGCGCAAAGTAGCCGCTTGTTTCCGTTGAGAGGAGTCCCTTGTTCACTTGGCCGTGCCAGCCCTGTTCAGGGTCTTCTGTGACGTAAACAAGTGCACCCCATGGGTTATAGATTTCCAGTCGATACGATTCGGTAGCACATCCCAAAACGGGAAGGAATAAGTCGTTCACCCCGTCATTGTCCGGAGTAAAGGCATTGGGCACATAAATCGGACACTCGCAATAATCCAATTGCACCTCAAACGACTTGGATACCGTGTCGCAGGCATTGGCAACCACAACGGAATAAAACCCTTGTCGGTCGATGACGATTGCCGGCGTCGTTTCCCCGTTGCTCCAGGCGTAACTGATCGGGAAAAGGTTGGTCGGGTTCTCAGAACTCACCACCATTTCACCGCCTTGACAAAAGGACAGCGGTTCGACAATATCAATGAGGAGCGGCGCGGCACGGTCCACGTTAACTTCATCGGTCCACGTGCAACCATTCCATGCTACTAAGGCGCTGTATGTGCCGGGTGCATTGACCTCGATGGACGATTGTGAATTGCCCGTACTCCAACTCACGGTCGCTTCTTCCGGGAGGGGATAGATGTAAAGGGAAGCGAATTCATCCGGGCATAGCATTTGATCTTCTCCCAAGTCAAATACCGGAAGTTCTTGGACATTCAGTGTGATGGTGTCAGCATACGAGCAGCCATTATTGGTGACCTCCACATCATACGTCCCTTCCGCATCGACAAATATCGCTGCGGTATCGGCTCCATTCGACCAAATGGTAAGGTCCGTGTTGGGCAGTCCGGTGCTAAATTCGATGGATTGACCCTCACAAATGGTGGGGTCTTCGCCCAATTGAAAGATGGGCAAAGGCACATTCTGTACGACCATATCCGTGGAGTATTCGCACCCTTGAACCGGAATGGTCAGGGTATACGTTCCCGGTGCGGAGATCCAAATGGATGAGGCCAGCTGTCCGGAGCTCCATTCATAGCTCGGCGCTCCTGGATTGGCAAAGACCAGTGTGCTATCTCCGTTGCAAAGCGGGAAGCTCGCTGGCAGTCCTGCATCGAAAACCGGTGCATAATCGATGACCACGGTATCCCGTTCGACGCAAAGCCCAATGGTCACCTCTGCAACGACAATGGCGTCTTGATTGAGAACGCTCCAATTGCTCGCGTTTCCGACCCCTGAGCCGTTTTCCCACCAGGTGGTTTCGTCACTCGTGTATCCGCTCGTCAAGTTCAGCACTTCTCCGTCACAAATGATGGCATCAGCTCCCAAGTCGAGACCGGTATTGGCAGAAGGGTTCACGACCACAACGTCGTCGAATGTGCAGCCGTCCAAGAGCATACTCACGGTATAGTTGCCAGCGGTATTGACCCACAAGTCGTTGTCATTCTCCCCATTTTGCCATGAATAGGCATCGGCTCCGGACTGCGCTTCCAAGAAAATGCTATCGTTGAGGCAGAGAATTTGTGGCGTGGCAATTTCAGACTCAAATGCAGGCACGTGGACCACTTCAACGGTGTCCCTTTCGATGCATTCCCCGATTTCGATCTCCACAATCACGGTCTCGGTTGCACTGCTCACGGTTGTGCCTAGTGTGTTCAGTCCTTCTGCGTTTCCACCGCTGACCCAAAGGGTATTGGACGCGTCGTAATTGCTTACAAACGTTTGGCTTTCCTCGCCGCAAAGCAAGATGTCTAAGCCTAGGTCAATGCCTTGGTTTTCGGAGTCAAGCACATCAAAATCGTAAGTGAAAACGCATTCTGCGGTTGAAATATCGACAGAATAGCTGCCTGGGTTGGAGACCAAAAGGCTGTTGTTGTTGGTGCTGTCGCTCCAGCTCCATTGAACATTCGAACCGGTCCAATCCGAGTCGAGAGCCGGCACGTTTACGGCTTCATCCAGGCAAAGCACCAGCGGATTTGCCTCGAATGTTACGTCGTAGGTGGGGTAGTGGCTTACGTTGATGGTGTCGCTCAGTGCGCAACCCAGTCCGTTCCAATCGAGCACAATGGTTTCTTCCAGGGCGGTCGTGTAGGTTTCGTTTCCGATTGAGCCATTCCAAAACACGTCGAACGTGGGATCCACAGCTCCCAAGTCAAAAGAAGCTTCTGAATTGCTGCAAAAGGCAAAATCCGATCCCAAATCGAACACGGGAATCGTGGTCGCGGCGACATCAATCGAATACACCTGATTGCAGCCGGTGGCCGCCTCGGCCACGGTGAGGGAGTAAGTGCCTGCGGTGTTGATGGTTCTCAACTCGGCTGTGCTGCCGTCCTCCCATGTGCCTTCAATTCCCGCTGGCCAAGGACCATTGGTCAATTCAATGGCATTTCCATTGCAAATGGTCGAGTCTGCAGGGAGATTCGCCATCGGCAGCTCGGGCACCGTAAGTACGAGGGAGCTTTCGAGCAGATCTCCACAGATGTCTTCGTATTCAACCGTGTAAACTGTGGTGGCTTGGACCGTTGCAGTAACGCTGCTGCCAGAAGTACTGGATAGACCCTCGGCAGGGCTCCATACCGGATTGATCCAATCCGCAGGAGCTTCGAGCAACACCGATTCCCCGGGGCAGGCTTCAGCATCACTCAGCTCAGATTCCGTTGTGATGAACCACTGCGGGTTGCACACGCGATGGGTGTTTGAAGCTCCTCCCGTTGCAGCGGTGAATCCCCATTCCATAAGAGATGTTCCCAGGATATCGGCGATGTCCACCGTAGTCGTGATCCGCTCTACATCGTCAAAATAAACCACCAACTCCAATGTGGTTGCGTCGAAGGTGACCCGCAAGTCGTGATAATTGTTGTCCTCAATGTTCCCATTTCCGGGAATGGCGGCAACAGGAGGGGCAATGAGGTCAACACCAAAGTGGTCATTCGACCCATCTTTCTGGATGCCAATGTGGTCGTACCAGGGGTCGTTTTGGGCACCTCCTTGATACGTGTCCATTTCGATAATGACGCTGGGATCAATTGCCGCGGTGAAAAAATTGCCGCCGAATCCCATCAAGCCGCCTCCCCCTCCAATGTCTCCCGAATCGCATGTTTTCAGAACAAATGCCATTCCATCAGCTCCACCATTGGATCCTCCAAACCTTACCTCGGCCTGCATTTCCCAATCTACGTTGGTGCTGACATGACCGATTTTCCAGATGGCACCGCGCTGACTCGCCTGATTTTGAGTCAATCGATAACAGCCGTTACCGAGGTCTGTCGCGTTGTTGTGCAGGGTGAATTGTGCCTGTGCGGTTAGACCGAACGCCAAAGCTGTGATCAGCGAGAATATTGGGAGTAGTGTCCGTTTCATGCGAGCCGCGCATTGGATGGCAAGATAGTGAATTGGCATCTGGATTAAGCGCATTTCGAATAAGCGAGATCCGTTGCCCATTGAAGCAACCAATTGGGTTTGTTTTCTGTTCTTTGTGCTAGAAACCAAACTGCTTCTTTCTTGCGCTATTTCCGATTCACGTGTTTGTTTCTTTGCACGCTTTGCTTTTCCGCAACGGCACTGGCCCAGCGCACGTGCGGAAAAGATTCAGTCCATGCACACATGATGGGGCTTCCTGGGTACGCCAAATGGCACCAGGAGCGGACAGATGAAGTTTCTGACGCCCTCGCTTCGGGCAACCGAGATGATTGTGACGCACCGCTGATTGTACCGGTGGCGGTTCATTTTCAAAACACCGGCATTCCGCTCGGGTGCGCAACAGATATGGCGCTCTCTCAAATTGAGACACTCAATGAAGATTTTGGAGCGACCAATCCCGACATCAGCGAATGGTTCGATTTGCAGCCGGATATCTGGCCCGGCATCGAGAACAAAGAATCGTGCATCAGCTTCTGCCTTGCAACACTCAATCACCCCGCAGGATATGGTTTGTCCGATGGCGATTATGCGGTCACGGTAGATGAAGTCGACAACGATCAAAACGACTATGATGCTGACTGGACTGGATACCTCAATTTCTGGGTCAGGCCCATCGGTGGCGGCACCCTCGGTTACTCTCCTTATCCTGGATCTGGTAATGGAGACGGTGTCACCTGCAGTCCGGAGTATTTTGGAAGCGTCAATTGCGGCGGTAACAATCTGAGTGGCCAGTACAACCTGGGCCGTACCATCACCCATGAGGTGGGCCATTATCTGTTTTTGGAACATCCATGGGGGGGAGGAGGTTGCGCCAGTACGGACGACGTGGCCGACACACCGGTTACGGATGCCGCGCAATATGGCTGTCCCAGTGGGCAGACGATTGTGAATTGTACCGCCCCGATTCTCTGGCCATCTTACATGGATTATTGCGATGATGCATGCCTGTTTATGTTTTCAGAAGGGCAGGTCGATCGCATGGAGATCTACGTGGAAACGAGCTTGCAAAATGTGTTGAACACAGCGGTTACCGCGTGCCAGGAAACCTTGTGCATCGGCTTCGGGGGGGAAGTCGCAGTTGCTTCCGAAACGTGCGCAGGAAATGACGGATCGGTCGTGGTGGATGTGGAAGGCGGAACAGGGCCATTTTCCATTGTCCTTGTGCCGGGGCCGAGCAGTGCCAACGGGAATTTTACCGGGCTTTCAGAAGGGGAGTATGCAGTGACCATCACCGATGACAACTTGTGTGAATACACGGAAGATGTATCAATCACGCGCGACGCACCAAGCTTGACATTGATTGGCACAGTCAATGAATATTGCAGCGACGGGACGGGCTCGATTGAAGTCGTTGACAATGAATCCACAACTTTTGAATTCAGCTTGGATGGCGGAGTCACTTGGGCTTCCGACGGCTTGTTTGTCAATTTGGGTGCGGCGGATTACACCGTGCTTGCGGCCAATGCATTTGGGTGCGAAGGCGAAGTGATCGCTCCGGTGTTGAATGAAAGCAACCTGACCATCGATTTCACAGAACGGAATGACATCAGTTGCACTTGGTTTGACAACGGTTCTGTGGTCGCACGCGCCAATGGCGCTGAACAGCCGGTCGTTTTCACCTTGAATGGGCTTGAAAGCTCCGTGACAGGTGGCTTTGACGAGCTTTCGGTGGGGGTATACGATTTGACGGTAGAAGATGCGGCCGGCTGTTTGGCTTCCACTTCATTTGAGCTGGCGTACAATTACGCGACGTTGGGAGAGGATTGTCCGTGTTCCATTTATGTGCCCAATGCGATTTCTCCGGATGGTGATCAGGTCAATGAGGTGCTGCAACTTCAGGCTTCTTGCCCGGTGTTTGACTTTCACATTGAAGTGTTCGACCGCTGGGGGCACCGGGTGTTTGAGTCTTTTGATGCGGAATTTCAATGGCACGGTGGGTACGAAGGAAGCGACACCTACAACGGTTACTACGTGCAAAATACCGTTTACAAT
>JADHRK010000044.1 GCA_016777435.1 Flavobacteriales bacterium
AAAGGAGTGGTCCACACCCACGGAGGCTACACCGTCTACGCAGGTTATTCTTTCGCGAATGTATTTCAATGCCAACCAGGCGATGTGTACTGGTGTTCCGCTGACATTGGTTGGATCACAGGGCACACCTACATTGTCTACGGGCCTCTGTTGCAAGGGGGCACAACCATCATGTTTGAAGGCATACCCACATACCCCGATCCCGGCCGTTATTGGGCGATTTGCGAAAAATACAAGGTCACCCAATTCTATACGGCCCCCACGGCGATTCGTGCCTTGATGGCATGCGGAGATGAACACGTGGAACGCTACGATCTGAGCACGTTGCGCGTGCTCGGTTCTGTTGGCGAGCCGATCAACGAGGAAGCCTGGCATTGGTACCATGAAAAAGTGGGCCATTCAAAATGTCCCATTGTGGATACGTGGTGGCAAACCGAAACGGGTGGCATCATGATCAGCGGATTGGGAAACTTGAGTCCTCAAAAACCTGCTCATGCAGGGCATCCTTTGCCAGGCATCCATCCGGTCTTGGTGGACCCCGAAGGAAACACCATCAAAGACAATGGGAAAGAAGGCCTGCTCTGCATCGCTTCGCCTTGGCCCAGCATGATTCGAACAACATATGGGGACCACGAACGCTGTTTAGACACGTATTTCCGCCCCTTCCCGGGACGCTACTTCACCGGCGATGGTGCCAAACGAGACGAAAATGGCATGTACCGAGTCATTGGACGAGTCGACGACGTGATCAACGTTTCGGGCCATCGGTTTGGAACCGCCGAAATCGAATCCGCTCTCAATCAAACCCCAGGAGTAATCGAATCGGCTGTGGTCGGCTATGAGCATGAAATCAAGGGCCAAGGCATTCATGCCTATGTGATCTGCGAGCAAGTTCCTTCGGAATCTGAATCCATTGAAATGGCAAAAGCAGCAGAAGCGCAAGTGATCTTAGGGATTGGCAAAATTGCGCGTCCCGATCGCATTCAATTTGTAGAAGGCTTGCCCAAAACACGTTCTGGTAAAATCATGCGGCGCATTCTTCGTAAAATTGCATCCGGCGACTTCGACCAATTCGGGGACACCTCCACCCTGCTGGACCCCAGCGTGGTGGACGAAATCGTGGACAAGGCCAAAAGACTCATTCAAAAATGAACCAATTCATCTGTTGCATTTTCAACGTCGTTGCCGTCTTGACCTGCGTATCGCTCAGCTTCGTCTCGGCCTCGGCGCAAGTCGATACCGAATTTTGGTTCGTGGCGCCAGAAGTTTGGGCGAATCATGGTGATAGCCCCACGCTGCTTCGTTTTGCAACATTTGACCAAGATGCGGTAGTAACCGTAGAACAGCCAGCAAACCCCGGGTTTCCAACCCAAACACTCAACATTGGCGCCAACAGTGTTTCCTCGTTAAACCTCGCTCCATGGCTATCGATCATCGAAAACAAACCGGCCAATACGGTGCTTAATTTTGGTCTTCACATCACATCGACTTCTCCTGTACAAGCGTATTATGAGGTGAATCCGTCCAACAATCTAAACCCCGACATTTTTGCACTCAAGGGTGGAAATGCCTTGGGATTGGAATTTTTTGTGCCGTTTCAAAACTACTTGAATAACAGCTACACCCAGTCGACCTCGTCTTTCGACATCGTGGCCACCGAAGACAATACCATCATCCAAATCACTCCGAAAAAACCAATCCAAGGCCACGCACCGAATATTACGTTTAGCATTGTTTTGGATGAAGGACAGACTTGGAGCGGGCGAGCCTCTTCCACTCTCGCCAGCCAACATCCTTTTGGAACCATCGTTTCTTCCAACAAACCCATTGCGATTACGATGAGTGATGATTCTGTGGCTGGAACTCCCTACGGTGGATGTGCCGATATCATGGGAGATCAAATCGTTCCGGTATCCATCGTAGGCACTGAATACATCGCGATAAAAGGCAACTTGAATGGACCCGATAAAGTCTTTTTTATTCCCACCGTTCCCAACACGACCATTTCCGTGAATGGAACCGTCGTGAGCACACTTACTACCCTCGCCTCTATTTATACCCACACGCTAAGTGCCAATGCCGCTTATTATGAGGCCAGCGCACCAGTCTACGCACTGCACATGACGGGGTTTGGATGCGAAATTGGTGGAGCATTGCTCCCGTCCATCATTTGCACCGGATCACAAGAAGTGGCATTCGTCAGGTCCACCAACGAATTCATGGGCTTGAAAATTTTAGTGCCTGCCGGAGGGGAAGATGACTTTGAGTTCAACGGCAATGCCAATCTTGTTGAGGCATCGGATTTTTACAATGTGCCGGGAACAGCTGGGGAATGGAAATACGCCAACATTACAGCCACTTCTTTTGTGCCTCAACTCCAAGCCTCTCGCCTGTCAAATTCAACCTCAGAATTTCACCTTGGAATCATCAATGGAGGAGCTAGTTCAGGCACCCGCTACGGTTATTTCAGCAATTATGGCCAACAGGCTTATGCGATTCAATTGGAAGACAATACCATTTGTGACGGAGATCCTGTCACATTGAATTCCAATATTCTGAATGATGCCACCTATGATTGGACAGGGCCGAATGGGTTTGTAGGTCAAGGCAATAGCATCGACCTCGGCAACGCGTCATTTGACGATGCGGGAGAATACTTTGTTTCAGGCTATGTCGGTGCCTGTCCGATTGAAAGTGATTCGATGTACCTGCTGGTCTATGCCGTTCCCGATGCCCCTGAAATCTCGGGCATTCCAGTGCTTTGCGAAGGAGAGCCACTCTGGCTATCAACGGACAGCGCAGGACCCGTATTCTACGATTGGAGCGGACCCAATGGAGACCTGAACGGCAATTTTAACTTGCAGATCGAAACCACCCAGGCGGCTGACTCTGGTCTTTACAGCCTCACCCTCACCGATCATGGATGCCATTCGGAACCTGATTTTTTCAATGTGGAAATCATCGCCGAGGCAGCAGCGCAAATCAATTCGATTCCATCATCCATTTGTGCCGGTAGTTCCTTAACGCTGGAAACCACGTTCAAAGTTGGTGCCAGTTATGCATGGACTGGACCGGGAAATACATCGCTCGGCAATCTGTCCGGTGTGCAACTGACCAATCTCCTGCCGGAAGATTCAGGTTGGTACACGTTAAGCGGGGAAGAAAATAATTGTCCTCTCATCCCTGATTCCATCTGGATTGAAGTATTGGAAAACCCTGTTGTGATGGAGGTTATAGCGCCGGATGCGTGCCTTGAAAACGAAGCCAACTTCACGGCCTCTTCAAATGCAACGGACGCCACGTTCACCTGGTATAATGGGAATGGCACCTTCTTAGGAGAAGGCAATCCGTGGATCATTTTGGAAACCGATTGGGCCGATGAACAAAACTACTCCGTCGTGGCCTCACTCAACGGCTGTTTGTCAGAACCACTCGACTTTCCGTTTAACATTGTTCCGCCTGGATTGCTCGAAATTTTGGATGGAAACGACCAACCGGTCGAATTTATTCAAATCTGTGAAGGAGAAGCCACTGAAGCCCTGGCAGTGGGGCCCGAATTCGTTGAATGGAATTGGAGTGCAGCCAACGGATTCACCTCCAATGCAGCTGAACTCAGCGTGATGAATGCCCATCCCAATGAATCGGGTTGGTACACCATCAACGGAAGTATCGACGGATGTCCAATGGTCCCTGACTCCTTCTGGTTGGAAGTGATCCCAACGCCACTTCCGCCCACAATCAATGGCTTTGACGAGATCTGCGAAGGGACGCCGTGGGAAATCTGGGGAGCACCCGACGGCGAAGGGACGCTGGAATGGTTCCACCCCTATTGGGGGAGCTTTTCAGGAAACTCGTTGATCATGGAAGAAGCGCCATTGCAGGCAAATGGCAGTTATGAAGCATATACGTCCTTCGAAAATTGTCCTTCTGCCGTGGTCACAGGTGAATTAACTGTGATTCCATTGCCGGAAGACATCATTGATTCGTTTGAGGCCTTGCTCGTGGAGCGGTGTCCCGATATGGATCCATTGCTCAACTTGCCCCAATACGATGGGGCTTACAATGTTTCCTGGGATTTCTTTGACCAAGAAGGCAACGCTACTTCCTATGGAGAAGGACCGGCAATCACCGCCACAACCGATGGCACCTATGCCGTTTACATGACAACCGGAGCACCCTGCAACTTGGAAGCTAACGGGACTTTTGAGGTAGAAACAGTGCTTTGCGATTTGGTTATTCCGAACGTCTTCTCCCCGAACCAGGATGGCTTGAATGAGCGGTTCGAGCTGCCCGATTTGTCTTACTTCCCGAACAGCTCTTGCACCATTTACAATCGCTGGGGCCAAGTTGTGTTTCAATCCTCTGATTTTGGCAATTCAGCCGGCTGGCAACCAACCCCCGATGAGGCCGTAGATGGCACTTATTACTTCGTCCTTCGGATCAACCGGGCAGAAGGTGACCTTACCATTGTTACGGAAACCGGATCGGTGACCTACACCGAAGAAGGTGCCATCGAGCTCACGGGCAATTTGACGTTGGTGCGATGACGGAATCCACCGCCAACCGCTATGCGGCCACACTTTTTCTTTTCGCCTTAGCCACATCCGGTGCATTTTATTTTGCGCCAAGTTTGGCTTGGTGGGTCAGCGGTGGAATCGCAATCGTCGGACTCGTTCTGGTGGGCATTCCTCACGGCGCGCTGGACGTATTGACACACAGCTTTCGGAATAACACTGCCACCTCATGGGTTTACATTGCTAAATACCTTGCAGCGATTGGATTGGTATTGATGGGTTGGTTGTTCATTCCTGGCATCACGCTGATTGGTTTTCTACTCCTGAGTGCTTGGCATTTTGGACAAGCCGACTTTGAACTTTGGGACGTGAAAGGAGGCGAAATGATTTGGGGGGTTTTTGTGCTGAGCATGATCCTCGGCTGGCACTTGGATGAAGTGCAATCCATCTTGCTTCCGATTGGCGTCTCCGAAGTTTTCTTGAGCGGAGCACGCGGCGCTTCCTATTGGATCGAGATTACCACAATTGCAGGATGGATCTTGGCACTGGCCTTTGCCATTCATCTGCGAAAAATCCCATGGATTTGGAGTCTATTGATGTTGGCTACCACTCCATTTTTACCTGTGCTGATGGCATTCATGATTTTCTTCGTGGGGCAACACAGCATAGCCGGTTGGTCACACCTCAAAAATGGCCTAAAAATGAGCAATCAACAGCTTTGGATGAAAGCTGCGCCATTCCACCTCGGGGCTTGGGCAATCATCATTGGAGGCATATATTTGTTCGGGTTCAATGAAACCCATTCTTTCCAAGCAACTGTCGGATGGTTTTTCGCGTTTCTTGGAAGCATCAGTATTCCACACATTGTTGAATCCCATCGCTTCATTCATCAGGTCAAAGACCGCAACTAGTACCAATCGGAATCAATTGCAGCACATTGCCCGATGCATGCGCACCGCTTTGTTTTCGCCGATTGTCGCATTGTGCATTTTGTCTTCCCCGCTAGAAGCTGAGGCACAACTGGATACTGAATTTTGGTTCGTTGCTCCAGAGATTTGGGCCAACCACGGCGATGCCCCAATTTTATTGCGGTTTTCGACTTTGGACGAAGCCGCTGATGTGACCGTCGATCAACCGGCGAATCCTGGTTTTCCCGCTCAAAGCCTTTCGATCCCCGCCACTGGCACAGCCACATTGGACTTGACAGCCTGGCTTGGGATCATCGAAAACAAACCCAGCAACCAAGTTCTGACTAAAGGATTGCGCATTGTTTCCAGTGCTCCGATCACCGCCTACTACGAAGTGAATCACCCGGAGAACACGGATATCTTCACACTCAAAGGAGGTGCCTCTCTGGGCACCCAATTTTACGTACCCTTTCAGACCAACCTGACAAATAACTTCACGCAATCCACCGCCGGCATCGACGTAATCGCGACCTCAGATGGAACCGAGGTAACGGTGGTACCCACGGAGAATCTCAACGGACATCCCGCTGGCGTTGCCTTTAGCTTCACCCTGAATGCGGGCGAAACTTATGGGATGCGGGCAAGCGCAACCAACGGTCCTGGACACCCTTCGGGCACACTGATCACAAGCAACCACCCCATCGCGGTGACCGTAAGCGACGATTCTGTGCTCAATGGAGCATGCTGGGACATGATGGGCGACCAAATCATCCCTGCTTCTCTCGCAGGAGAGGAGCACATCGCTGTCAAAGGCAACCTCAGCGGTCCAGACAAGGTATACCTCGTGGCCACTGAGGACGGTACGAGCGTGACCGTCAATGGAAATTTGGTGACCGGACTCACCTTGAACACAGGCGAGACCTTCAGCCACAACCTAACAGGCACCGCGGGCTATTACGAGACTAGCGCACCTGTTATTGCATTGCATCTAACGGGTTTTGGCTGCGAAGTGGGGCAAGCCATCCTTCCCCCTATCTCATGCACCGGATCGAATGAAGTGGCGTTTGTGCGCTCTACTTCAGAATTTTTTGGGATAAAAATTATTGTCCCTTCGGGCGGTGAAGGCGATTTCCTCCTGAACGGCTCTGCTGCAAACGTGGGCACTGGCGTGTTTTCAGATGTTCCCGGAACAGGAGGTGCTTGGAAATATGCCAACATCACCGCCACAGGATTCATTCCAACGGGAGGGGCTTCACGGATTGAAAATTCATCTTCTAAATTTCACCTTGGGATTATCAACGGTGGCGCCGCAAGCGGCACGCGGTACGGATTTTTCAGTGCATTTACGCAATTTGAGCACGAAACCTTCGTCACCGACGACAACCTCTGCGAGGGCGAATTGGCGGAACTGTATTGCAACCCTATTCTTGGAGCGACTTATGATTGGCAAGGCCCCAATGGATTCACTGATTCAGGAGACGCCATCTCATTTGGGCCAATCACCATGGCCGACACCGGTTTGTACATCGTGTCTGGTATCGTCAACGGATGTGAAATACTACCCGACACCTTAGCGCTGGTCATCAACGAGCAACCCGGCACACCTTCCGTCATGGCCATACCCGATTTATGCGAGGGTGACGCTTGGAGCTGGGTCGCCTTGACCGAAGCAGATGAATGGAATTGGCTGGATGTAGATGGAAATGTACTCGCGACCGATAGCGTTGTCACCTGGAGCGGCGCAAATTTGAGTGATGCGGGATTGTTCTCACTGGTGGTGACTTCGAATGATTGTGCTTCCGAGGCAGCAATGTTCAATGTGGTGGTCAATGAAACCGTCATTGTCGGTTTTGACTCCCCCACCGAATCTGCTTGTGCTGGAGGCGATTGGACACTCAGTCCAGATCAGGCGTTTCCCGGAGCGCTTTGGACATGGACATTGCCGGACGGCTCCGAGATCGATGCCGAAGAATTGACACTCTCTCCCGTCGCTGCCTCAGATGCAGGAACTTACACCTTAGGGGGCTCGAACAATGGATGTCCAATGGTCAGCGATGCCATTGAACTGGATGTCGTCGAACCTGTAGGATTGGTGATCTCCGCTCCCGCATTTGTTTGCTCGGCCGACGCGCCAATCGACCTCACAACCGATGACACCTATTCTGGCAACTGGACAAGTGTGGATTGTACGGACTGCCTTTCTAACTCCGGTAACTTCGATACTCAAGGAGCTGCAGCAGGCAACATCGAGGTCACTTACAATTCTTTAGGTCCTTGCGCCACATCTGTTTCCGCAATCATTGAAGTCATCTTGACGCCCAGCTCGAATTTTAGTGACTTCACGGCATGCGAAGGAGAAGGCGAGGTACTCATGATTGCTGATGAAGCCGGCGGAACCTGGAACGCGGAATGCGGCACCTGTGCCGACGCAAGCGGTCTGTTCGACACCGAACTTGCAGGAGTAGGCAATTGGCAGGTCACTTATTCCATCGATGGCCTATGCCCTATTTCATCCAATGGTTCATTTACCGTGACACCGAATCTGAGCAGTGCCTTTGCCTTACCATCTTCCTTGTGCACCAATGCCCCCGTAGTTGAGCTCACTCCAGACGTTTCGGGGGGCGAATGGCTCGCCTCCTGTTCCAACTGTCTCAGCAACGACGGAGATTTTGACGCCAGTGAAGCAGGCAGCGGATCGCTCGACATTCTATACACCATTCCAGGGGCTTGCGGTTCGAGTACTACGCAAAGCATCCTCATCATCCCGCTGCCCGATGCCAATTTTGAATTCGCAACGGAAAGTTCCTGTGCCCCTGCGACGGTTATTTGTTCAGCACCCGTAAATCCCGATGCCACGGATTGCCAATGGTCCTATTCACAAAACGGTTCGACCGTTAGTTTTGACTGCAATTCCTCCACCTTTGAAATCCCCGAAGGAGGCTGTTTTGAATTGAGTCACACGGTGTATGGGAACACGGGCTGCACCAACACAGCTCAAGCCGCCGATTTACTTTGTTTGAATTCACCTCCCGAGGCAAATTTTCAGACCAATCCAGCCAACCCGAGTTTATTCGACGAATTCATGACACTCACCGCCAGTGGCGCCAATACAAACCACATCTATGATTGGGACATTGGAGGAGCGATCCAAACCAATGGAATCGAAGTCGAAGTCCAGCTCAACACGATTGGCAGTGACCAATTTGAAGTCTGTTTGGAGGTAACCGATGAGCTCAGTTGCACGGCGATTGAATGCCGGAGCATTTCGCTTGATGAAGGGATTACGGCCTATGCACCGAATGCCTTTAGTCCCGATCAAGACGGCCGAAATGATGCTTGGAAAATCGTTTGCAACGATGCTGTCAAGTCGTTTGAATTGCACATTTTCGACCGTTGGGGAAACCTGGTCTTCGAAACACAGGACAAACATGATTTCTGGATGGGTGATGTGAAAGGTGGAACGCATTTCGCGTCCAATGGGATTTACTTCTACCGCGCTGTGCTGCGGGGAGACAATTACGAGGTCCGGAGCATGGAAGGTTCGATTGCCTTGATTCGATAAACCTTATCTTTCTCGCATGAAACTACTGCGCACATTGGCTGGCGTCCTCGTCTGTTTTTTGATCCTACTAGCCGCCCAAAGCCGATATGCCACACTGCACCCAGAAGTACCCGAAAAACCGGTTGCATCCGTGCACAAAAAAATGCGTCCCGCATTGGCGGAAGCTTGGAAGTGGTCGTATCCTGAAGACGTCTGGAACGCCGATGAAGCGAGTCGAAAATGGAAGAACATTGAGCGCTGGCTGCATGATGAAGAGGTTCTTTCAACTGCACGTTTGATCGATGGAGCGTGGCGTACCGAAGGACCGAATAACATTGGTGGACGTTTTAATTTTATTCAACAACACCCTTCCGAACCCTTCCAGTTTTTTGCAGGTAGCAGTTCCGGTGGACTGTGGATGACCCCTGGAGACGATGAATGGGTCTGCATTACAGAAGACTTGCCCGCCATGTCCACTGGCGATTTGGTTTTTCATCCGGACTACCCGGAACGCATGTTTCTTGCTACCGGAGACCCACAAATTAGCAGCTTCCCTCGCATCGGTGCGGGGGTTTTTCGTTCCATGAATGGAGGAGCCAACTGGCAGTCTGCAGGGCTCGATTCTATGGGGGTCATTAGTAAATTATTGTACCTCGATGGAGAACAACAGGCCCTCCTTGCTGGTGCCATGGGGAATCCCGCCATACCTGGGCCCAATCGTGGGCTTTTCAAAAGCCTCAACTATGGATTGGATTGGGAGCAAGTTCTTTTGCCCAATGATTCCGCAGGCATAACAGACATCATTCAGGATCCTGCCAGTGGTGACCTATTTGCGAGCGCCTGGCATCGGACCAGGACATCAACAGAGAGCATTGTTTCGGGACCACACTGCCGCATTTGGAAGTCGACTGACCAGGGTGAAAATTGGTTCGCTTTGGAAAATCCATGGGGACCGGACGAGCGCGGCCGCATTGGACTTGCCGTTTCCAACTCCGGTGTTCACGCATTGGTCGTGGGGCAAAACAGTCAACTGGACAACATTTACCGAACACAAGATGGCGGCACCTCATGGGAAGCACTCATTCCGATTGAAAACATCCCTGAAAACGCATTGGGTGGATTTGGATGGTACTTTTCGAAAATCCGAATCAATCCATTCAACGATCAAGACATCACCATTCTCGGAGTCAACCTCTGGAATTCGATGGACGGTGGTGCGAATTGGAGCCTAATGGGACCCGAATGGTGGTCCTATGAAGTACATGCAGACAAACATGACCTGCAATGGATTGGACCGGAATCATGTGTCTTAGCTACGGATGGCGGCCTGTACCGAACAGACGATCATGGTCTTTCTTGGGAGGACATTGAAGACATACCCGTCTCCCAGTTTTACCGCGTCACGTGGAATCCACACAATCCAGGAGTGTACACCGGCGGTGCCCAAGACAATGGAACCACCACGGGTTCTTATTTGGCCCCCACTGAATGGACACGCGATCTGGGTGGAGATGGATTCGCATGCATTTACCATCCCGAAAATCCATTCTTGCGCTATGCCGGCTATCAATGGGGAAATTGGCGCTTCAGCATGACCGGACCCGATGAAGAACCGATTTGGAACGATTTTCTGAATGGCATTGACGAAGAAGACCGCGTTTGGTGGGATGCGCCATTGGCGTACCACCCCGCGAATCCCGATGTAATGCTCACAGGCACCCAGCGCGTTTACCGGATGAACAATGCACCGGAAAACTTCTGGCAGGCCGTCAGCCCGGACCTTACTGAAAACACCGAACCCGGATTGTCTTACCGCTGCATAAGCACTGTTGCGGGATCCCAATTTGATGAAAATAAAATGGCAGCAGGTACTACTGACGGCCATCTATGGATCACAGAAGATGGCGGTGGCAATTGGACGCCCATGGAAACCGGACTGCCAGGACAGTTTATCACCGATGTGGAATTTGATCCTCATTATCCTGACTCCATGTTTTGCACCGTAAGCGGATACCGAAACGCCGATTATGAGCCCTATATTTTTCGGGCAGCCATTGGCGGCCCATGGCAATCCATTCAAGGGAATTTACCGGTGCATCCGGTGAATCAAATCCTACCGCTCACCGATAGCATTTGGGCTGTGGCCACCGATGCCGGTGTCTTTGCAACGAACAACTGGGGAAATGCTTGGCAGCCGGTCGGTGAGTTGCCTGTAATTCCTGTCTATGATTTGGCTGCTGATACTATCACAGACCGCCTCGTGGCAGGAACATTTGCCCGAAGCATACTCAGTTTTCCTCTGGATTCCATCGTTCCTGAATCGCTCAACCCGGTTGATACGACGGGGCAGAATACAGTGCAACGGATACCAAATGCGCTCAAAGCATTTCCAAATCCATTCACCGATGAATTGAATTTAGACAGTGAAATGCCTTGGAGGGAGTGCAGGATAATTGGCAGCGACGGCAAAACAATCGAAGTTTTAAAGAGAAACGGACAAACCGAACGCGTAACATTCGACGCAACCAATTGGCCGATCGGAATCAACTTTCTGCACCTGCAATACACTTCGGGCCAAGAAGAAACATTGCGCCTATTGAAGCAGTGAACATTCTTTGCTCCATTCCATGATTAGCGCACCCAGAATTTGGCTGCAGCAGTTGTTTCGTGGAATCGTAGGATGTGCATCCCGGCAGAAAGGCCTAACACAGGGATCTGGTTTTGACCGAAGGTCCACATTCCCGCCGAAACCTGTTTGCCCGCTGCATCAAATATGCTCCATGACTGCCCCGCATTGTTGCCATTGAGCCACTGCACCTGCAAAGGCACAGAACCATCCGTAACAGTGGGAAAAACCCGAACATCTCCATCCAGATCTCGCAGCCACTCCTGGACTTCTACCGCGTTGTAATCATACGGACCACAAAGTGGTTCGT